>NZ_PTSN01000028.1:0-49098 GCF_002965865.1 Escherichia sp. MOD1-EC6098
TTTGCCTGGCGGAGATAGCGCGGTGGTCCCACCTGACCCCATGCCGAACTCAGAAGTGAAACGCCGTAGCGCCGATGGTAGTGTGGGGCCTCCCCATGCGAGAGTAGGGAACTGCCAGGCATCAAATAAAGCGAAAGGCCATCCGTAAGGATGGCCTTTTTGCGCTGGTGCGGAAAAAATGCCGGATGCAACGTTTGCCACGTCTTATCCGACCTACTCCTGCTTATTCAGCCTGCTGACTCATCCACCCAACAACAAAATCAGCCAGCCCCTCAATATCATTAATGTCCAGTAACGCGACATCAACATTAAGCGGTATATCGCTGGCCACAGCAATGACATGCCTGTCTATCACCAACTCTTCCGGTCGATGTCCGGCCCCATCGCGAAACAGCACAATCTTCGCGATCTCTTCATGTTTGAACCCTTCAACCAGAATCAAATCCAGCTTTGAGTCATCCATCCGGCTTGCGAGAAAATGCAAATCCAGTTCTTCTGCGTTTGGGGTTTCTGTCATCAAAGCCCAACGCTGCTGGCTGGCAACGATGGTTTGTGCCGCTCCGGCCTTGCGTAGCTCATAGCTATCTTTGCCCGGCTTATCAACATCCATATCATGATGCGTATGCTTAATAAGACCCGGACGGATCTCTCGTGTGCGCAATACCGGAATAAGTTTTTTTAACAGTGTGGTTTTGCCGGTGCCACTCCATGCGGCAAAGGCGAGTAAAGGGATTATTGTCTTTCCTGCCATCGGGCAAGCTCCTCTGGTGTATTCACGTTAACAAATGCCTCTTTACGATCGCTGAAATCAACAGCATGACCGCCAGCAAGATTCATAAAGGCCATCACCCGGCGCTCTCCGGAATGCAGATATTCCTGCAATAATGGCTCAATAGTGCGATTTACCAGGGCAATAGTTGGATGATCCCGCTCGCCGTCATGGACCCACACTACAGATGCATCTTTTCGCTGATGATAAAGTCGGGAGGCTAAATCCTGGGGGATATAAGGCGTATCACACGGACAAAACAGAAACCACTCATCAGCTTCTTGCTGCATTACTGAAAGCATTCCCGCCAGAGGGCCTGGGTAATCTGCCAGTGAATCCTCAATTACTTTCAGACCGCTTAATTGGTAGATTTCCTGATGGCGATTGGCATTAACCACAACGTGAGATAACTGCGTCATTAGCGCGTCAGCGACATGCCGCCACAGCGGTTTGCCGTTTAATTCAAGTAATCCTTTATCTACGCCGCCCATGCGTCGGGCTTTACCGCCTGCCAGCACCACGCCTGTTATCGTCGTCATCAGATTCACCGATATCGCCTCTTTTATTGTGGGATTGACCCTGCTAACGTGTCTGTCTCAAGAGTAAGGAGCATCACTATGAAATGTAAACGTCTGAATGAAGTTATTGAACTCCTCCAGCCAGCCTGGCAAAAAGAGCCAGACCTTAACCTGCTGCAATTTTTGCAGAAATTGGCGAAAGAGTCAGGTTTTGACGGCGAACTGGCGGATTTGACGGATGACATTCTAATCTACCACCTGAAAATGCGCGATTCCGCAAAAGATGCGGTGATCCCGGGTTTGCAGAAAGATTATGAAGAAGATTTCAAAACGGCGCTGTTACGCGCACGTGGCGTAATTAAAGAGTAAAAGCTTGTAAGCGGCACCAACAAAATCATCGTGAAATGATATCCTTCATCATTCGTAATGTTTTCCGGATGATGGGATGAACAACAGCGCTTTTACTTTCCAGACACTACACCCGGACACCATCATGGACGCTCTGTTTGAGCAAGGGATCCGGGTGGATTCCGGTCTTACCCCACTTAACAGCTATGAAAACCGAGTCTATCAATTTCAGGACGAAGAGCGTCGACGCTTCGTCGTTAAATTTTATCGTCCTGAACGTTGGACAGCCGACCAAATCCTCGAAGAACATCAATTTGCGTTACAACTGGTAAACGACGAAGTTCCAGTCGCCGCGCCGTTAGCCTATAACGGTCAAACTTTATTGAATCATCAGGGATTTTATTACGCTGTTTTTCCAAGCGTCGGTGGTCGTCAATTCGAAGCCGACAATATTGATCAGATGGAAGCGGTGGGGCGCTATTTGGGGCGGATGCACCAGACGGGGCATAAACAGCTTTTTATCCATCGTCCGACTATTGGCCTGAATGAATATCTTACTGAGCCACGTAAGCTGTTTGAGGACGCCACACTAATACCTTCCGGGTTGAAGACCGCATTCCTGAAAGCGACAGATCAACTGATTGCCGCTGTTACAGCGCATTGGCGGGAAGATTTCACCGTTCTGCGGCTACATGGAGACTGCCACGCTGGAAATATTCTTTGGCGCGATGGTCCGATGTTTGTCGATCTGGATGATGCGCGCAATGGCCCAGCGGTACAGGATCTGTGGATGTTACTCAATGGCGATAAAGCCGAGCAGCGGATGCAATTGGAAACTATTATTGAAGCTTATGAAGAATTTAGCGAGTTCGACACCGCTGAAATCGGACTGATTGAACCTTTACGCGCCATGCGTTTGGTTTATTATCTTGCCTGGCTGATGCGGCGTTGGGCTGATCCCGCGTTCCCGAAAAATTTCCCGTGGTTAACCGGGGAAGATTACTGGCTGCGACAGACGGCGACTTTTATAGAACAGGTAAAAGTTCTACAAGAACCCCCTTTACAATTAACACCTATGTATTAATCGGAGAGAGTAGACAATGAAAAAGATTTGGCTGGCGCTGGCTGGTTTGGTTTTAGCGTTTAGCGCATCGGCGGCGCAGTATGAAGATGGTAAACAGTACACCACCCTGGAAAAACCGGTTGCTGGCGCGCCGCAAGTGCTGGAGTTTTTCTCTTTCTTCTGCCCGCACTGCTATCAGTTTGAAGAAGTTCTGCATATTTCTGATAACGTGAAGAAAAAACTGCCGGAAGGCGTGAAGATGACCAAATACCACGTCAACTTCATGGGTGGAGACCTGGGCAAAGATCTGACTCAGGCCTGGGCAGTGGCGATGGCGCTGGGTGTAGAAGACAAAGTTACTGTTCCGCTGTTTGAAGGCGTACAGAAAACTCAGACCATTCGCTCTGCATCTGATATCCGCGATGTATTTATCAACGCAGGTATTAAAGGTGAAGAGTACGACGCGGCGTGGAACAGTTTTGTCGTTAAATCTCTGGTCGCACAGCAAGAAAAAGCGGCCGCAGATGTGCAATTGCGTGGCGTTCCGGCGATGTTTGTTAACGGTAAATATCAGTTGAACCCGCAGGGTATGGATACCAGCAATATGGATGTTTTTGTTCAGCAATATGCTGACACAGTGAAATATCTGTCTGAGAAAAAATAATTCATTGTGAATTACATAAGGCCCGTGAATACTCGCGGGCTTTTTTATTTTTAAATAAATATAAATACTTTCTGATAATGCGTCCAGTTGCTGGACATTATTTCATCATAAGTGGATATTCAAACTTTTGCTGTTTTATCAGGGAATATCTATATGATACGTAAGTCAGCTACGGGTGTAATTATTGCGTTAGCCGTTATCTGGAGTGGTGGTACATGGTACACTGGCACGCAAATTCAGCCGGGTGTCGAAAAATTTATTAAAGATTTTAACGATGGGAAAAAGAAAGGTGAACATGCCTACGAGATGACGGCAAGCTATGAAAACTTTGGAAAAGGTTTTTTTAATTCCCATTTTCAAATGCTAATTACATTTGATAACGGAGCTCCAGATCTCAATATCAAACCAGGCCAGAAAGTTGCATTTGATGTGGATGTTGAGCACGGCCCGTTTCCCATCACGATGTTAATGCATGGTAATGTCATCCCTGCTCTGGCGGCTGCAAAAGTGAAATTAGTGAATAATGAACTGACACAGTCGCTATTTATCGCTGCGAAAGATAAATCGCCCGTCGAAGCATCATTGCGATTCGCATTTGGTGGCTCATTCTCTACGATATTAGATGTTGCTCCTGCAGAGTATGGTCAGGTATCCTTTGGTGAGGGCCAGTTTACTTTTAGCGGCGATAATAGTTCATTGTCTAACCTGAATATTGAAGGAAAAGTCGAAGATATCACTCTGAACTTATCGCCGATGAATAAAGTAATAGCAAAAACCTTTACTGTGAACTCCCTGACAAGACTGGAAGGAAATAAATTTCCGATTGGTGAAAATGAGTCAAAATTTAATCAGGTCAGCATTATCAATCGTGGTGAAGAGGTTGCCAAAATTGATGCATTCATAGCCAGGACAACGCTTGAGCGTGTTAAAGATAAAGACTTTATCAATGCTAATCTGACTTATGGTATTGAGAAATTAACCAAAGGAAATCAGGCGCTAGGTAGTGGTCAATGGTCGCTGATTGCTGAATCTATCGACCCAACGGCAGTTCGTCAATTTATCATTCAGTACAATATTGCGATGAAGAAGCAGTATGCAGCACACCCTGAGTTAGCTAACGATCAAAATGCGCAAGAAGAAGTGAATGCTGCGTTGTTCAAAGAGTCTTTACCGCTATTACAAAAAAGTGAACCGGTTATTAAATTACCGATTAGTTGGAAAAATACAGTCGGAGAACTTAACGCTAATCTGGATATCAGTATTGCTGATCCTGCTAAATCATCATCGGCCACAAATAAAGATATTAAATCACTCAATTTTGACGTGACTTTACCGCTTAATGTCGTCACTGAAATATCAAAGCAAATTAATTTATCTGAAGGAATGGATGCTGAAAAAGCCCAGAGGCGGGCTGATAAACAAATTAGCGGAATGATGGCGTTAGGTAAGATGTTTCAGTTAATCACCATTGATAACAATATCGCCTCACTGCAACTGCGTTATATGCCAGGTAAAGTTGTTTTCAATGGGCAGGAGATGAGTGAAGAAGAATTTATGTCTCGTGCAGGGCGTTTTATTCATTAAAATGATGCCTCGCCTCTGCTAATTCAGAGGCGAGTAAAATTTACTTATTCTGATGCTGTGATGACATCAGAGATGTCAGAAGCCGGTCTTTTTCCTGCCACAGTGAGTTCAGCCACTGCTGAAAATGGCGTTTAAAACCTTTGTCATTGATATAGTCGCCATGCAACTCTTCAGCAATGGGCTGTAAATCCACATGCACGACAATTCGTGTCAGTTTGCCACTTAACATATCGAAGAATGGTTGGCGATTATTGTCCGGATAACACAGCGTAACGTTGAGTAATTTATCGAATTGTTTACCCAGCACATTCAGTGCCATCGCAATACCGGCAGCTTTTGGCGGCAGAAGATTTTGAAATGCCGAATGGGTTTTTTGATGTTTCTCTTGCGTGAAACGGGAGCCTTCAACAAAATTCACAATAGTGGTGGGATGCCGACGAAACTTCTCGCATGAGCGCCGAGTGGTTTCAACATCTTTACCACGCCGCTCCGGATGACGTAATAAATAAGCGCGGGAATAACGCTTCATAAACGGCATATCCAGTGCCCAACACGCCAGGCCAAGAAAAGGCACCCAGGCAAGTTGCTGTTTGAGGAAATATTTATTCATCGGAATGTGCTTACGAAACAGCACGCACAGTACGACAATATCTGCCCAGCTACGATGATTACAAATAAGTAGATACCAGTTCTTTTTACTTAACCCCTCCAGCCCGTGAACTTCCCATTGCAGGTGTGGGTTAAGGTGCAGCAAACACGCCAATCCTTCACACCAGCAATACATCATAAAATCACAAAAGCGTGAAACCTTTCGCCAAATTACTGGTACAGGTAACAACAGTTTTACGATCCCGGCAATGATGATCGGGACAGAACAAAAAATGGTGACCAAAATGGTCAATACGATACTCAGCAAAAGGGTTATCGTAGCGAGTATTCTCGTCATAATTAATTTATTCAAAAAGTTAGCCATAGACAGTGCGCGAAAGAAGCGCAAGGCGCAGATTTTAGCAGAAAACGATCCAAATAACGGATGATCCTTAAATAGAAAAATAAATCATATCTATCCACATTATAAAAAATCCCTTTTTCTCAATTGTTCATTGAGGGGATATTTTTAACTTCATGAAAGTAAACGATAAATATTATGCTGTAAAAAGCATGAGAATAAATTAAAAGCGATGTAAATAATTTATGCACAAAGTTATCCACATGGGGATTAGCGAGCGATCCAGAAGATCTACAAAAGATTTTCACGAAAAGCGGTGAAAAACTCATGTTTTTATCCCGTCTGTGGCATCCTTTACCCATAATCTGATAAACAGGCACGGACATTATGGTTCAGATCCCCCAAAACCCACTTATCCTTGTAGATGGTTCATCTTATCTTTATCGCGCATATCACGCGTTTCCGCCGCTGACCAACAGCGCAGGCGAGCCGACCGGTGCGATGTATGGTGTCCTCAACATGCTGCGCAGTCTGATCTTGCAATATAAACCGACGCATGCAGCGGTGGTCTTTGACGCCAAGGGAAAAACCTTTCGTGATGAACTGTTTGAACATTACAAATCACATCGCCCGCCAATGCCGGATGATCTACGAGTGCAAATCGAGCCTCTGCATGCGATGGTTAAAGCGATGGGCTTGCCGCTGCTGGCCGTTTCTGGCGTAGAAGCAGACGATGTTATCGGCACTCTGGCACGCGAAGCAGAAAAAGCCGGTCGCCCGGTACTGATCAGCACCGGTGATAAAGATATGGCGCAACTGGTAACGCCAAATATCACACTCATCAATACCATGACGAATACGATCCTTGGCCCGGAAGAGGTCGTGAATAAGTACGGTGTACCGCCGGAACTGATTATCGACTTCCTCGCGCTGATGGGCGACTCTTCAGATAACATCCCTGGCGTACCGGGCGTGGGTGAAAAAACCGCGCAGGCACTGCTGCAAGGTCTTGGTGGGCTGGATACGCTGTATGCTGAGCCGGAAAAAATTGCTGGCCTAAGCTTCCGCGGTGCGAAAACAATGGCGGCGAAGCTCGAGCAAAATAAAGAGGTAGCATATCTTTCTTACCAGTTAGCGACGATTAAAACTGATGTTGAGCTGGAGCTGACCTGTGAACAACTGGAAGTGCAGCAACCGGCGGCTGAAGAGTTGTTAGGGCTGTTTAAAAAGTATGAATTCAAACGCTGGGTTGCCGATGTTGAAGCAGGCAAGTGGTTACAGGCCAAAGGGGCGAAACCGGCCACAAAGTCGCAGGAAACCATTGTTGTCGACGAAATGCCGGAAGTGACTGCGACGGTGATTTCTTACGACAATTACGTCACCATCCTTGATGAAAATACGCTGAAAGAATGGATTACGAAGCTGGAAAAAGCGCCGGTATTTGCTTTTGACACCGAAACCGACAGCCTCGATAACGTCTCTGCCAACCTGGTGGGGCTATCTTTCGCCATCGAGCCAGGTGTGGCGGCGTATGTACCGGTTGCTCATGATTATCTCGATGCTCCCGACCAGATCTCTCGCGAGCGCGCCCTCGAACTGCTGAAACCACTGCTGGAAGATGAGAAGGCGCTGAAGGTTGGGCAAAATCTGAAATACGATCGCGGCATTCTGGCGAACTACGGTATTGAGCTGCGTGGAATTGCCTTTGATACCATGCTGGAGTCCTACATTCTCAACAGTGTTGCCGGGCGTCACGACATGGACAGCCTTGCGGACCGTTGGCTGAAGCACAAAACCATTACTTTTGAAGAGATTGCCGGTAAAGGTAAAAATCAACTGACTTTTAACCAGATTGCTCTGGAAGAGGCCGGACGCTATGCCGCCGAAGATGCGGATGTCACCTTGCAGTTGCATCTGAAAATGTGGCCGGATCTGCAAAAACAAAAAGGACCGTTGAACGTCTTTGAAAACATCGAAATGCCTCTGGTGCCGGTGCTTTCGCGCATTGAACGTAACGGTGTGAAGATCGATCCGAAAGTTCTGCACAATCATTCAGAAGAACTCACTCTGCGTCTCGCGGAGCTGGAAAAGAAAGCGCATGAAATTGCTGGTGAAGAATTTAATCTTTCTTCCACCAAGCAGTTACAAACCATTCTGTTTGAAAAACAGGGGATTAAACCGCTGAAGAAAACACCGGGTGGTGCGCCGTCAACGTCGGAAGAGGTGCTGGAAGAGCTGGCACTGGACTATCCATTGCCGAAAGTGATTCTGGAGTACCGCGGTCTGGCGAAGTTGAAATCGACTTACACCGACAAGCTGCCGCTGATGATCAACCCGAAAACCGGGCGCGTGCATACTTCTTATCACCAGGCGGTGACTGCGACAGGGCGCTTGTCGTCAACCGATCCTAACTTGCAAAACATTCCGGTGCGTAACGAAGAAGGTCGCCGTATTCGTCAGGCGTTTATTGCGCCAGAGGATTACGTGATTGTTTCTGCGGACTACTCGCAGATTGAACTGCGCATTATGGCGCATCTCTCACGTGATAAAGGCTTGCTGACCGCCTTCGCAGAAGGAAAAGATATCCACCGGGCAACGGCTGCAGAAGTGTTTGGTTTGCCACTGGAAACCGTCACCAGCGAACAACGTCGTAGCGCGAAAGCGATCAACTTTGGCCTGATTTACGGCATGAGTGCTTTCGGTCTGGCGCGCCAGTTGAACATTCCGCGTAAAGAAGCGCAGAAGTACATGGATCTCTACTTTGAACGCTATCCAGGCGTGTTGGAGTATATGGAACGCACCCGCGCCCAGGCGAAAGAACAGGGTTACGTTGAAACGCTGGACGGACGCCGCCTCTATTTGCCGGATATTAAGTCCAGCAATGGTGCGCGCCGTGCCGCGGCAGAACGTGCAGCAATTAACGCGCCAATGCAGGGCACCGCGGCCGATATCATCAAGCGGGCGATGATTGCCGTTGATGCATGGCTCCAGGCCGAGCAACCGCGTGTGCGTATGATTATGCAGGTACACGATGAACTGGTGTTTGAAGTTCATAAAGATGATCTCGATGTGGTAGCGAAGAAAATCCATCAGTTGATGGAAAACTGTACCCGTCTGGATGTGCCGTTGCTGGTGGAAGTGGGAAGTGGCGAAAACTGGGATCAGGCGCACTAAGATTCGCCTGAGCAAGCCTTTTTTTCGTAAGTAAGCAACATAACTCGCCACATTTTGTGATGACTATTAGAAATTCCTATGCAACAACTGAAAAAAAATTACAAAAAGTGCTTTCTGAACTGAACAAAAAAGAGTAAAGTTACTCGCGTAGGGTACAGAGGTAAGATGTTCTATCTTTCAGACCTTTTACTTCACGTAATCGGATTTGGCTGAATTTTTTAGCCGCCCCAGTCAGTAATGACTGGGGCGTTTTTTATTGCACGAAAGAAAATATCTGTATTGTCTGATTCGCTACGCGTATCAGGTTTATTGTGAATAACAACTTATTGAATTTTCTTCACTTTAAAGGCCGGATAAGGCGTTTATACCGCATCCGGCACCAGCACAAGGGCAAGAAAATTATTCGCCGCTCTGCGCCTCTTCGACAGGCTGCATCTCGCTAAACCAGGTATCCAGCTTCTGACGCAGCTTATCCACACCTTGCTTCTTCAGAGAAGAGAATGTCTCTACCTGCACATCACCGTTAAACGCCAGCACCGCTTCACGCACCATATTCAATTGCGCTTTACGTGCACCGCTTGCCAGTTTGTCCGCTTTGGTCAGTAGCACCAACACGGCGATATTGCTGTCTACCGCCCACTCAATCATCTGCTGATCCAGATCTTTCAGCGGATGGCGAATATCCATCAGTACCACCAGGCCTTGCAGGCTCTGACGTTTTTCCAGGTATTCCCCTAATGCGCGCTGCCATTTACGCTTCATCTCTTCCGGAACTTCTGCGTAGCCATAGCCCGGCAAATCGACCAGACGTTTGCCGTCAGCCACTTCAAACAGGTTGATAAGCTGGGTGCGTCCTGGCGTTTTCGAGGTACGCGCCAGGCTTTTCTGGTTAGTCAGCGTGTTCAGCGCGCTGGATTTCCCTGCGTTGGAACGGCCTGCAAAAGCCACTTCGATTCCGGTATCGGAAGGTAAGTGGCGAATATCAGGCGCACTCATCACAAAATGCGTCTGTTGGTAATTCAAATTAGTCAAAGCGGTCGTCTCCATCAGTCAAAGCGTTGCGGCGATTATACCTGAACCACAATAAAAGACGGATTTTTCGGGGGAGTGGTGTAAGTAAAAACCATATGCTTTGTGAGACATTGCCGATCATTTTTATGCGAAATCGTAGAGAAAATTCTGCGATGCATGTCAAATAGGTCAAAGAAATCAGGTGATTAGTTTTATACAATAATCTGAAAATGAGTAAATACTGATGATAGTTTATTGTTTGTTTGGTGCAGAAGCGTAAAGTAGCACCCATAGAGCGAGGACGCTAACAGGAAGATGACTCAGGATGAGGGTCAGGAGCGCCAGGAGGCGAAGACAGAGGATTGTCAGGAAGACAAACGTCCGGAGACGTAATTAAACGGAAATGGAATCAACACGGAATGTTCTGGCTAATGGAAAAACAGGGTGTGTTGGCGGCCTGCAAGGATTGTAAGACCCGTTAAGGGTTATGAGTCAGGAAAAAAGGCGACAGAGTAATCTGTCGCCTTTTTTCTTTGCTTGCTTTCTGTTAGATTCCGCCGCAAATCTATACTGAATAAAACGGCTAAAAGACGAACTATTATGAAACCATCATCTTCAAACTCACGCAGCAAAGGTCACGCAAAAGCGCGTCGAAAAACACGCGAAGAGCTGGATCAGGAAGCTCGTGACCGCAAGCGTCAGAAAAAACGTCGTGGTCATGCGCCAGGCAGTCGTGCAGCGGGCGGTAGCGCTACATCGGGCAGTAAAGGCCAGAACGCACCGAAAGATCCACGCATTGGCAGTAAAACCCCTATTCCATTGGGTGTGACTGAAAAAGTCACCAAACAGCACAAACCGAAGAGTGAGAAACCTATGCTTTCACCGCAGGCGGAGTTGGAGTTACTGGAAACGGATGAGCGTCTGGATGCGCTGCTGGAACGTCTGGAAGCGGGCGAAACCCTGAGTGCCGAAGAGCAATCCTGGGTTGATGCTAAACTGGATCGAATTGATGAGCTGATGCAGAAACTCGGACTCTCTTATGACGACGATGAAGAAGAGGAAGAAGACGAGAAGCAAGAAGACATGATGCGTCTGTTGCGAGGCAACTAACGGGTTGCCACTGTGGGCCTTCCCGTTCTGCTGATAACCCTTCCGGTTATATGTTATCTGGTGTGGTTATTCGTTAAACTACAGCGGTTGTCGCGGCGACAAAAGTGGCTGCGCAACCGGTTGATGACCCAAAACGGACATCAGCCGGTACGCCGTAGCCGCCAGAGACGCCATCGGAAGGAGTGAGCATGTCTGTACAGCAAATCGACTGGGACCTGGCCCTGATCCAGAAATATAACTATTCCGGGCCACGATACACCTCGTACCCGACCGCGCTGGAGTTTTCAGAAGACTTCGGTGAACAGGCGTTTTTACAAGCCGTGGCGCGCTACCCTGAGCGTCCCTTATCTCTCTACGTGCATATCCCGTTCTGCCACAAGCTTTGCTATTTCTGTGGCTGCAATAAAATTGTGACTCGCCAGCAGCATAAAGCCGACCAATACCTGGACGCGCTGGAGCAAGAAATCGTTCATCGTGCGCCACTGTTTGCCGGACGTAAAGTCAGCCAGTTGCACTGGGGTGGCGGTACGCCGACGTACCTGAACAAAGCGCAAATTAGCCGTCTGATGAATCTGTTGCGGGAAAACTTCCAGTTTAATACTGATGCGGAAATCTCGATCGAAGTTGATCCGCGTGAAATTGAACTGGATGTTCTCGATCATTTACGTGCCGAAGGCTTTAACCGCCTGAGCATGGGTGTGCAGGACTTCAACAAAGAAGTGCAACGTCTGGTCAACCGTGAGCAGGATGAAGAGTTCATCTTTGCTCTGCTTAACCATGCGCGTGAGATCGGCTTTACCTCCACCAACATTGACCTCATTTACGGCCTGCCGAAACAGACGCCGGAGAGTTTCGCTTTTACCCTGAAACGCGTGGCGGAACTGAACCCTGATCGTCTGAGCGTCTTTAACTACGCGCATCTGCCGACCATTTTTGCTGCTCAACGTAAAATCAAAGATGCTGACCTGCCGAGTCCGCAGCAAAAACTGGATATCCTGCAGGAAACCATCGCCTTCCTGACGCAATCGGGCTATCAGTTCATTGGTATGGATCACTTTGCCCGCCCGGATGATGAGCTGGCGGAGGCCCAGCGTGAAGGCGTGCTGCATCGCAACTTCCAGGGTTACACCACCCAGGGCGATACCGATCTGTTGGGAATGGGCGTCTCTGCCATCAGTATGATTGGCGATTGCTATGCGCAGAACCAGAAAGAGCTGAAGCGTTACTATCAGCAGGTAGATGAGCAAGGCAATGCGCTGTGGCGCGGTATTGCGTTAACGCGCGATGACTGTATTCGCCGTGATGTAATTAAGTCGCTGATCTGCAACTTCCGTCTGGATTACGCCCCCGTTGAACAGCAGTGGGATTTAAACTTCGCTGATTATTTTGCGGAAGACCTCAAGCTGCTCGCCCCATTAGCAAAAGACGGGCTGGTGGATGTCGATGAGAAGGGAATTCAGGTGACAGCGAAAGGTCGTTTGCTGATCCGCAACATTTGCATGTGCTTTGATACTTATTTGCGCCAGAAAGCGCGAATGCAGCAGTTCTCGCGGGTGATTTAAATGTTGAATGGCGCTTCGTTCACAACGGTGATAAACGAAAGCGCCATCAATTGACTGAGAACAAAACTGCCTGATGCGCTACGCTTATCAGGCCAACAAAACCTGTTTTTGTATGCCGGATAAAGCGTTCACGCCGCATCCGGCATGAACAACGAGTTTCAGCTAAACAGCCCAATCATCGCGGCACACAGCACGGCAGCAACGGCAGTTTGCGGCGCGTGGCTGCTAACTGCGCCACTCGATAGCAGATTAATTATTGATTCTAACATAATGACTCTCCCCGTTTTCCGGGCAAGATCATACTGAACTTATCGGAACAGTAAAGCGCAAAATAACAGCAATTTGCGCTCAATAATCAATCTTTACACAGCAAGCCTGAGTCACTCCATTCCCAACTCTTTTAACTTACGTGTCAGTGTGTTACGTCCCCAACCAAGCAGTCTTGCCGCTTCTTGTTTATGCCCCTGCGTATGTCGCAACGCGGTGGTCAGCAATGTCCGCTCCAGCTCAGGTTGCGCTTCAGAAAGTAAGTTTTGATGACCGGAACGCAGCGCCCGATCGGCCCATTGCGCTAACAGCGTTGCCCAACTGTCCGGCTGCATTGTGGAAGGGCTTTCCGCTACGGTTGATTCAAACAGTTCGCCAGGCAAATCCTGAATCAACACTTCCTGTCCGGCGGCCATCACCGTTAGCCAGCGGCAGGTATTTTCTAGCTGACGCACGTTCCCCGGCCATGCAAGACGCGTCAGGGCGGCTTCTGTCTCCGGGTGCAGTAACTTCGCTTCTACACCCAGCTCACGCGCGGCAACTTGCAGAAAATGACGTGCCAGACGGGGAATATCCTCCCGACGCTCGCGCAGTGGCGGCAGATGAACACGGATAACGTTCAGGCGGTGGAACAGATCCTCACGGAACTTGCCTTCCTGCACACGCAGTTCCAGGTTCTGGTGAGTCGCAGCGATAATACGCACATCCACTTTCACCGGCGCATAGCCGCCAACGCGGTAAAACTGACCGTCTGCCAGCACGCGCAGTAACCGTGTCTGCACATCCAGCGGCATATCGCCAATTTCATCAAGGAATAACGTGCCCCCATCGGCCTGTTCAAAACGGCCCTGACGAACGGTATTGGCACCGGTAAACGCGCCTTTCTCGTGACCAAACAGTTCTGATTCGATCAAATCTTTCGGGATAGCCGCCATATTCAGCGCGATAAACGGCGCTTTGGCGCGCGGGCTATGGCGATGCAGGGCATGAGCGACCAGCTCTTTACCTGTGCCGGATTCGCCATTGATCAACACGCTAATAGAAGAACGTGAGAGACGGCCAATAATACGGAACACATCCTGCATGGCAGGCGCTTCGCCAATAATATCGGTTGTTGGTCCGTTAAGCTGAATATTGCGCGGTTGCTGCTGTTCCTGGTAATGGCTGATGGCTCGCTCAACCAGCGCCACGGCTTCGTCGATATCAAACGGTTTGGGCAGATAATCAAACGCCCCTTGTTGATAGGCGCTAACGGCGGCATCCAGATCGGAATGTGCGGTCATAATGATGACCGGAAGCATCGGATGACGCTGTTTAATTTGCTTGAGCAACGCCAGCCCGTCCATTCCGGGCATACGGATATCTGAAAGCAGTACATCCGGCGTTTTGCTTGCCAGCGCCTCCAGCACTTCGGCACCGTTCTCAAATGCCGTGCAGGTTAAACCCGCTCCAGCGAGCGCACGTTCAAGCACCCAACGGATGGAACTATCGTCATCGACTACCCAGACTATCCCTCGTTGCATAAACGTCACCTTTATTTCCTGATAGGCAGGTAAACCGAGAACTCGGTATGACCCGGCCAACTGGTAAATTCAATTTTGCCTGAATGCTGATCAATCAAGTTACGGGCAATGGATAAACCAAGCCCGGTGCCGCCTTCGCGACCGCTGACCATCGGATAAAACAGCGTATCCTGCAAATGGGGCGGAATACCAGGCCCGTTATCTTCCACATCAATTCGTGCTGCCAGCCGATAGCGTTCGCCATGCAAGGTCAGTTGAAACGCGGTGCGGGTACGCAGAATAATTTCACCGCCCTCCGGCCCCAGCGCTTGTAACGCATTGCGCACAATATTCAGCAGTACTTGCTCAATCTGATCCGGATCGTGCGCCAGTTCTGGCAGGCTGGGGTCGTAATCACGAATCAACCGTACATTGTTCGGTAATTCCATCGACACCAGCGTCACCACGCGCTCTGCCACTTTGTGAATGCTTTCGGTGACGTGTGTGCCTGGTAGTTGCGGCCCCAACAGACGGTCGACCAGATTTCGCAGTCTGTCCGCCTGCTCGATAATCACTTTGGTATATTCCAGCAGAGACGGATCGGGCAACGCTTTGCTGAGTAACTGCGCCGCACCTCGTAAGCCGCCAAGTGGATTTTTGATCTCATGTGCCAGGCCGCGGACCAAATCGCGGGCAGCAACTTGCTGGGCGTGCTGTAGCTGCTCCTGGCTTAAGCGACGCTGGTTATCCATCGGTGTCATCTCCAGCAGGATCATGCCGTCCGGCATACGCTGGGCCGTCACAGAAAGAATATGCGAGCGCCCGTCAATCACCAGCGTCACTTCGTTATCGGTAAAACCTTGCCCCGCCTCCAGACTTTCTTGCATCAGACCGATATTTAGCGAGAAGTAGCTCAACAGTTCCGGTAACGGCGTACCAAACAATTTACGGGAACTTTGGGCGAGCAGTTGTTGCGCGGCGGGGTTGGCGTAATGGATCGCCAGGTTGTCGTCAATTAACAAAATACTGTTAATCAGAGAGTTGAGGATCTGCCCAGCATCGGGCTGCGTGCCTGTTGCCATAAAGCAGTCTCCTGAACAGGTTGCACCATTTTAGTGCATTATAGCTTTTTACGGATAAAAAGCGCGAAGCATCAGAGAAGTTACGGAGAAAAAAGCCCATGCAGAGATGGGCTGAAATTTCCACGGCAACTAAAACCCCGGCGTTTGTGCGCCGGGTATGACTACTTCAACTATTAGACGCTGTAGTACAGCTCAAACTCTACCGGGTGCGGAGTCATACGTACGCGGTCATCTTCTTCGCGACGCAGAGCGATGTACGCATCGATCGCTTCATCAGTGAACACGCCACCGGCTTTCAGGAATTCGCGGTCCAGATCCAGCTCGTTCAGTGCTTCTTCCAGAGAGCCTGCAACCTGCGGGATCTCTTTCGCTTCTTCTGGCGGCAGGTCATACAGGTTTTTGTCCATTGCTTCGCCCGGGTGGATCTTGTTCTTGATGCCATCCAGACCCGCCATCAGCAGGGCAGCAAAGCACAGGTACGGGTTAGCTGCCGGGTCCGGGAAACGCACTTCGATACGACGCGCTTTCGGAGAAGATACCACCGGAATACGGATAGATGCAGACCGGTTACGCGCAGAGTAAGCCAGCATTACCGGTGCTTCGTAGCCCGGAACCAGTCGCTTGTAAGAGTTGGTGGTCGGGTTTGCCAGCGCGTTAATCGCTTTCGCGTGTTTGATTACACCGCCAATGTAGTACAACGCCTGCTCAGACAGACCAGCGTATTTGTCGCCCGCGAACAGGTTGACACCGTTTTTAGACAGTGACATGTGGCAGTGCATACCGGAGCCGTTATCACCGAACATCGGTTTCGGCATAAAGGTCGCCGTTTTACCGAAACGATGCGCCACGTTGTGGACGACATATTTGTAGATCTGAATTTCGTCGGCTTTTTTGGTCATGGTATTGAAGCGGGTTGCCACTTCGTTCTGACCTGCGGTTGCCACTTCGTGGTGATGTGCTTCAACCACCAAGCCCATCTGTTCCATTACCAGACACATTTCAGAACGGATGTCCTGAGCAGAGTCTACCGGCGGAACCGGGAAGTAACCGCCTTTCACTGCAGGACGGTGACCTTTGTTACCACCTTCATATTGGGTGGAAGAGTTCCATGCGCCTTCGATATCGTCGATAGCGACGTGAGAACCGGAGATAGAAGAGCCGAAACGAATATCATCGAACAGGAAGAATTCTGGCTCTGGCCCGAACAGTACAGTGTCGGCAATGCCAGTGGAACGCAGGTAATCTTCAGCGCGCTTAGCAATAGAGCGTGGGTCACGGTCATAGCCTTGCAGAGTGCCTGGTTCGAGGATATCGCAACGGATAATCAGGGTAGAGTCCGCGAAGAACGGGTCAATCACTGCGGTGGATGCGTCTGGCATCAGCACCATGTCGGATTCGTTAATGCCTTTCCAGCCGCCAATCGAGGAGCCGTCAAACATTTTGCCTTCTTCGAAGAATTCAGCATTCACCTGATGAGCAGGGATAGTGACGTGCTGTTCTTTACCTTTGGTGTCGGTGAAGCGCAAATCAACAAACTTCACTTCGTGCTCGTTCAGCATCGTCAGTACGTGTTCAGCGGACATACTTTAACTCTCCTGGATTGGTCATTGTCGTCGTGGTAACGAAATCTGCAATTAATTGGGCCGTGTCGCCGTAAAAAAGATAAAGCGAAATCTGTGCCAACTTTTAAATTGCCCCTAAAAGGCGTTATCATGCTTACCATCGTGCAAAAGGGCTGCACCATGATGCGAATGTTGCACCAATATAGTGCTTCAATGGAAACATTAAGCACCATGTTGGTGCAATGACCTTTGGATAACCCTTTTTATGCTCCGTGAAAGCGATCACAAAGGGACTCTGCAATACTTGTTTGCGGAGGATGTTTGTGATCCTGTTTTGTAGTGCGATTAATCCGTGTACAATAACGCGCTATTTCTAATGCCTGAGGCAAAGTTGTGATCGAAAAATTGCGTAACATCGCCATCATCGCGCACGTCGACCATGGTAAAACCACCCTGGTAGATAAGCTGCTCCAACAATCCGGTACGTTCGACTCTCGTGCCGAAACCCAAGAGCGCGTGATGGACTCCAACGATTTGGAGAAAGAGCGTGGGATTACCATCCTCGCGAAAAACACCGCTATCAAATGGAATGATTACCGTATCAACATCGTTGATACCCCGGGGCACGCCGACTTCGGTGGTGAAGTTGAACGTGTAATGTCCATGGTAGATTCAGTGCTGCTGGTGGTTGACGCATTTGACGGCCCGATGCCGCAAACGCGCTTCGTAACCAAAAAAGCGTTTGCTTACGGCCTGAAGCCGATTGTGGTAATCAACAAAGTTGACCGCCCTGGCGCGCGTCCTGACTGGGTTGTTGATCAGGTATTCGACCTGTTCGTTAACCTCGATGCGACCGACGAGCAACTGGACTTCCCGATCGTTTATGCTTCTGCGCTGAACGGTATCGCGGGTCTGGACCACGAAAATATGGCGGAAGACATGACCCCGCTGTATCAGGCGATTATCGACCACGTTCCTGCACCGGACGTAGACCTTGACGGTCCGTTCCAGATGCAGATTTCTCAGCTCGATTACAACAGCTATGTTGGTGTTATCGGCATTGGTCGCATCAAGCGCGGTAAAGTGAAGCCGAACCAGCAGGTTACTATCATCGATAGTGAAGGCAAAACCCGTAACGCGAAAGTTGGTAAAGTGCTGGGCCACCTTGGTCTGGAACGTATCGAAACCGATCTGGCGGAAGCTGGCGATATCGTGGCAATCACTGGCCTTGGTGAACTGAACATTTCTGACACCGTTTGCGACACGCAAAACGTTGAAGCGCTGCCGGCACTCTCCGTTGATGAGCCGACCGTTTCTATGTTCTTCTGCGTTAACACCTCTCCGTTCTGCGGTAAAGAAGGTAAGTTCGTAACGTCTCGTCAGATTCTGGATCGTCTGAACAAAGAACTGGTACACAACGTTGCGCTGCGCGTAGAAGAAACCGAAGACGCCGATGCGTTCCGCGTTTCTGGTCGTGGCGAACTGCACCTGTCTGTTCTTATCGAAAACATGCGTCGTGAAGGTTTCGAACTGGCGGTATCCCGTCCGAAAGTCATCTTCCGTGAAATCGACGGTCGTAAACAAGAGCCGTTCGAAAACGTGACTCTGGACGTTGAAGAACAGCATCAGGGTTCTGTAATGCAGGCGCTGGGCGAACGTAAAGGCGAGCTGAAAAACATGAATCCAGACGGTAAAGGCCGCGTACGTCTCGACTACGTGATCCCAAGCCGTGGTCTGATTGGCTTCCGTTCAGAGTTCATGACCATGACTTCCGGTACTGGTCTGCTGTACTCCACCTTCAGCCACTACGACGATGTGCGTCCGGGTGAAGTGGGTCAGCGTCAGAACGGCGTACTGATCTCTAACGGTCAGGGTAAAGCGGTAGCGTTCGCGCTGTTCGGTCTGCAGGATCGCGGTAAGCTGTTCCTCGGTCACGGTGCAGAAGTTTATGAAGGTCAGATTATCGGTATTCACAGCCGCTCTAACGACCTGACTGTAAACTGCCTGACCGGTAAGAAACTGACCAACATGCGTGCTTCCGGTACTGATGAAGCCGTTGTTCTGGTTCCGCCTATCCGCATGACTCTGGAACAAGCACTGGAGTTCATCGATGATGACGAACTGGTAGAAGTCACTCCGACCTCTATCCGTATTCGTAAACGTCACCTGACGGAAAACGATCGTCGCCGCGCTAACCGTGGTCCGAAAGAAGATTAATTTCTCTTTTTAGTCGTGAAAAACCTGCCAGCGATGGCAGGTTTTTTTGCTTTTGTAGGCCTGATAAGATGCGCCAGCATCGCATCAGGCATTATCTGAACCCCTGTGCATAAAGAAAATCCGCAATCGCGTCGGTGTTGTTGTGACCAATAACGCGGCTGGCGCTGGCTTTTGTCAGCGAGCTGCCATTGCCCATTGCGATACCTTTCCCAGCCATCTTCAACATCCCTGCATCATTATCGTTATCGCCAAACGCCATAATGTCCTCCAGAGCGATATTTTGCTGCTGTGCATACCAGGCCAGACTTTTGCTTTTATCGCACCCCGCCTGGGTAATATCCAGTTGATGATGCCAGGACCAACTACAGTTCAGCGATAATTCTTGCCGGGCAAATTCCTCTGCCTGGCGCAATAACGAGGCCTTGCGGTGTATCAGGCTAATCAGCAAAACAAAATCATCATACGTATAAATATGTGGCTGCAATGCCTGTTGTGAAAACCAGAGTCGTAGCTGTTCCACCTTGTGGATATCCAGCACCAG
The DNA here is from genome assembly GCF_002965865.1 of Escherichia sp. MOD1-EC6098. NCBI lineage: Bacteria > Pseudomonadati > Pseudomonadota > Gammaproteobacteria > Enterobacterales > Enterobacteriaceae > Escherichia > Escherichia sp. MOD1-EC6098. The sequence goes on from NZ_PTSN01000028.1 coordinate 19,924, forward strand.
CGGATGCAATATTTGCCGCAGGTGCGGATGATAAAGATAACTGCCGTTACAGCAGATCATCGGCTCGGTTAATTGCAATTGTTGGTAATAAGGCAAGGCTTCGCTGTGCGAACGCCCGGTGGCGAGAATAATCTTCACGCCTGCCTGTTGCGCACTTTGCAGTGCCGAAACAGACGCTGGGAATATCATCTTCTTGCTGTTAAGCAATGTGCCATCTAAATCGAGCGCGATTAAACGGCAGATCATAAAGGGAAGATCCGAAAACAGCGTTCAGCGCCTAATTGTGAGAGGGCCGGAATATCGTGACGCAGATGATAAGCCAGATAACAGTGGCACTGTCGGGCCATACAGGCTGGAGATGAACATTGCTGCTGATATAAATTGCCGATTTTAATTTTGCTGATATTACAGGCGAAGAGATCACCATCAGCATTCATGAACACGCTCTTTTTGCCGCCCAGACAAAACTCGACATTAGCAGGCCAGAGGCTGGTTTCCAGATTATAAAGCGGGTCCAGCAACTGAAATTGTGCATTTATTTCGTCACTGGTGGGCTTTTTATCGCGCTCATTGGCGTTTAACCAAAAATAGATATCGGGAGAAAGATGCGTGCGTAACCACTGTAATGTGTCATAGTCGGTTACGCTGGCGACGGCACCTACGGAACAAACTATCCCCGCATCCTTAATTGCCAGTACCTGGTTACGGAAAACCTCTTTACTAACCTGGGAAGGGTGAAACGAACACCACAGCCGCAGTTTTTCCAAATTGCCCTGATGGTGCTGAAAAGTCGCAATTAACGTGGATAAGTTAAAAGAGGCGTTGGTCTGAATACCCACTGCCTGAACATGGGAATAACGGCTAATTTCTGCCATCGCCGCCATATAATAACGATAACGCAATGCTTCGCCGTAAGGCGTAATCAAAACAGTTAACGGCGAACCCAGAGCCGGTAAATGTTCAACCATGTGCCATAATGCCGCTGCATCCTGTTCTTTATCATTGCGGTCTTGTTTATGAAACGGACAATAGCCACAGCGATAATTACACGATTTCATTTCGCCGCGATAAATCAGCGTCTGGATCTGCTTTAGCATCATCGTTTATGCATCTCCAGTCGGCGAACTTCCGGAGAAATAAACAGCGGGCCAAGCTTGTCTGAAAGCGCCAAACCCTGCGCGGTGAGTTGAATCCGATTATCCCGCTGGTGGCAGTAATTTTGTTTGATGAAATCTCCCAGCAAGGGAAAATCGCTTAATACCTGCGAAGAGAACTGGCGCTGATAATCACTTAACGAAAGTCCTTTATAGAAAAAGAGATTCTTGATAATAAAACGCCGCTTCATCTCTGCTTGTAAAAGCACATAGCCGTGGTTAATTTGGGTCTTATCTTGTCGGCCGATAAAATCCGCCACAATCTGCCGCGATGCAGGCTGGTTTTGTGACCACGGTGTGCAGTAATGTAAATTGCCAAGATAACTTCGCCCCCCCGCACCAAGCGCCAGCGAATTTTCAAAGCCACAACTTTCAGCCGTCGAATCATCACTGGATCGCACAAAACGGCGCATTGACGTTTGCGTATATCCCTCATGCAATAAGCGATCACGGGCCTCAATATAGAGGCTATACATATCCTGCTGGCGCGGCATGTTATACAGCGGGTACAGAAACAGTTCGTCAGGCTGATAATCTAATGCCTGATTAAGCGAAGCTATTAGACTTGCTGCCGTTTGACCAGGAATGCCGTAAATAATATCAATATTAATTATCGGGAAATTACCTGTACGCAGTAGCTTCAGCGCCCGATGGGCATTTTCAGCGCTATGGCGGCGGTGTAATGTGGCGAGTTCCAGATCGTTAAAACTCTGAATACCAATACTGACACGGTTTACCGCAAGCTGGCGCAACAACGCGACTTTTTCGGCGGTGGTATCGGAGGGTGATGTTTCTATCGCCTTAAAAATCTGCGCATCGACCTGTAATTCTTCAAACACCCTGCTAAACAACCACGACAGTTGCCCGACATTAAGCAACAGTGGAGTACCGCCGCCAATGGTAAAACTGGCCCAGTCTACAGGCGCAAGTTGCATTTGCCGGGCCTGGATAATAATCGCCTCAATGTAGTTGTCGATAAAGGCATTGTCTGCCCCCGTGCAGGTAAAAAGATTACAAAAACCGCAGCGGCTCTGGCAAAAAGGCATATGAATATAGAGATGTGTTTTATGCTCGTAAATACGCGACTTCACATCCGCAAAAGCAATATTGTTTAATTCCCGATAAGCGGTTTTATGCGGGTAACTGTACATATATTGCTGATAAATCGATTCATTATTCATGAGCTTTGACATCTAACACAAAGTGAAAATAGGGTACGGTATTCACAATCGGATGGTTAAAACTGTGAAAGTATTTACCGTCTTCTCCGTAGCAGGTGCCATGATCGGAACAGATAATAACTAACGTCTCCCGCCCGGTTTGCCGGAAGATGTCAAAAAGTTTTTCGATTCTCGCATCAATATAATGCAGGGCAGCGGCGTGAGTTTCTACCGTATCGCCAGGTTTGGCATTTTCAATATAAAAATGATTTGGATAATGAATGGTGTCGATATTGATATACATCATCAGCGGATGTTCAGCATTCACCTTTTTATTAATTAAAGTTAGCTGATTATCCATGCTCTCTTTTACCGTGCAGGAGAAATTCGGATACCAGTAACTCTCCTTAAACATCGCTGGGAAAACTTTCCCCATCCCTGAGCGGTTATTAAAAAAGGAGACGCCACCAACGCAGATAGTGCGGTAATCTTTGTTTTCCAGCCCTTTAATCCACGTCTCTTCGCTGAATGCGAACGCATTTTTTGGCCCTAAACGTCCTAAACCAATATCTTTGGGGAAAAAGAGCATTGAATGACCCGGTACAGCTTCCAACGGCTTAGGCATAAAACCAGAGAACATCGAATGATGTGAAGGCCAGGTAAAATTGCCAGAGGCTTCACACTTTATCCAGCGACCATAACGGTTAATGTTCGGCGTATTGCCTGCTTCTTGTTCCTGATAAGCGATATCAAAACGCAGAGAATCAAGCACCACAAACAGGACATTGGCTTCCCTGGCAATCAAATCATTCATATTGATTTCGCCATCGCAGGAATGGATTGCCGCGCGGGTATTTTCCGGTACTTCGTCAGTTACGTTATACATGGTGTTTTCTCATTACCTGAATCTGGCGTTGATAAATCATATTTTGTTCGCAGGTGTCCTGATAAATAAGATCGCCCTGTCCATTAATTTCGATAATATAGGGGGTTAAATTTTGTGTGAGTAATACGTCAAGCCCGGCAATGTGTATGTCCGGGTAGAGTTTCATGGCGTTGAGACAAAGCGAGTCAATTTCAGCCACTTTTTCTGCGGGTAAATTAAGATCGGCAAAACGGATAGCTTCATTTTGCAGATGCAAATTGGTGATCGGCTGTGATGATTTTCTGATAACCCGCCAGATGATTTCGCCATTAACATACACGATGCGTAAATCGTAGCTTTTATTGCCCACTCGGGCTTTTGCCAGCCAGCGTTCGATAATATTTTCTTGTTGTAAAATAGCATTCACAATCAACGTAATATCATCGCTGTTTTCATAGCGGATAATGTGTTTACTGTTCACCAGCGTGTTACCTGTAATCTGGATCGCACAATAAAGTACCTGACGGTTATCACCGGGATGTAAACTTAGAGCCAGTACCCCGGCGGCACCTGATCCGAGATTCGGCTTAATAAACACGCGATAAATCTTCTCGCTGCGCATACAGGCGATCAGTTGATCGTAACTATGGACATTATCCGCTAATATCGGCGGTGTCGGGATCGCGTGTTCGATTAATCGTTGTTTACAGTGGCGCTTATCCAGAAAATGAATAATACTTTCTGGCGAGTTAATAAAACGTATTTCCTTTCTGGTAGCCATTTTTTGTAAAAAACTAATATAGTTTTGGCTAACCGTATTAATTAAGCCAATATCTGTTTCCTGATGTAAGGGGGGATCAATTTTTACCATGCCTTTATTTAAGGGCAGGGTAAGTGCTTGATCATGGCTCACTACGTTGATATGTTCCTGTAAGCGTGACGCTGCCTGGCAAAAATAAAATGTGCGTTTGCTTTCAGGATGACCAATTAGCGTAATCACGAAGAATTCCTTTTCTGTGATAAATAATGGGAGAGATGACTCTCTCCCAATAAATTTCATTTACTCGGTAAACATCGCATGCATATAAACTTCGTCATCATAGACTTCAGACGTTAGCGCTTCTGATAATTCGAGAGTACATGTCAGTGTTTTTTGCAGTTTTTTCTGCATATCTTCTGTCATGTAATGATGGTGCAAATCCAGCAGTTTCAGATGGCTAAGGCGATCGGCATGTTTGAGAAGATACTCCGCGCCTTCATTGGTGAGTGTGCCACAAGAGAGTGCCAGCACTTCCAGTTGCGGCAGAATGTCGCTCTCCAGCACGCGGCGGGTGATTTCGTTTTGTTCTTCGCTGTTCATCAGGCCAAGATGCATCAGGCTTGGGAAGAGGGATTTAGACGCCAGCTTCATCACGATATCTATCGACGCATCAAAACCATAATTTTCAATGCCAATATAAACGATAAGTGTTTTTAATGCGGGTAGGTGGGCGTTTTGCAATGACGCGAACACGCCGCACGGCGTACCGCCAGAGATAATTTCCAGGTGCTCCAGTTTATCGTGGGCGATTTCTCCCAGTTCCAGGCCCTGGGCACCTTTAATCGTCAACTTTTTCAGGTTCGGCAGCGCTGCATACAGACGAGAATAATCCCCTTGTTTTATCCACGAAATTTCACACTCTTCGCTTTCCATATCGCCAACAAACAGGGATTCAAGATGAGCAAAGCGTTCAGCATGTTCAACAAACATGTCGATTATCAGTTGGCAACTTTCCTCGTCCCAGCACTCCCCCCAACGTCCAATGACCAAAGAGCGAATTTTTGCCAGGTCTTCATCGGCTAAAATATTATTGATAAATTCTTCTTGTAGGATTTCATTATCCCAATCCATATAAAATTTCTTTTCCATTTTGCATTCCTGGTAGGTATATGAGGGAATGAAAAGTGTACTCTATTACTGAATGCTTTTAATAGTGGATAATATGAAAATAATTCAATCACGAAACCTATATATCATATTTAAATATTGGTGATATCAATGTTTAAATATATCGATTGGTTTTTCAATGGTTCGTTTTAGTAAAAAATAAGTATTTAACAATGAGTGATTGCCCGAATGGCTTTCGCCATTGGGCATTAATGGTAGTTTATATTTCAGGATACTTCTTGCTCGGCAACCACCAGTTCGACATTCTCTTCGCTTAATAACTGGCAGAAAGAATTGGGCGGTGGAGCATCAGTAAAAAATGCTCTGACATTTCGTGCATTGCCAATTGAAACGGCAGCAGACGCGGCAAACTTAGTATGATCTGCCACTAGCAATGTATTCCGCGCATGTTTAATCATCGTTCTCGCGACTAACGCTTCATTGACATCAAATTCCAGCAGGGTGCCATCATGCTCAATGGCACCAATACTGGTGATTAAATAGTCTGCGCGGAAACCTTCAATAAAATCCACAGCTCCGGGGCCGATGATCCCGCCGTTATGGGCGCGTAAAGTGCCTCCCGGCACCATCACTTCAATATCCTGATTCTTATAAAGAATCTGTGCCACACGTAGGCTGTTAGTGATAATGCGTAAATCACGGCGGTTGAGTAATGCCCTGGCAACGGCTTCGACCGTAGTACCGATGGTGATAAAGACGGTACAGCGTTCGGGAAGGTAATCAGCGACCGCCTCAGCGATCGCCCGTTTCTCGGCGGTGAGCGAAAGTTCCCGTTGCTCAAAAGCGGTATTCATGACGCTGGAGACGCGCCCAGCCCCTCCATGATGACGGGTGATCAACCCCTGCTCGCTTAGTTTTCGGATATCCCGGCGCACGGTTTGCGTTGAAACATCCAGCAGTTGTGCCAGTTCTTCAATATTCATATAACCGCGTTCTGCGATTAGATGAACGAGTTGGTCATGGCGTGGATTACCTGTCACTTCGATGATACTCATGAATACTCCCTTGCCCCTCCTCGGTAGATGTTTACCATTTTACGCATAAAGTGACAAAAATGATTCGGTTTGCTCACGATTAGGAATGCCAGCCCGACCGCCAGCCTGGGTACATTTCATCGCGGCAACCGCACTGGCAAAACGAATAGCCTCTTTTGTGGGCATTTTTTCTGCTAACGCTACCGCGAGTGCGCCGTGAAAAACATCGCCTGCTCCAGTGGTATCAACCACATTGACAGAAAATGCCTCCTGTTGACACAAATGATCATCTTCAATCCACAACGAACCTTCAGAACCCAGCGTGACATACACTTTACCTGCTGTTTGTGTGGCAGCCTGGTACAAGCCTTCTTCAGGTGACTGAAGGCCGGTCATACGTTTCAGCCCTGGCGTTGAGAACACAGCATGGTCGGCAAGCGCGACAAGTGGAGAAATATCCTGCGGTGTCATATCGGCGTCTAAAAGCGTTGTCACGCCCGCAAGGCGCGCTTGCGAGAATGCTTTTTCAGTGCCGCTATGCCAGCGAACATCGGCCAGAACCAGATCATAACGAGAGAAATCGATCGCTTCTAACCATTCGGCATCAGTATCGAGATCGGGGCTTGGATAATTAACGATAATCCGTTCGCCATGCTGATCAACGAGGATCGCTGATTGCGACGAACGGGCATTAAGATATCGGCGGCAAAATGCCGTATTGACGCCCCAACTCTCAAGTTCTGCAAGTAAGGTATTTCCACAACTGTCATCGCCGACGCGACCGATGAAATCAACCTCCACGCCGAGTTTTGCTATTGCGACAGCGGCTGTTGCCGCCGGGCCACCACCAATCTCAAGATAATGATTTGCCTGATATTTCCCGCCGCCCTCTGGCAGACAGGGCAAAGAATAAATCCTGTCCTGAACAGTGATACCTACACATGCAATTCTGGTCATATTTGTCTTGTCCTGTTTAATTTTGTCGTCTTTGGTCAATTTAAATGACACAAATGATCAAATTAGTGATGTGTGTCGTGTTTTTGAACATAAATTACAAATATGCTCAAAAACAGACGAAAACGAATTTTCAATTGTCATTATTTTGTCAATGTCAGACAGGAGAGCGTTCATGGCAACCATTGCATTTCTCGGGCTGGGGCAGATGGGTAGCCCAATGGCTAACAATCTATTGCAAAAAGGGCATTTATTGCAGGTATTTGATGTCAATACACAGGCTGTCGATGCGCTAGTCACGCAGGGGGCCACTGCGGCACAAACCCCAGCGGAAGCGGCAGTAGGCGCTGAATTTATCATCACTATGCTTCCCAATGGTGACATTGTTCGGCAGGTGTTGTTGGGGGAAAAAGGTGTCTGTGAAACTGTTTCATCTGACGCGTTAGTGATTGATATGTCGACTATTCATCCCTTACAGACCGATGCATTAATACGGGAATTACAAGAAAAAGGCATCAGTATGATGGACGCCCCCGTGGGCAGAACGTCTGTGAATGCGATTGATGGCACATTGCTGATTTTAGCGGGTGGCACTGATGAGCAGATTGTGCGCGCACGCCCGATTCTCATGTGCATGGGTAATGAGCTGGTCGAAGCTGGCGGCCCGGGAATGGGGATCCGCGTGAAGCTAATTAACAACTATATGAGCATTGCGCTTAATGCGCTGTCCTCCGAAGCCGCTGTGTTATGTGAGTCACTGGGATTAAATCTTGATATCGCAATTAAGGTGATGAGTGGTACGGCAGCAGGGAAAGGGCATTTTACGACCACCTGGCCTGGCAAAGTGCTGAAAGGCGATCTTTCTCCCGCCTTCATGGTGGATCTGGCGTTGAAAGATCTGCGTATTGCTGTTGATGTCGCTCAGGAGACGGGGGCGCCGCTCAATATGGGGATTGCAGCAGAAAGTTATTACGCCGCAGCAAGTCAAGACGGTAAAGGGCGGCAGGACTGGAGCGCCCTGCTAAATCAGGTTCGTCAGCAGGCTGGTCTTTAATTTTATCTATTAACAGGAGTTTCTATGTCATCCCACTTCACCCCATTTACGCTGAAAGATATCTCCCGCCCAGGTGGTGGATTTGCCATGTTAGCTGTCGATCAGCGTGAAGCTATGCGTCTGATGTTTGCGGCAGCAGGACAGCCAAAACCCGTCTCCGACAGTGTACTCACCGATTTTAAAGTCGCCGCGACCCGCATCCTTTCTCCTTATGCTTCTGCCGTTCTGGCGGATAAACAATTTTGTCTTGATCAAATTGTCGAGCAGGGCGCTGTTGCTAATTCTTGCGGTCTGATTGTCGCTGCCGATCTTTTTATCCCAGGTAATGGCATCCCGGTTGATAGCGTTGAAATAGATATGTCCGTCGACCCGCATAAAGCCCGTGAAATGGGGGCGAAGGCGATGAAATTACTTGTGCTCTGGCGTGAAGATGAACCTGCAGAGGAACGTCTGGCAATGGTCGATAAGTTTGTTCGTCGCTGCCGTAGTGCCGGGCTGGTCAGCATTATTGAGCCTGTGGTGCGTCCACCTCGTCGTGGTTGGGACTTTGATCGTGAAAGCGCCATTGTTGCTGCCGCCGCAGAGCTTGGTGGAACAGAGGCTGATCTTTACAAAGCCGAGATGCCATTAGGAGGCAAAGGCGATGAAAAAACCTTACTTTCCGCCTGCCAGAAACTTAACGATCAGATGAAGATGCCGTGGGTAATTCTTTCTTCTGGCGTCGATGCCGATATTTTTGGACGCGCGGTAAGTATTGCGATGAAAAGCGGCGCGTCTGGCTTCCTGGCAGGACGAGCGGTTTGGGCGTCGGTTGTTGGTGCACAAGATCCACAAACTATGCTGCGCGATGTCTCCGTTCCACGCTTACAACGATTGGCTGAAATTGTCGATGAAGGTATCGCGCAACGCTAATTCCCTATGGATAACGATTCTGGAGAATAATGATGGATAAAATTACCCAGGTTTTATTTTCAGATATTGGGAAAGTCACCACTCAATATGTTGAAGTACCACACCAGCAACTTAAACCGCACGAAGTACGGATTGCGCCTGTGTTCTACGGGATATGCGGATCGGATCTGCATGTTTTGAAAGGCGGTCATCCGTTTGCCAAACCGCCAGTCGTTCCCGGTCATGAAATTGCAGCGCGTGTTACGGAAGTGGGTAGCGACGTCAAACATGTACAGCCGGGCGATCATGTGGTTGTCGATCCCATCATGGCTTGCATGGAATGCCGGGCCTGCAAAGCAGGGCGTTTTAATCTTTGTGAACCACCGCAGGTTGCCGGTTTTCGCGCGCCGGGCTTTGCTCGCTCACAGCACATTGTTCCTGCGCGTAATTGCCATGTCGCACCAGCCTCTTTACCGCTAAAAGTGTTGGCCTTTGCCGAACCGGCAGCGTGTGCTCGTCACTGTGTTAACCGAATGCCGAAGGCTTCTCTGGAGAGCGTACTGGTGATTGGTGCTGGAACAATTGGCTTATCCATTGTGCAGGCACTGCGCATTATGGGGGCAGGAAAGATTACCGTGATTGAACCTGACGCGGCCAAACGTGCACTGGCGTTAAAATTGGGTGCTGCAGAGGTTTGGGCACCTGGAGAACTGGCCGCAGATGTGCGATTTACGGGAGCGATTGATGTCGTTGCAGCGCAGGCCACGCTTAATGATGCCTGTACCCGTGTGTATGCCGGAGGCACCGTTGTGTGTATGGGCGTACCGAGTGGGCCGCGTGAAATACCACTACCGATGATGCAACGTTTCGAGCGTGACTTGCTCAACTCTGGCATGTACATCCCTGAAGATTTCGATGCCGTTATCGAATGGCTGACGGATGGGCGGTTTGATACCAGTGAGCTGGTTACCGATTTATTTGCCATTGATGACGCAGCGGCAGCATTCGAACGCGCGCAGCAAAATGACTCCATAAAAGTCATGCTGCAATTTGCGCCGGAATGATTTTCTAAATCTCTGTCTGGCGCTGCGCTACGTCAGCGCCACCCTACAACAATTAAAAAGGACACTGCGATGAGTCAAATCACCAGTCCTGCAATTTATTCAATTAGTCGTCCACAGGACGTAATTGATATTGTTAATAAGAACTCTGCGATCAACACCAGTATCGGCGTTATTTTTATTGCTTTGGGCGGCATATTGATTGATGCCTATCAGGCGGCGATGGTGGGGTTTGGTAATAAATATATTGCCGCTCAATTTGGTATTTCTCCTGGGCTTGCCGCAACCGTTAATGCTTCAGTATTAATCGCCGCATTAATAGGTGGTTTATTAGCGAATCGGGTCATCAACCGCTTTGGGCAAAAGCGAGCATTTATTATTGGCATGGGGTTATGCACCATCGGTGCTGCTGCGGTGGCTATTGCGCCCAGTATCTGGTGGGTGCTGGTGTGTCGCGTCATCATGGGCTTTGGCTTAGGCATCGACTTCCCTTTGGCAACCAATGCCGTGGCAGAGCTTCGTGGTTCAACGTCGAAGAAAACCGGAACGTCGGTCAATCTCTGGCAAATGGCCTGGTATGTTTCAACTACCGTTGTCTATCTGGTGCTTTTGCCTCTGCTTCTGTCTGGTATTGCTGAAGAACAGTTGTGGCGTTACGGAATATTCATCGGGGCTATTTTCGCAGTCATCTTCATGATTTTGCGTTACGTCTTTATCGGTGAATCCGCAATGTGGGCCGCACGCGTCGGGCGTTACCAGGAAGCGTGCGACATCCTGGGAAAACGTTACGGTGTTCAGGCTCGCGTTGCGACACCGGGTACAGCAGAAGCCAGATCTGCGGAAAAGGTAGAGAATAAATACAGAGGTGGATATGGCATCTTATTTAATGATCGTTACCGCAAACGCACCATCCTCGGCTGTGTCGTGGCAACCATGCAGGCGTGGCAATATAACGCTGTAGGTGTTTATCTTCCTCTTACCCTGGCGGGAATAATAAGTGGCGGGCTTACTGGCGCGTTGACGGGTTCTGCCGTCGTGAATGCCCTTTGTGGGGTAACCGGCGGGATGATCGGCTCGTTTATTCTCCAACGATTAGGCACCCGCCGACAGTCCATGTATGGATTTGCCGTTGTGACCTTAGCATTGCTGTCGTTAGGCGCACTGGCGACGACTAATCCCTGGCTGTCTTTAGGGTTGTTGGGATCAATTATTTTCTTCCATTCAGCGGGGCCTGGTGGGTTGGGCATGACCATTGCCACACTCTCATATCCTCCTGCTATTCGCCCTACTGGGGTGGGATTTGCCCGTGCGATTATGCGCACCGGTGCGATTGCCGGGCTTATTTTCTGGCCGATGTTGTGGGGTGCGTTGAAAACTGAAGCGTTTTACTGGTTGGCAATTGTGCCATTTCTGGGATTCCTGACCTGCGTATTGATTAATTGGGAACCGTTGGGGGCGAATGTGGATGCCGAAGACGCGGAAGTTCTGGCGGAATTGAACAAATAAACATAACGCGTATCGGCATCAGGTCGATGCGCGTATTTATCAGACTGCCCACTTTGTAGTGGGTTATTCCCCAATTTCTCGCCGACCAGGAGAGGAAAATGATGTCTGAAACGTTACCTACACCGCAAGAAGGACTTTCCGGTAAAGCCATGAGACGTGTCGTAATGGGCAGTTTCGCGGGCGCGTTGATGGAATGGTATGACTTCTTTATTTTTGGCACGGCAGCAGGGCTGGTATTTGCTCCGCTTTTTTTCCCGAACAGCGATCCTTTTATAGGTCTTATAGCCGCCTTTGCTACCTTTGGTGTCGGTTTTTTGACTCGTCCCTTAGGTGGCATCGTCTTTGGCCATTTTGGCGATAAAATTGGGCGAAAAATAACGCTTATCTGGACACTGGCTATTGTCGGTTGCTCCACATTTTTGATTGGTTTTATTCCGACGTATCAGGAAATTGGGATCTGGGCACCGCTCATATTAATGGCGCTGCGCTTAATTCAGGGCTTTGGTCTTGGTGGCGAGTATGGCGGAGCGGCATTGATGACCATTGAATCTGCGCCCGAATCCCGGCGCGGTTTTTTAGGTTCGCTCCCACAAACGGCTGCATCAGTGGGGATTATGCTGGCAACCGGTATTTTTGCGCTCTGTAACCATTTACTGACTCAGGAACAGTTTCTCTCCTGGGGATGGCGTATTCCGTTCTGGCTTTCTGCGGTGATGTTGATCGTTGGGTTATTTATCCGCCTGCATACTGAGGAGACACTGGATTTTCAAAAGCAAAAAACGACGAATAATAAAGAAAAGTCCGTTCCTCCGTTGATTGAATTATTCAAAAAACATCCGCGAAATATTTTATTAGCGCTGGGCGCGAGGCTGGCAGAGAGTGTCTCCTCCAATATTATTAACGCCTTTGGTATCGTTTATATTTCCAGCCAATTAGCATTATCGCGAGATATTCCTCTGACGGGCATGTTGATTGCCTCGGCGATCGGTATTTTCAGTTGTCCGTTGGTCGGGTGGTTATCAGACCGTATAGGTCAAAAATGTCTGTATTTGTCAGGTGCGGGATTTTGTGTCCTGTTCGCGTTTCCTTTCTTCTTATTACTGGATAGTAAAAGTACGCTCATCATCTGGTGCAGTATGATCCTCGGCTATAACTTAGGCCCGACGATGATGTTTGCCGTGCAGCCGACACTTTTCACCCGCATGTTCGGCACCAAAGTACGATATACCGGTCTTTCTTTTGCCTATCAATTTTCCGCAATACTTGGCGGACTAAGCCCCCTTATCGCCTCAAGTTTGCTGGCGCTGGGAGGGGGAAAACCGTGGTATGTCGCTCTGTTTTTATTTGCTGTCTCAGTTCTTTCCTTTGTTTGCGTCTGGCTGATTGAGCCGACCGATGAACAAGAAACCGCTTCTTACCGCTACATCAGGGAACAATCTCATGAAAACTGAACGGAATAACGAGCATTATCTGGCGCTACAACAGGCGTTTGACGCGCCCTGGCCTGGGCCTGTGGGAGAGTCTGTGACGCTGGAAAAAGGCAGTATTCGCCTGCAGATTTATCCGCATGATGGTGCCAGGATCACCTCATTACAGGCATTTGGTTGTGAAGTATTACGCCAATGGCAGCCGCAACGCAGAGCTTTTCAGTACGGCTGTTTCCCAATGGTGCCGTGGGCAGGGCGATTGGGGAACGCGACGCTGAATGCTGGTGGGCAATGTTATTCTTTACCCGCCAATAAACCACCACATGCGTTACATGGTATGGCGTGCTATTCAACATGGGAAATTATCGCCAAAACAACAGATTCCCTGACTTTACGTATGCCTCTGGCTTCACCGTGGCCATGGCAAGGGGAAGTGATTCAGACTTTTTTGCTGGAGAACGATGCGCTGGTTTTACAACTGGAAATCCATTCACATGCCGATACATTCCCGGCCTCTGCGGGCTGGCATCCGTGGTTTGCGAAAAAGCTGGCTCCGCAAAGTACAGCGTCGTTGCAGGTACTTTTTGATGCGGACTGGCAAGAAGAAGCGGGTAGTGATGAACTGCCAACAGGAAATCGCATCTCTCCTCAAGTCGGCCCCTGGGATGACTGTTTTGGTTTTTATGACGGGTTAAAGGTTAAGTTACTGTGGCCAGGTAAACTCGCGATGACCATGACTTCTTCAGCAAACAGTCTGGTTGTATTTGATAAACAGCCTGATGCCACCTGTGTTAACCCGCTTACTCAGGCACCTAACGCAATAAATCTAACGCCGGAATTTGTGACACCAGATAAGCCGCTGGTCATCGAAACCCGTTGGCAATTTACGCCTGAATCTTAACCATTCATCTAATGCGAAAAAGTCAGTGAAATTACTCTGCTTTTTCGCAATCAGCGTCACAAGATTACCCTTATTGCCACATAGCCAAACCCATCCTTTCCCGCTACAGTTAATTTCCTGTGGTGTGAAAGGAGGCAAAAATGCTCTATATCTTTGATTTAGGTAATGTGATTGTCGATATCGACTTTAACCGTGTGCTGGGAACCTGGAGCGATTTAACGCGTATTCCGCTGGCGTCGCTTAAGAAGAGTTTTCATATGGGTGAGGCGTTTCATCAACATGAGCGTGGGGAAATTAGTGATGAAGAGTTCGCTGAGGCGCTGTGTCATGAGATGGCCTTACCGTTAAGTTACGAACAGTTCTCCCACGGCTGGCAGGCGGTGTTTGTCGCGCTACGCCCGGAAGTGATCGCCATTATGCATAAACTGCGTGAGCAGGGGCATCGCGTGGTGGTGCTTTCCAATACTAACCGCCTGCATACTACCTTTTGGCCAGAGGAATACCCGGAAATCCGTAGCGCTGCCGACCATATCTACTTGTCGCAAGATTTAGGTATGCGCAAACCGGAAGCGCGAATTTACCAGCATGTTTTGCGGGCAGAAGGTTTTTCACCAGACGAGACGGTCTTTTTCGACGATAACGCCGATAATATAGAAGGAGCTAATCAGCTAGGTATTACCAGCATTCTGGTGAAAGATAAAACCACCATTCCGGACTATTTCGCGAAGGTGTTATGCTAAAAACCATCCATGAAAAAGCCAGGCATCGTACCCGTCCGCTATGGGCCTGGCTGAAACTACTCTGGCAACGCATTAATGAGGACAACATGACAACCCTGGCAGGTAACCTTGCCTACGTGTCATTGCTCTCATTAGTGCCGCTGGTTGCCGTTGTTTTTGCACTTTTCGCCGCGTTTCCCATGTTTTCTGACGTCAGCATTCAGTTGCGTCATTTTATCTTCGCCAACTTTCTTCCTGCCACAGGCGATGTTATCCAGCAATATATCGAACAGTTTGTTGCCAACTCCAACAAGATGACCGCCGTCGGGGCGTGTGGTCTGATCGTCACGGCATTATTGTTGATGTACTCCATCGATAGCGCGCTGAATGCCATCTGGCGCAGTAAACGGGTTCGCCCCAAAATTTATTCGTTTGCTGTGTACTGGATGATCCTGACGCTGGGGCCGCTGCTGGCGGGGGCCAGTCTGGCGATCAGCTCCTATCTACTCTCCCTGCGCTGGGCGAGCGATCTCAATACTGTCATCGACAATGTGCTGCGTATTTTTCCGCTGTTGTTGTCGTGGATCTCCTTCTGGCTGCTGTACAGCATTGTTCCTACCATCCGCGTACCTAACCGCGACGCGATTGTCGGCGCGTTTGTCGCCGCACTCCTGTTCGAAGCAGGAAAGAAAGGTTTCGCGCTTTATATCACCATGTTCCCGTCATATCAGCTCATTTACGGTGTGCTGGCGGTGATCCCCATCCTCTTTGTCTGGGTCTACTGGACATGGTGTATCGTCTTGCTTGGTGCAGAAATTACTGTCACTCTCGGGGAATACCGCAAACTTAAACAAGCTGCTGAACAAGAAGAAGACGACGAACCATGATTGCATTAATTCAACGCGTAACCCGAGCCAGCGTCACCGTGGAGGGAGAAGTGACGGGCGAAATTGGCGCGGGACTTTTGGTGTTATTGGGTGTCGAAAAGGATGATGACGAACAGAAAGCAAACCGTCTGTGCGAGCGTGTGCTCGGCTATCGCATTTTTAGCGATGCTGAAGGCAAGATGAATCTCAACGTGCAACAGGCGGGCGGCAGTGTGCTGGTTGTTTCCCAGTTTACCCTTGCCGCAGATACCGAACGGGGGATGCGCCCCAGCTTCTCCAAAGGCGCTTCACCGGATCGCGCAGAGGCGTTATATGACTATTTCGTCGAACGCTGCCGTCAGCAGGAAATGAACACGCAAACAGGACGCTTCGCTGCCGATATGCAGGTATCGCTGGTCAATGATGGTCCCGTGACATTCTGGTTGCAGGTATGAGCCAGCTTCCAGGTGTGTCACGGGAAACAAGAGAGAGTATCGCTATGTATCACCTTCGGGTTCCACAAACAGAAGAAGAATTAGAGCGCTACTATCAATTCCGCTGGGAGATGTTGCGTAAACCCCTGCATCAACCGAAAGGTTCTGAACGCGACGCCTGGGATGCGATGGCGCATCACCAGATGGTCGTCGACGAGCAGGGTAATCTGGTGGCAGTAGGGCGGCTGTATATCAATGCCGATAACGAAGCCTCCATTCGCTTTATGGCCGTTCATCCCGACGTGCAGGACAAAGGCCTGGGCACGCTGATGGCGATGACCCTGGAGTCGGTAGCGCGTCAGGAAGGCGTTAAGCGCGTGACCTGTAGCGCCCGTGAAGACGCGGTGGAGTTTTTCGCTAAGCTGGGGTTTGTGAATCAGGGGGAGATCACCACCCCAACCACCACGCCGATTCGCCATTTTCTGATGATTAAACCCGTCGCTACTCTGGATGACATTTTGCATCGCGGCGACTGGTGCGCCCAGCTCCAGC
Organism: Escherichia sp. MOD1-EC6098; assembly: GCF_002965865.1. NCBI lineage: Bacteria > Pseudomonadati > Pseudomonadota > Gammaproteobacteria > Enterobacterales > Enterobacteriaceae > Escherichia > Escherichia sp. MOD1-EC6098. Next base: position 36,390 of record NZ_PTSN01000028.1, read on the forward strand.
AGGCGTGGTATGAACACATCCCGTTAAGCGAAAAAATGGGCGTGCGCATTCAGCAATATACCGGGCAAAAATTTATCACCACCATGCCGGAAACCGGCAATCAGAATCCGCACCACACGTTGTTTGCCGGGAGTTTATTCTCTCTGGCAACGCTCACCGGTTGGGGGCTTATCTGGCTGATGCTGCGCGAACGCCACCTCGGCGGAACGATTATTCTTGCCGATGCGCATATCCGCTACAGCAAGCCGATTAGCGGCAAACCTCATGCGGTGGCCGACCTCGGTGCGTTAAGCGGCGATCTCGACCGTCTGGCGCGCGGGCGTAAAGCGCGGGTGCAAATGCAGGTCGAAATCTTTGGCGACGATACGCCAGGCGCGGTGTTTGAAGGCACATATATCGTTCTGCCCGCGAAGCCATTTGGCCCGTATGAAGAGGGCGGGAACGAAGAAGAGTAGGGCGGCCGTTTTAATTAAATACCGGTTGGTGGCGGCACTGACCGGTCTGCGATGGGCGATAAATTTTATCTTAAGCCTGATGCGGTAAATACGCTGACTTTTTCGGGTACACTATCCTGATGATGTAAATGAAGACCCAGTCAAAAAACAAATATCCTTGAATATAATATATTCATAGCACCATAACTCGGCCTTATTATTTGTTGTCGCTTTTCTGTGGATGCGATCCGACCTAATTAAGAGTAATAAACAATCATGGGCGATGCTAAACGATTTTTTAATAATAATTAAAATAACTGTAACTGTTGCATTGTTTCTGGAAAGTGTCTCGCAAAAACAAAACCACATGCGGAAACCAGCTTTCGTTAATTAATTTTCCAGTGTAAGTTTCATACATTAATTAACAGTATATGTTAGGTGGTAACGATGGCGATGAATACGGTTTTTCTTCATTTGTCAGAAGAGGCAATTAAAAGACTGAACAAACTCAGGGGCTGGCGTAAAGTTTCACGATCTGCAATTTTACGCGAAGCGGTGGAGCAATATCTGGAGCGGCAGCAATTTCCGGTACGTAAGGCAAAGGGAGGCAGGCAAAAGGGGGAGGCGCCAGGTGTTGAAGAATCCGTGTAAGGTGCATGAGGAATGACAAAAAGACTTTTTCATTCTTGAATATAAAATCAAAAAGCCAGATGCCATTATTCTGGCAACGGCACAGATTTATGGCTGCGAACTGGTAACGCGAAATACGAGAGATTTTGCGGGAATAGCAGGTGTTGTCACACCCTATGAACTGTAATCCGGGCGACCTGTGCCCCCCGGAAAACGTCAGAGATTACTCCCCTTCACCCGGGAACAGGAACGGGTTGATGGAACTGCGGGCGTAGCCTTCTTGCTCCATTCGCGCGTCCAGTACCAGAGAGGCGAGGTCATCCGCCACAGCTTCAACTTTTGGATCTTTTTCCTGATAAAGAATCTTCAGGTAAGTGCCGCAGTCATCACAGCTTTCGGCTTTAATTGCAGCCTGTTCGTCATCCAGCGACCAGTAGTGCAGTTTACCGCTCTGTTCGCAGTTGCTGCATTTTACGCGCACCACGTGCCATTCGGTTTCGCACAGGTTGCAGTGCAGATAACGCAGGCCCTGAGTCGTGCCGATTTGCACCATGCTGGAAACCGGCATCGAACCACAAACCGGGCAGTACTGACGTTGTTCGCCATATTCTGCACGGGCTTTGCCAGGGATCAGATTAGCCATCTGTGCCCAATAGAGCGACAACGCGGCCCAGATAAACGGCGCTTTATCACTGCTGACTGACGAGAAATCAGAGGTAAACAGCGCGTTGGCCATATCTTCCAGTTCCTGGGTCGATGCCTTCTCCAGATTCTCAATCACAGCCAGCGCCGGACCGCTCATTTCAGGTTTCAGTTCAGCAATCAGCGCCATCAGCAGTTTTTGCCAGTGCTTATCACGCGGCAGTACGTGAATATCCAGCGGTGGCTTGCCCTGTGCGCTTGCTTCTTTAATGCGTGTGGTCAGATCCATCTCCAGCGGATGGTCGTACAGCACCACTTCCTGGGCGTGGGCGATAAGCGCAGCAAAGCGCAGGTAATCACCCAGCGGATTATTTTCTGCCAGCTCGCGCAGACGCTCGGCGCGGCGGTTGTATAAATTTTTGAGCCGAGGGAACAATAACGGCGGAATCATATCCGCCGTACGTTTCTCGCTCGAACCCAGCTCATCTTGCGGGATTATGCGAATACTCATTCAGCTTTCTTTTCCGTTGTCTTGCGGACTTCACGATACCAGCGTGGATGGTGTTTCTTCGCCCATGCGCTGGTAACCCATCCTTCCACCATAGCGGTAATCGTGCCTTTCACCCAAAGGGCGGCGTAGATATGCACCATGATAACCACAATTAACGCCACTGCGGCAAATGAATGCAGCATTAACGCGAATCGGATCACCGGGATTGAGAAAGCAGGCGCAAAATAAGGACGCCAGATAATCACACCGCTCACCAGCAGCAGGACCAGGAAAATAATTGCCGCCCAGAAAACGCATTTCTGACCGAAGTTATAACGCCCAGTGTCACCTACTTCCTCGTTGACGACGATCTTACGAATATTCTTCGCCCAAAAGATATCATCCCGATTGATTAGGTTGTGATGCCAGTAACGGAAAAACATGATGATGAACGAGGCAAACATAACCACGCCAACAAACGGGTGCAGAATTCGCGCCAGTTGCGGCGTGCCCATGATTTGCATCAACCAGTTGAAAGAGGGGAACAAAAATCCCATCCCGCTTACCGCCGCCAGGATGAAGCAGAAGGCGGTGATCCAGTGGTTGATACGTTCCGGTGCGGTGTAGCGCACGATGGTGTCACGTCGTTTCATTTGCGCTCCTCGTCTTTCTCTTCGTGCAGATTATTCTCTTCCTCATCCGCACGGTTCGGACCGACACCCACGTAGTGGAAGATACTGGCCGCAAAGGTAGCCGCAAAGCCAACAGCCGCGAGCGGTTTCCAGATGCCTTTCCAGAATTTTACGGTTTGGCTGATTTCCGGATTTTCCGGCAAGCCATGATACAGATTCGGCTTGTCAGCATGGTGCAACACATACATCACGTGTGTACCACCGACGCCAGCCGGATCGTACAGACCCGCATTGTCGTAACCGCGGGTTTTCAGCTCAGCCACGCGCTCGCTCGCCAGCGTTTTCATCGACTCTTTCGTACCGAAGTGAATCGCGCCTGTCGGGCAGGTCTTCACGCAGGCCGGTTCTTGCCCAACCACTACACGGTCTACGCACAGCGTGCATTTGTAGACGCGGTTGTCTTCCGGATTGAGGCGAGGAATATCGAACGGACAGCCCGCGATACAATAACCGCAGCCAATGCACTGCTCGGACTGGAAGTCGACGATACCGTTGGCATACTGAATAATTGCCCCTTCCGCCGGGCACGCTTTCAGGCAGCCTGGATCGGAACAGTGCATACAGCCGTCTTTGCGGATCAGCCATTCCAGTTTGTCGTTTTGCTCCACTTCCGAGAAGCGCATCACCGTCCACGATTTGGCGCTTAAATCATTAGGGTTGTCATACACCCCAATGTTATTGCCGACGGTATCGCGAATGTCGTTCCACTCTGAACACGCCACCTGACAGGCTTTACAGCCGATACAGGTGGTGACGTCGATGAGTTTCGCCACTTCTTCCTGGAAATCCCGCGCCTGAGGGGCGGGGGTCAGACCGTTAGTCGCGGAACGACGAATGATATCTTGAGATTGGTAAGCCATATTTCGTCTCCGTACCCTTCATCTTTCAGCTTGCAGGTTCGCTGGCTTCCTTATTCATCCCGGTCACATAGTGTTTCTATGCTCCCGGTCTTCATGGCGTTGCCAGCTCCCTGCAATCTGAAATCTATTAGGTATCCACCTTTTCCACATTCACGAGGAAGGATTTAAACTCCGGCGTCTGCGTGTTCGCATCACCGACGAATGGCGTCAACGTATTGGCAATAAAGCCTTTTTTCGCTACGCCTTCATAGCCCCAGTGAATCGGAATACCGATGGTATCGATATCTTTGCCGTTCGCTTTCAGCGTGCGAATACGTTTGGTCACCACTGCTTTGGCTTTGATATAGCCGCGGTTGGAGGAGACTTTCACGGTATCGCCCTGGGCAATGCCAAGTTTGTTCGCCAGCGACTCACCGATTTCCACAAACTGCTCTGGCTGCAAAATCGCGTTCAACAGCGCGTGTTTAGTCCAGTAGTGGAAATGCTCGGTCAGACGATAGGTGGTTCCGACATACGGGAACTTATCGGCTTTACCTAATGCTTCAGCGTCATCTTTAAAGATACGCGCAGCCGGGTTTGAGATAACGTTTGGATGCAGCGGGTTAGTCCCCAGCGGCGTTTCAAACGGCTCGTAGTGTTCCGGGAACGGACCTTCCGCCATCTTATCGAGGGCAAACAGACGGCCCATGCCTTCCTGCTGCATGATAAACGGCCCGACGCCGCTGCCCGGAGGCGCCGCGCTGTAGTCTGGAATATCCCAGCCGGTCCACTTGGTGCCGTCCCATTTCAGCAACTGACGCTTCGGATCCCACGGGTTACCCTGCGGGTCTGCGGAGGCGCGGTTATACAGAATGCGGCGGTTAAGCGGCCATGCCCATGCCCAGCCCAACGTGTTACCGAGGCCAGACGGATCGGCGTTATCACGACGCGCCATCTGGTTGCCTTCCGGCGTCCAGCTACCGGCGAAAATCCAGCAGCCACAGGAGGTTGTTCCGTCATCACGCAGTTGGGCAAACGAGCTAAGTTGTTGGCCTTTTTTAACAATGACCGCTCCGGTTGCCGGGTCGGTAATATCGGCCAGCGCCTTACCGTTGCTCTCCATCGCCACTTCTTCTGAAGATGGCTCATGCGGAATGGCGTAGTTCCAGGTCATGTTCAGCACCTGATCCGGATTTGCGCCGCCCTGTTCGGCATACATCTTGCGCAAGCGCAGGAAGATACCGGAAAGGATTTCGCCATCAGTCAGCGCAATCCCCGGGGCGTCCGCGCCTTTCCAGTGCCACTGCAACCAGCGACCGGAGTTAACGATAGAACCGTTTTCTTCCGCGAAGCAGGTCGATGGCAGACGGAACACTTCGGTCTGGATCTTCGAAGAATCGACTTCGTTCAGCTCACCGTGGTTCTGCCAGAAGTTAGAGGTTTCAGTGTTCAGCGGGTCGATGGTCACGAGGAACTTCAGTTTCGACAGACAACCGATCACTTTGTTTTTGTTCGGGAATGAGGCAACCGGGTTAAAGCCCTGGCAGATATAGCCATTGACCTTGCCCTCTTTCATCATCTCGAAGTATTGCAGGACGTCGTAGCCTTTATCCCACTTCGGCAACCAGTCAAAGCCCCAGCTATTTTCCGCCGTTGCTTTATCGCCAAAGAATGCTTTCATCATCGAGACGAAGAATTTCGGGTAGTTGCTCCAGTAGTTGACCTGACCTTCCAGCAGCGGTTTCGGCGTGCTGGCGGCGAGGTAGGTTTGCAAATCGGTTTGCTTCTCGCTCGGTAGCGTCATGTAACCCGGCAGGCTCTGTGACAGCAGCCCCAGATCCGTCAGCCCCTGAATGTTGGAGTGACCGCGCAGGGCGTTAACGCCACCGCCTGCCATCCCCATATTGCCGAGCAGCAACTGGATCATCGCCATCGTGCGGATGTTCTGTGCACCAACGGAGTGTTGCGTCCAGCCGAGCGCGTAGAGGAACGAGGCGGTTTTATCGTGAGCACTGGTTTCTGCGATGTATTCGCAGACTTTCAGGAACGCGTCTTTTGGCGTACCACAAATGTTTTCAACCACATCTGGCGTATAACGGGAAACGTGCTGTTTCAGCAGGTTCCATACGCAACGTGGGTGTTGCAACGTGGTATCGCGTTTGGCAAAGCCGTTTTCGTCCAGTTCATAAGTCCAGCTAGACTTATCGTACTTGCGTTTTTCCGCGTCGTAGCCGGTGAACAGGCCATCTTCAAAGCCGTAATCCTCACGCACGATCAGGCTGGCGTTGGTATAGGCTTCGGTGTATTCGCGGTTGAATTTTTCATTGTTCAGCAGGTACAGCAATACGCCTGACAGGAAAGCAATGTCAGTACCGGAACGAATAGGGGCATAGTAATCAGCCACCGCTGCCGTACGCGTAAAGCGAGGATCGATCACAATCAGCTTCGCGCCGTTGTGAATTTTGGCTTCCATCGCCCAGCGGAATCCGACCGGGTGAGCTTCAGCGGCATTACCGCCCATCACCACAACAAGGTTGGCGTTCTTGATGTCGACCCAGTGGTTGGTCATCGCACCGCGACCAAATGTTGGAGCAAGACTTGCTACCGTTGGTCCGTGTCAGACACGCGCCTGGTTGTCGACCGCGAGCATACCCAGCGCGCGCGAGAATTTTTGCGTTAAATAGCCGGTTTCGTTACTCGACGCGGAAGCACACAGCATCCCGGTGGAGAGCCAGCGGTTAACAGTCACGCCTTCGGCGTTTTGCGCAATGTAGTTAGCATCGCGGTCTTCTTTCATCAGTTTGGCGATGCGATCAAACGCCTCTTCCCAACTGATTTGCTGCCATTTATCAGAACCAGGTGCACGGTATTCCGGGAACTTCAGACGGCTTTCGGAGTGGATGAAATCCACCAGGCCAGCGCCTTTCGGACAAAGCGCACCGCGGTTGACCGGGTGATCCGGGTCACCTTCGATATGGAAGATAGATGCTTTGGCGTTTTTTGCTCCGTCACCGAGGCTGTACATCAGCAGCCCACAACCAACAGAACAATAGGTGCAGGTATTACGGGTTTCGCGGGTGCGCAGCAGTTTATACTGCCTTGTCTCCGCGAGTGCTACGCTGGGTGCAAAACCCAGTGCCGCTGCCGTGGTGCCTGCCATACCGCCAGCGCAGATCTTAAAGAACTGCCTTCTGCTGACCTGCATGGATTGCTCCTTGTTTCGACATTGTCACGTCCCATTTACATTCGCTTGCTGCGCGTGCAGGGAGTGGGAGTTATTTTTCTTTGCGGAAGAGGCCGCAAAGGTCCAGAATTGGCTCAATTTCCCTCCATCCAGGAAGGGTTTGTAACAGAATACCATAATCTTGGTGTGTGTGTTCTTATCTGGTTAAGAGAAAGTGAAAAAAACACAGCAAAAAGAAATCAAAAATGTGACAAATATCACAGGGATGCGTCAAATTGAGTTATGGCGGCGTGATGATTTACAACATTCCCGGCTTGATGAAGTCGCGGAAGAAGTTCCCGTTGCGTTGGTCTACAACGGTATTTCGCATGTGGTGATGATGGCCTCGCCAAAAGACCTTGAGCTCTTTGCGCTCGGTTTTTCGCTTTCAGAAGGAATTATCGAAAACCCGCGTGATATCTTCGGTATGGACGTTGTTCCTTCCTGTAACGGTCTTGAAGTGCAAATCGAGCTTTCCAGCCGCCGCTTTATGGGGCTGAAAGAGCGCCGCCGGGCGCTGGCCGGGCGCACGGGCTGTGGTGTCTGTGGCGTAGAGCAACTTAATGACATTGGTAAACCGGTGCAGCCACTGCCGTTCACCCAGACCTTTGATCTCAACAAACTGGATGACGCATTACGTCATCTCAATGACTTCCAGCCCGTGGGGCAATTGACCGGTTGTACGCACGCCGCCGCCTGGATGCTGCCTTCTGGTGAACTGGTGGGCGGACATGAAGACGTGGGTCGCCATGTAGCGTTGGATAAACTGCTGGGTCGCCGGGCGCGGGAAGGCGAAAGCTGGCTGCAAGGTGCGGTGCTGGTTTCCAGTCGTGCCAGTTATGAAATGGTACAAAAGTCAGCGATGTGCGGCGTAGAGATTTTGTTTGCGGTGTCTGCCGCGACAACGCTGGCGGTGGAAGTTGCTGAGCGTTGTAACCTGACATTAGTGGGCTTTTGTAAGCCAGGCAGGGCAACGGTTTATACCCATCCTCAGCGTTTAATTCATCATTAAAAAATACCGCAATTCTGATTACGGGTTGCGGTTTTATTTTTTTATTAAATAATCCTCAACATATTATTCAGCATTTAAATATAATTACTGTTTATTTGTAGTAAATATACTCGTTAACTCCGGCGGTTAAAGATATACTTCTCTCACGTTACGTGATGAATTAATGATTTTATTTATATGGACGTTTTGAACTAATCATCGTATCAATAAATAAAAACGTGTAACTAATGAGTAAAGGGAAACAACAATTTTATTCCAGCATTAAAAACAGCAATAAGTATTACTGACAAAATGCAAAATATTTTTGTCGGATGCGGCGAAAACGCCTCATCCGACCTGTAAATCGTACAGACTTAATGAATTCCGTAGGCCTGATAAGCGCAGCGCATCAGGCAATTTCGTGTTTGTTGTCAACCTCAATGTATTTTCAATAGTGGGTGATGGATTATGAGTATTGAAAAATGAGTACATTACAGTTACCAGGCAGTTCATATTCAACAGAAGTTAATTTAAACGGCTTAATTGAGGTGCTCAGCAAGCATCTTTACTCCACACCTGTGGTTGCCGTGCGCGAACTGGTGCAGAACGGGCATGATGCAATTGTGCGTCGCAGGATTGAGCAACCTGATGCACCAAAGGACAATCTAATCCGTGTGGTAGCTGACGTGGCGAAGTCCACCATCACCATTAGCGATACCGGCGCAGGCCTGACGGAAAGTGAAATTCATGGCTTTCTGGCAACGGTTGGTGTGGGTTATACCCGAATGTTACGCCAGCAGGATGACGATACGGGACTCATTGGCATGTTCGGCCTCGGCTTTTTGTCGGCCTTTGTGCTGGCAAAAGAGGTCACGGTGTTGACCACATCCTGGCAAACGCCGGATCAGAGCTGGAAATACCACTCTACCGACGGGCAAAAATACACCGTTACCCCGCATCAAAACTCGGCTCCGGGTACGCAGGTCATTCTGACGCTCAAAGAAGAGTACAGCCATCTGGCGAGTAACAATTTGCTGAACCGCGTTCTTTCCCGCTACTGCATATTGCTGCACGAGCCGGTCTATGTGGGCGATGCCAGCGAGCCGGTGAATAAACTCCAGCCGCCGTGGCGTGAAGTTGCCCCCGAAGGCGTAACCATGCACCGCGCGTTGGTGCAGCGTAAAAATCTCGCCTTTGCCGCCCAGTTTGAATCCTCCTTCGAACCGATTTGTACCATTCCGGTAGTACCGGCGGGGATGAGCGATGCCGTCGGGATTTTATGGATTCAGGATGGTGCAACTTACGGCACCAGCGATAACCGCAACCTGTCGTTGTTTTTGCGCGGCATGTTACTCGATGACGAAGCGCGTGAGCTGTTACCGCCCTGGGCCGGTTTTATTGGCGGTGTGATTGAATCATCGAAACTGACGCCGACGGCGAGCCGGGAAGATCTTCAGCGAGATGAAACCTGGGTTGCGGTGCAGGAGGCGTTAAAAGAGTCGCTGATCTCTGGTTTGTCCGATCTCGCACAAAACCAGCCAGAAATATGGCGACGGGTATTAATGCGCCATAACGAGGCGTTACTGGGTGCGGCATTGTGTGATGATCGTCTGTTTGATTTGCTGAAAGACCGTTTGCAGGTGCCAACCTCAAAAGGAGCGTTGCTGGCGAAAGATTTACGCATCAATAACAGCATTCATATTCTGTTAAGCCGCGACGGCGGTTTTGAAGAGATGTTGTTCCACATTCTGCAACGACCCGTTGCGCGTGGCGATCGCTATGCCGTGGTGCCATTTTTACGCCGTTGGGCGCTGTTATATCACTGCCGGATTATCGAAGTCGGTACGCAAACGGGTAATGAGCAGTTGTTCAGCCTGGCGGAGTTGCCCGAAGAGCAGGTTGCGTATCTGGAAGAGCAGCTCTGCGATGGTGAGCAATTAATTATTTCCCGCTTCGAACCGGCCGTTTTACCGTTAGTCGTCACGCCAGACCGGGAAGCGGAATTAAAACAAATTCTTGAGCAGGATGATGCCGATAAGCGCATCAGCACCGCGGCGTTAATGCTGGCGCGGCAATTTACTTCGCAAATCCAAAAGACCAAAACATCAAGTCTGTATATCAACCTTAATAATCCCTGCGTCATGCAACTGGTGACAGCATTACAACATCAACAGCAACCAGCGGCGGCATTACGGTTATTAAAATCGCTAAAAGTGATTTTGTGTTCCAGCGGTAATAAAGAGCAGCAGTGGGATTTACACCAGGCACTGGAAGATTTTACTCAGGTTATTCCTGTTTTAATTAATCAAGGAAAATAAAATGGATACATGGGAGTGGTACAATAAATATAGTCAGGAGTTGCGCGATGCCGGGCAAGAATATATTCCGCAACTTATTGATGATTTTTCAGAAGGTGTTTTGCATCTGCAAATGGAAAAGTGCGATTCATTATTACCGGAAATGAAAGCACTTAATCAGGTGGCAAAAAATCCGTGGCTGGAAATATTTATCGGACACTGGGAAATGCGCCATCGTCTGACTAACCACGAAGAAGGCGAAAAAGTGCTGCCTGATGTGGTGGCGCTGTTTGAAAAAGCACATCGGGAAGAGGCGAAAGATTGCCCGCAATCTATCTGCGTTACGCAGGATTTATCCGCCTGCTACGAGAATATAGATGCCCCAGGCTGGGCTAATGAACGCATGGCGGTATGTGAAGAGACCATCGCGCGCATTGATCCGACCTGGAGCTGTTTTATGTGTTTATCCTGCGAATATGCCAGCGCACTGGTGGATTCCAACAAAACAGAAGAGGCGTTGGTTTATATCGACAGGCAAATCGACGCGGTAAACGCAGCGGGGAGTGAATATTTAGAAGCGCTGCTGGCGACCCGTGCCGATATTTTGGTTGCCCTTCAGCGTTACGATGAAGCACGCAAATTGATTGATGAACTGGCAGAAGAAAATGATTACTGGGGACGTGACCGTATCAGTTATCAGTTGAAAAAACTGTACATCATGGCGTTATGCGGACAGGACGAAGAAGTCTGGAAGGAATTGCCGCGTTGGCCAGATCTGACTCCCTATTCATGGGGCATGTGGGTAAAGATTATTACCGTACTGCTTCCTCGCCATCCGCAGAGAAACCACTGGCAACTGGCGCGCATTATCCAACAAATGCTGGAGCATCGTTCGCAGGCTGGGGCGCACCGCAAAGTGGTTGATCTGGCAAAACTGCAAATCACCCTCGCGCTGGAACGTGAATCTGTCTGGGTTGCTAAAATGGCGATGAAACTGGCCCAGCGGCACATGCCGAAATTACGCGCGTTATTAGGTGTCGATCGTGAATTTCTCGAACTCAGCGAAAAAATCGCCGCCAAAGAGGCGGAGTTGCTTGCTCGCCCGATAGTGGAAGCATCTGAAAATAGCGATGAAGAAACGCAGCCAGATCCAGAAAAAGACGTAGAGGTATTCCGTCGTGCTTACCTGAACACGCCAGATGATGCGGAATTGCTGGGCAAACTGGTCAATGCATTAAACGCCTGTAATGCGATCAATGAGTCGATCGAACTTTTGCAATGTTACGTTGAAAGTCATATTGAGGAAGATAACGGTCTCTGTTTCGACCTGCTGGATTTGTTGCTTAACCGTGGCGATCAGCAAACCATTGAGCACCTGGCGAAGCTGTATGAACAGGCGGGGCTGCTACATATGGCGCTGTGGTTCCGCGCGCGAGTGATCAACCAACAGGAAGACTGGAGTGAATTGGAGACAATTGGTCAACAATTGCTGGAAAACGCAAAAGGGCGTGAGTGGCCAGGCGTTTATCGTATGTGCTCCTGGGCGGCGCAAAAACAGGATGCCTGGGATCGGCAACTGGATTATTTACAGCAATTACAGCAGCTTTTGATCAGCCGTGAAGAAGATATTCGCAATCTCCAGTGGGATATCATGGCGACCGCCAGCATCTTACAACAATGGGGTCTGGTGCGTGCTATTGCAGCCGAGCTGGAAATAGAACTTACGGAAGGCGAAGGTTTTATCGACGAAAAATGGGGGTTATTGAACATCCGTTTCCGGGAAAACTTCGAATACCGCTATTACTATGCCCAGCGGATTGGGCCGGTAACGGCAAGGATTATAGAGCCGACTTACCGGACCGATTTCCCACAACATGTTGATGAAATTGTCGTTTTCGATGCGGAAATGTTGAATACCCGACCAGAAGACGAAGAAGAGCAGAAGAATTTCACTCCGCTCTATGGGTGCCTGCAAACCATTATCCCGACCGGGTACGGCGAGTCCTGGTTCTGCGAAGGTGTTATGCCTGGTGAAGAACAGTTTAATACCTTCCGTGAGGCGCTCCGTGAACGAAACTGGTACTACTGGAGCAACAGTAATGATGACTATACGTTAACGGACAGTCATCAGGGAGAAGATGCACAGCCGCTGTCTGCGTTCTACTTTGTCATCAGTGCACCGCGTTCAGTTTCTAAAGGTGATATCGATAAGAGCCTGAGTGAATTGACCGCTGACTGGGAACATCCGTTGTGCTGGTGGCGTCTTGCCAAAGAAGCCGGTGCGAATGAAGAGAAGCATGCTGCTATTTCTGAACGTTATGGGATGTAATCGGGGCTTAAATAATGGGGAGCAGGAAACTCCCCCTCCGCAACGGCTGAACTGTTAATTAAATTAAGTTCTGCGATTTATATATTAAATTGCAGAGCTTATTCATTCTGTGAATTATATGTGTTTATTTATAAACAAAACG
>NZ_PTSN01000029.1:0-49087 GCF_002965865.1 Escherichia sp. MOD1-EC6098
TACCCAACTCCAATCAATCAATGCGTTTTAATCGACAATACAAATAATATAAGACGCGTGAGATGTCGCCCGGTGATTCGCTTTCTGGTGTTTTTTCGATCTTTCCGGGTTTTAAATTCCTATCGATGAACACGACTTTCCCGTTGTTATTCTTCAGCACCGCAGCCTTCTGGTTATCAACCAGCACCGTTTTCACACAACCACCGAAGTAGCGGAAGGCGCGAACCAGTGATTCGTAGGTATGCTCAGTATCCTGTTTTGGTGCGGCGAAGACATGGAAGCGGCGGGAGAACCCCAGCGTATTAACCGCAAAGTTAACTTTGCACCGTTGCCCGGCAACCTCCACCTCAACTTCGCCCCAGTCGTGCTGGAGCTGGTATCCAGGCTGAGTTTCGAAGCGAACTGTTCTTTTTGACGGACGCATTTTACGTTTGGGCTGGATGTAGTAACGCAGCATGGAACGTCCACCCGTATAACCCATTGCCTTAATCTCCGCGAAGATAACCTCGCTATTCCAGACATTCTCTGCCAGGCGCATGTCGATGTAATCCATAAACGGTTTCAGCTTAACCATTTTGTGGCGGGTCTTTCTGGCTGGCGGTTCAGGGTATTTGAGGTAGCGTCTGACCGTCCGTTCAGAGCAACCAATCTGAGTCGCAATATCGACAATGTACGCGCCCTGCTGGCGCATTTGCTTTATCATGTAAAAGTCCTCTCTGCTCAGCATGTTGATGTCCTTTCTGGTGTGAGAACCTTAAGGAAACAACATGTTGGGTGGAGCGGACAATCCAAATGGTGAATTACCGTCTTATATCACTGGCGCTGACACAGAAAATAGGAGCTAACAGGAAGGAATGTATGATTGGGAAAATAGGACAGAATAATATTCTAAATTCCAGCCAAAATATACAAGATGTCAGAGAAACAGGCCAACTTGGAGGCCGGGTCGTAAAAGTTTCAAGGCATCGTATTGCTCAGGAAAAACAATCAGAAATAGATGGTAAAACGGCTTCAGGCGTTTATCTATCAATGCGAGTGCTGGCTGACGATGTTGATAATTTTTTAAAGCCACTGGATATTCGCTTATATCCAGAAAGGTTACATAAATATATTAAATATGATGGCAACACTCCATATATCGAGATGGGAGCAGTCAAAGCAAAAGTTTTTGATTTCACAAATCAACGTCTTGTTGTATTTTATGGGGTTGATTCATTGCGTGATCTTCATTTTATATCAAAAAACATGATGGGGTTTGGGAAAAAGGAAATGGAGGATGCTCTTTTTATAATATCTTCTTTTAAAAATAAATCTAATACAACACTTGTTGGTCATTCAATGGGGGGCGTATTTGCAACATATGCTGGAGTTAAAACTGGCATGAAAGTGGTTAATTTTAATGCTTTAGGTTTAACCAACAGAACAGTAAAGAAACTACAGAGTGACTATAAATGCAATAATATAATAAATGTAAATTCAAAAAATGATTGGGTTAATGAAAAAATAAATCCCAAGTTTAAATTAAATCAAATTGGCAAAAGGTTTTTTGTTGATAACTACGAAAGCCACAATCCGATAACAAAAAATAAAAGTATATTAACATCTATTAGCGATTATATCGAAAAAGAACAGGGCGTCAGGTTCTGAGATAGCAGATTGCACTGCGGGGTAAAAGCGGAAGTGCAGTGGATACAGTCCGATCTCCGACTGAGGTGTACAGGCAATAGCAGACACCACCATGACACCGGCGTTATTACGTTAAACTCAGGCTACCTCATATGAAGCATGAGAGTTACCTCGGGTTTTGTATAAGGATTCGACATCCATATCAAAAGCGGTAACTCTCAATCTTTCAAGGTTATGTGTCAGATCAAGTCGCGACTGGTACAATTAAATGATGAGGCTTTTAAGAACTCTTTGGAGTATATTTTCGCCATAGTTCTGGCTCTCTCTCCCAAGGAGCAGAAACTTCAACTCCATTTTCATAAAAATGTAATTTACCTTTTAACTGTTCTCTTAATCTATAAGCACAGCGTAACTCCACTCCCGTATAAGAAGGCATGTTTATTGGTGAATAAGAACTATTTTTAGTAACAACACTATTCATATCAATTCCATCCAGCGAAAAATGTATATGATACTTGCTACTATCAAGTGTGACGGCCATAATCCCAGCCTTACAACTTCTTTTAATTATATTATAAAATTCCTTGGAAAGTAGACGCAGAGAATCATCATCAAGTTTTTCTCTTGCACCAGTTAGTTTTTTTTCCAACTTATAAAAATCTTCAAATCTTTTTCTGGTATTGAACTTTTGATCTTTTTCACCGATAGCGTCTTGTTGACGCATGGTATGGATATATGCATCAATATCTTCAAAAGACTCATGATTTTTACGAAGTTGAGTGTACTCATCATTGGCTGAGCCTTTATATACTGCATGCCAGGCACAGTCTCTTTTCGCCTCATTCATACTGTCAATACATTGAATGTGCGTATCTTTAAGTTGATCGCTGGGATATATTCTCTGTAATAGTTTAAACCTCTCTAGCCCAAGTCCATACACAAGGTCTCCTCGCTTAGAAGAGAATTGCTCTTTAATGCTCCGCCCTGATAAATAAGATAAAGAGGGCAAAGATTGTTTTTTTGCAGGCCCCCAGACAGAAGGTTGGTTTTTTGCAGGCCCTAAGACATATTTATAAGGTTGCTTTGTGCTTGTTTGTTGATTTACAGAGCGTTTCTCTATTCTTCTGGCGTCAGCAATTTTCTTTTGAGAATTAGTGATGCCTGAACGATGAAAAATATTCGGCATGCTATTGACTCTCCTTATTATTCTGTTTCCCGAATAACCGGCTTCGCCAGAGCTTTGTGTGTGCTGATGTAAACGTATGGAACCAAGACTTCCATTATATTGGACACGCCCAATCATTTGTACCTCACTATTTAACTAAAAAATCACCTGTTTTATATTGCAAATAACATTAAAACAACAACATCATTATAAAATAACGGAGACAATGTCAACTTGTAAATGCCGATAATTATCTGATTTTAGGCTGTTTCCACATTATTGAAGATGGCATAATATTAATTGAACGATAGGAATTTAAATCCCCAAAAGATACCCCTCCCCAAAAAAACGAATGGTTATTCAACACTGGCTGCGAGCCATGAATGCAGCACTGACAATTAAAAGGGGGTTATTGATTGATACCTGATAACAGTGACGCTTTTTTGCTCCATTTTTCTGAAAATAGACGCAACTTCCCCTCTGCGACTCTCAGCCATGCCACCGCATTCGGACCAGCGGCTCATGCATCATAACCAGCTCTGCCAGACGGTCCCCCCTCTTCAGCCCCGTAAACCGCATCTGACTCCCGCACAGCACGTACTTCAGCGGATCTACCTTCAGTAACCGCTGACACTTGCCGAGCAGGCGCTGGAATTCTTTAATCTGCTTCATGACGGCAGCAAGTTCAGAAGCCGGAACTTTATTATTTCTTATTCACTTTCATATCAGAAATGGCTGACAGATATCACGGAGTTCCAGCTTCCTGCAGGAAAGGTCTGGCTATTACCGGTGGTGGACTGCTTCGATGGAAAAGTTGTGAGCTGGTCTCTCAGTACATGCCCCGATGCTGAACTGGTCAACACTATGCTGGATAGCGCTGTCGAAACGTTAAATGCTGGCGAACGACCGGTGATACACAGTGACAGAGGTGGGCATTATCGCTGGCCAGGCTGGCTGGAAAGAGTGAATGCAGCAGGTCTTATTCGCTCAATGTCCCGTAAAGGATGTTCACCTGATAATGCCGCATGCGAAGGCTTTTTCGGCAGACTGAAAACGGAAATGTATTATGGGCGTAAATGGTCGGGCATCACGCCAGAAAAGTTCATGCAGCAAGTGGATGCTTACATCAGATGGTATAACGAGCGGCGTATAAAATTATCGCTGGGTGCCGTCAGCCCCAAAATGTACCGCCAACAATGCGGGCTGGAATGATAAAGCAGTCCAGGAAATCGTCCGCATCACCATAACGGTCAAACATCGTGGCGTTGACAAACTTCATTATCTGTACCCAGAGACAGCGCATTCAGCAGTGCCGGTGGGACGGTCAGCATAACTGAGCCGCCAGCCTTCTTCAGTCGGGTGGTATGCATTCTTCACCCCCATAAAAGTTATATTTAAATATAACATCCACTAAAAAAACACACCAGGCTTTAACGCGCAATGTTTAATAAAAATATAACTTTCAACCAAACAGTAAACCCAGCGTGGTTGCTTCCATATGCAGCAATACCGGCAGCAGCAGGCCACCACTTCTGATCCTAGTCGCTGATGTAATCAACCCCACCAAGAACAGTTCTACCAGTGTCAGCAGGTTCTGATACTGGCTGTGCGCGGTGACGTACAACAACGACGTTATCAGCGCCCCCAGCCACATCGTCCAGCAGTACCGTGAACGGAAGACGTTTAGCATAATCCCCCGGAACAGCGTTTCCTCATTCAGCGGGGCAAGGATAAAGATGGCCAGCAACGTCAGGTATGGACTTATCGGCAAAAAGTCTCGTTATAAATGGCTCAGCAGGCAGAGCTAGCACCTTACCGAGCAGAAATTCACCGACATACACCGCGGCCACCGCACCGACCAGCCACGGTACGCCAACGTTGCGCAGCTAACCAAAGATCGGTAGCGGAGCTATCCAACGGAGGTATACTAGGAAAACACACAGCAGAACAGCACCATGACTGAAGAACAAATAGTTTTTTCCTGACCTATAAAACAGAACTGCCTGCTCCATGACAAATCTGGCTCCCCAGCTAATGCCCCATGCAGCCAGCATAACCAGCAGATATTGATTACGTGTCTGAATCATTGCATCTCCTGTAAATTTTTAACTTGTCCTATTTTTGTCATTACCACGTATATACACATGTATATCAATTCAGATATCGTCACCAGGATATGCCGCACCAGCGGCATGGAAGGAGGCACTCAGTTGTTTCATATGACACTGGAGTAAAACCGCCGAAGCCCGGCATAAGCCGGTACTGATTGATAGCTTTCACCTTACCCATCCCCAGCCCTTGTATGTAATAGGGCTCGATGGCTAGCTACCATCATATGAAGCAGAGTGAGCTTGTCCCAGCCCTGAACAGTCAGACTTTGATTAGCAGCAAAAGCCCTCTGCTTCACCTTTCACGCCAGCATTAACATTGAACGGTTGCCAAGAGCGATGACTCTGCATGTACAAGGGGAATAGGCGTGATGGTTTGGTGAAAGGAGAATATTCATGTTTCAGTTAGGTATTGATGTCAGCAAGAAAACGCTGGATTTGTGCCTGCTGCGCGAAGGCGTAAAAGGCAGAGTTAAAACCCGAAAGCTTCAGAATGATATTAATGCTGTCAGCGCGGTAATAGCCTGGCTCAGTAAGCAACATTGTAAACCTGAAGATGTCCATATCATCATGGAAGCCACTGGTGTTTATCATAAATCACTGGCTTACGGGCTTCACAAAGCCGGGGGCCGGATATCACTTGCCAACCCACACAGGGCAAGTGAGTTTGCCCGGGGTATGGGAATGCTGACCAAAAATGACCGGGTTGATGCTTATATGCTGGCTTGCTATGGCGCGCTTAAAGCACCGGAGCCATGGCTTCCTCCACCGGAAGAAGTCCGCCATCTCAGTGCACTGCTCCGCAGACGTGATGCTCTTGTGGCTGACAGCACTCGCGAAAAAAACAGGCTGGAAAAATACCTGGCAACAGACACACCTTCTGTTATAGCTGAATCCGTAGAGGCAATGATTGGTCAGTTGAACGCAGAAATTAAACGTCTGGACAGACTGATCCGTTCACACCTTAACCAGCATCCTGAATTAAAAAAGGATTTTGACCTGCTGACGTCAATAAAATCCGTAGGTTATCAGTTAGGTCTGAATATGCTTGTCATCCTGCGGAGCCATGATTTCGCCACAGCAGAACAGGCGGCTACATTTTTAGGTGTCGTTCCCGTTGAAAAATATTCCGGCACCTCGGTCAGAGGGTGTCCGAAACTGTCAAAAATTGGTCCGCCGGAAATCCGGGCAAAACTGTATCTGGTTTCGTTGTGTGGTCTGAGATTTAACCCATTGATGAAAGCGATGTATGAGCGATTATGCCTGAGAGGTAAGGCCAAAATGTGTGCCATTGGTGCGCTGATGAGAAAACTCGTGCACTGGTGCTATGGCGTACTGAAGACCCAAAAACCGTTTGATGTGGGCTATTTGTCTTCATATGCGCGTAGCGCATGTAAGGCGGCATGATGTAGTTACATATGGTACAGGAGTAACACCGCCGAAGCCCGGCGTAAGCCGGTACTGATTGATAGATTTCACCTTACCCATCCCCAGCCCTGCTAAGCCATACCCGCTTTCAGCCATGATAGAGCATCTGTGCGCGGTCGGAGTGGCCCCGACAAGGGTTTACCCGAAGTCGGGGCGTATCTCCGCGTTAGCGGGCCTTTAGGGCCGCTTACGAGCGTGTACTCAATACGTCCAGCCAGAATACTGACAGCGATGATGTTGGATAGTTACAACATTCATAATTAAAAGCGACTCTGTTCCGGCCCGAAGGGCCGGGGCGGCGGCGCTTTTCAGTTATGATGGAGGGGCTTTGTGGTTTCAGTTCTGCGCGAAACCGGGGTTTTTCCGGGGTTTATGTTTGCATGTTGTAACTAAATCGGCTCCGGTCGGGGCCCGCCGCTTGCGGTGGGAGGTGCATATCTGTCTGTCCACAGGACAGGCAGTGAATAGGTTTTCTTTTTAAATGAATGTAATTAAGTAGTTTAAAGGAGATATAAACAGGTGTTTAAAAGATACATTGCACCCTGTAAGGCTGGCGGCTGGCGCTTTATGACATAAGCGGTTGTAACCTTATAGGGAAGTCCCTTGCAGTTTAATGTGGATAAGCAAAATTACCCGTCTGTTAGACGTGTTTTGAATCAAAAACAGGGGGAACCGGATGCAGCAGAAGGTGGATGATGAGGTTGTTTTTGTATGTGGTGCTGCTTTTTTTGTGCACTGCCAGGCTTCAGGTGTGCGGATACCTCCGGCGCGGGCCGGATTATTCTGAGGAGGTCACTTTCAGGGGGAAGCTGTGGCCAGCCGGCTGTAATTACGGTTACGTGACAGAATCATGCGCTCCTTCACACGACGCTCAACTTCGCGTTTTACCGCCTCACGACTGGCAGTGAAACGTCCTTCCGCGATTTCACGCGTCAGCTGCCGTTTCACCAGGGTGACGATATCCTGACGTTCCCTGTTCGCATCACGACGCGCACGGGCACGCTTTATTCCCCGGGACTTAAGCTCTGTCTGGTAACTGCGGAAACGCTCACGCACAAAACGCCAGGCTTTCGCAATCAGTTCATCCATACCCAGGGTATCCAGTCCCTGCTTTTTACGCTGTCTGTTTTCCCATTCCACGCGGCTGCGGCGTGCGGAAGCCACTGCCTCCTCAGACACATCGAGAGCAGCAAACAGTGTCGGTGTGAACGTGATATCGGTAGGAATGTAGCACCCGATAAGCGGGTCATATTCCGTCTGGTAGGTAATCAACCCCAGCTCTGACAGGAACGTCAGGGCACGGGTGGCACGGGTGATAGAGAGTTTTCCTGCACCAGACTCCGTCGCCAGCCCGCACTCAATGGCCAGCGTGGTGATGGAGCACTGGACACGGTTGGCCAGCGGGTCATAGTGGAAACACAGCCCCTGCAGCAGCGCATCAATAGCCCGTCGACGCAGCACCGGTGGCATGCGCCGACGCAGTCCCTTCGAACGGGCATGCGCCACATGAATAGCGAAATCAAAACGGGAGGTGAAGCCCACCGCCTTTTCCATCAGTTTTTCGCAGAACTTCAGCGTTCCGGCACCTTCACGGGGTGTGAACACCGGATTCGGGTTCTTTACCTGGCGGTAATACGTTTGTTGAAGATCAGTCACACCATCCTGCACTTACAATGCACAGAAGGAGTGAGCACAGAAAGAAGTCTTGAACTTTTCCGGGCATATAACTATACTCCCCGCATAGCTGAATTGTTGGCTATACGGTTTTTAGATGGCCCCGGTAATCTTTCTAGCTCGCCAAAGTTAAAGAAGATTATCGGGGTTTTCACTTTTCTGGCTCCTGTACATCCACATCAGAACCAGTTCCCTGCCACCTTATGGCGTGGCCAGCCACAAAATTCCTTAAACGATCAGTAATCTAGCATCCGCAATTCAAATGCTCAAGAAAGTAACTTAGTTACCTTCTATTCGCATCATCCATCGCAGCTTTTTCTTTCAAAATCCAGTGCTCTATCATTTCTTTTTGAGTTAAGCCCGAATCTTTACAAAGCTGTGTCAAATCATCTTTGAGTTCACTCTGGATGAAAACATTAATCGCTTTATGTGTCCCCTTTTTCCGGGAAACAGATATGCGTTGTTTCTCGGCTCCGGTTAACGGATTACCTTTTCTGTAAATGCGTTTCGGTGAGGAAGTTACTGCATTTTCGATCTGCGACATCTCGCCTCCTCAATACTCAAACAGGGATCGTTTCGCAGAGGATACTACAGTTTTTTGAAATCAGCGACTTGAAAGTTGTGACGATGATCTGTGTTGGCGCACAAATCATGTCTGATTACGACCGTTTAATGTGATTTTGATAATGAAATGACGAAAAAACAGAAAATAACTAAACATGTGTGCCGGCCCCGGGCGGGATCGGCGATTTCTAAAATGTGAAAGCTAGTCCGAGGGACTATCGATTTACATCATTATAAAGCTACGCCCAATAAAATTGCGTAACATCAAATTTTATAAAACAAGGTATCAGGTGCCACAACTGACTGAACAAAACCAAAATGCTCATAAAAAACTCTGGCGTCATCATCAATTGCATGAACCATAACAGCCTTAATGCCAACCTGTTCAGCCAGATTGGCAACCCGATGAATGGCATCACTCAGCAGCCATTTACCGAAACCATGTCCCTGAGTACAAACATCGACAGCCAGACGCCCTAAAAGAACAACAGGTACAGGATTGGGCATATTATGGCGCAAACTGCGCCCAAGCTCGGCATGTGTGACAGAACCAGTAGCTAATGAGTAATACCCCACAACACGTAAAGTATCCTCCAGACAAATGACGAACGTGCGGGAAGCATTGAGCATCTGGTTTTTCATAGCCCGACCACGCAACCAGTTACTTAACACCTCATTCCCACAATCAAATGGCTGAAGTATATGCTCATCTGTCAGCAATGCCGGCGCGGTGACATTTATTTCCATTCAGGCTTTACCGCCATCAGACGTTCACGCCCTTCTGCATTCTGTACAGGAGCTTCCAGTTGCGTAATAAACGAATTATAACGTTCGTTATCCAATACAAATAAACGTTGATCCAGAATGATGTTTTTAGCTTCCTGGTAAGCCAGTTCAATGATGAAATCGGTACGATTCTTATTGACCAGGCTCGCAGCATAATCAATAACGGCTCTTTCCTCATCAGTTGCCCGGATGTTAATCTGATTTTCTCGCGGTATTTTACGGACGCTTGCTGTAGTGGACATAAAACCTCCATTGGTAACGATTTGCTATACAATGAATATTATCGCAAATGGTAACAGATCGCTATACAAAATCACTTACGGGAAAAATACCCCCTGATAAAAACAATGATAGAGACTTGAAAATTGTGACAATGATCTGTGTTGGCGCACAAATCATGTCTGATTACGACCGTTTAATGTGATTTTGATAATGAAATAACGAAAAAACAGAAAACACCTGAACCTGCGTGCCAGCCCCGGGCGGGACCGGCGGTTTCTGGCATGTCGGGTGTCTGCCCCTGAAATACCTCACACTTCCGGAAAGCGGGGACTTCCGTCCCCGCCCGGCAGCTTACTTCCGTGCTTCGTAGGCCAGAGTTACCTGCACCACTGTATTTCCCCTGTGAATATTCAGCTCACATAACCGTTCCCTGAATATCAGCGAAAAACACAACACCGTGGCGCACACGGCGAGCAACCCGATAAGGGCATATTTCGTCATAAACTTTGACCTCTCTGCAAGGAAGAGGCTACAATCAGTAGTGTCGAGATACTTCATGCAGACCTCACGAGTTAATGGATTAACGAGTGGGGTCTTTGCATTTCTGGAACCTGCGTCTTGCCTGAACCAGAAAGGCTCAGACACCCGCCGCGATAATACCACATTCCTGTCTGGTTACGACGACCTCCATGCCCCCGCTTTTTATTGCAGAAACGCCGGAAGCGGGGAAAACTTGCTTTTTCCCGTTTCCGGGGTTGGACAACTGAGCAACGCGAAGGCGTCAGTGTCCGGAGTTCTGCCACGTATCAGTAACTCCCGTACCACCACTCATCGTCGCTTTTTTCCAGAATAATGGTGATACTCCGGACGTCATCCGGCAGTATTTCCCTGCAGAATCTGGCCGGAAGCGTAAACGTACCTGAAGACAACTTTACCCCTTCTTCATACGAGTCCGTCAGTTTCAGTCTGATTTTCCGGGCTTCTGAATCAAGTTCAGCAATAATAAATTCCTGCTTCCCCCGAACGGCAACCGTCACATAACACCCGGCAGAGCCTGAGTCTGTTCGTCTTATCGATAACCGGGTCTTGCTTGCATATCTGTACGGCGCTTTCTGTCTTGTCATGGAAATAAATGCCATTATTGATTTTCGACCTTTCTGTTTTTATAAAAAATATAATTCTATTTTCTGCTGCCTGTATTACCAGATGATTTTATTCCCCGGAATTTTCATTACCCCGCGGCGAACCAGTTCATCCCGGATACCATTGGTCAGGACATCACGCCATTCACCACGCATCTGTGATTTTAAATAAATATTAAATGCCCTTTCTGTTACCGGCATATTACGAACCTCCCGCGCTGCCTGTTGAATTTTGTTTGCCCACCGGATAACGATATCCATGTCGGGTGCAGCCATCTTTACTGATGACGCCTTATCCGGGGAGACGCGACGGCAGCGAATCCCGCGCGCCTGCAGTGTCCGGACAATACCGTCATATCCCTTGTCAGCGGAAACAATATGGTATTCCTTCTCCGGCCCGTAACGGCATACACACTGCCCCAGCTCCAGCACCAGATGAAAATCAACATTGTTCCGGGAGACTTCACTGACATGCCGGAGTGTGACTTTTACTGCTTCAGGGAAAGCGTTTACTGGCAGTGCCACATTATTCTGTTTCGCGCCCGCGAATATAATTAACTCCGTATATATATTTAAGGCAATTTCTGTCAGGTTACTGCAGTTCTCGTAATCGATAAAGGCAATCACCTGTTGCTTCTCTGATTTTCCGGTCGCCATTTTCTCTTCCTGATTAACAGACTTCACAACCAGATAAAAGAGTCATAAATAACACTTAACATCGCCTGATATTAACAGCCGGGCAACGTGATGTTATTATTTTGCTCTCCTTACTGAATGCATTTGTCCCTGACAGGACAACACTGACCGTCATATGACGGTCTTTTTTTTATCCATCTGACAGTTTATGGTCACAAAAAACATTCTGACAGATATTAACCACGTAATGACTGTGTGTTATCTTTCTTCCCGCAACCTCCCGGCATTAACCGGTGGTAGCTTCACAGGGTTGATGTACAGAGCATTCATTCAATGTCAGTGATACGCTATGAATGATTTTTGGCCTCCTTTGCTCAGGGGAGGTCTTTTTTTTGGCCGTTTTTTCGTTATCCCCGCCGCTGGCAGTGCTCAGCTCTCTGTCGGGCAAACTGCTGCCAGTCTGTACGGGGCGCCACACGGGCAGCCAGGAGCCATGCTTCAGCGGCCTCCTTCCGGAATCCCCTGACCTCCAGGCTGACGGCACGGCTTCCGGCACGCTGGTAACGCCAGACCTGAGCGTCCCGTGAATGGCTTCTGAATCCGTCCATTTGTATCTGCCCTCTCTTTCCTCTGTCAGTATTTCTGTGTTAAATAATTCACTGAACTGACTTCCTTCGGGTAGGAAGTTGTTTCCTTTTGAGCATTATTGTTTGCCTCCCTTGCTTCTGAGGGAGGCTTTTTTACTGTTTATCCAGCACGGTCTGAAGTTCGGCTTTTCTCCGGTTCTGGCGACGAATTTTTGCCAGACGCGCTGCCGCATACGCTTCCTCTTCCTGAGAAATATGCTCCGTCACATACCCTTCCGTGTCATACCGGCAGGCACCGGCTTTCATTGCGCCAAGATAGCTTTCTGAACGGGTAATGGCCTTCAGCGCCCTGCGCAGTTTTTTATGCGAGAGCGGGATATTCCGCCGCGCCACGTCTTCCAGTAACACGTCACGGATACCGCAGGCCAGAAGCCGGGGCGTGTCACCGTCAAATAATCCCGGCCACCAGGGCTTCAGGGTATTCACGGCCTCATCCAGCGTGGGCAGGGTCAGATAAATGGACAGCGCCTGTCTGGCCTGCGCCTTTTTAGCCGCCAGCTCTGCTTCCCGGGCCGCTTTCTCGGCCAGCTTCTGCTTTTTCACCTTCCATTTTGGTGGCGTGGTGACATTGATGATGGTTTTCCGGCTGCGGACAGGTGTTGTTCCCTCTGTTTTCCGCTTCAGTGTCAGTACCGGTCGTTTCTGCTCTGTCATTTGCGAATACCTGTCGTTATATTCTGCCGCTGGCGTTGCTTCAGCCTTTTATGCCATATTTCATCACGGTATGTTAAGCATGCACCTGCAGTCCGTTAACCATCCCGGCAATAATCAGCAGATGCAGGGCATAACCTTCTGCAAACCACCGGCTTATCTGCAGGCGCTTTGATGATGCAGGTACATACTCATGCACAAAACACAATACCATCAGTGTCATGCCCATACCGGCCAGCACGGGGGCGGCACCGTTTGCACTGTTCAGCCATACAACAGAGCACAGCCACAGTAAAAATAACCGCCCCTGGTACTGCTCCGGCACCTGCCAGACGGATACAGCTGCCAGCAGCATCACCAGTCCCTGCCAGCCATAACTGGCAGTACTGAACGGCAGATACAGTGCCAGCATGGTTCCGGTTATGGCACCTTTTATGGCATCAGGGCGTTGCCAGAAACAGACCACCTGCATCACCACGGCAAAGCAGAACAGAATGTTCAGTTCCCACCACTGATTTCCTGTCCCCCGAAATGCCAGCCAGAATACGGGTTGCGCCAGCACTGCCATCAGCCACAGGCGATTTACGGCAGCCTGTCGTATCTGCCGCCCCGCCAGGTTACAGCCCGCCATCAGTGCGAAAAGCGGGAAGGCGCACCGCCCGGTCAGGTTAAGCCAGGGACTCCCCACATGAAATGCTGTGGCAATGTGGTCACCTGCCATCGCCAGAAATGCCACGATTTTGATAATGTCACGTTGTAATGGTGCCAGAGACAACAAAGGCAAGGCACCGGGATTCCGTACATCATCCTTACAGGAACACTCTTTGTTTTCCATCAGAGCGTCTTCTCTCTGTCAATCACCAGTTCTTTCTCCATCTGCCGCAACTGCTCCTGTGCGTTTATGCGTTTCAGGGCAGCCACTTCATACTGAAGTAATTGTGCGTTTTCTTTCTCTTCACGGGCTGCTGTCTGTCCGGCTGCCCTGATTTCCTGTTCTGCCACCGCATTTTCTGCAGCCTGCATGGCCTCATTATCTGCCGGCAGTATGTTCCGCGTCTCATCCTGCTGCAGGGTTTCCCTGACCGCTTTTTCTGCCTCCTGGCGTGCCCGCTCCTCCGGCGTCTGCAGACTGAGCTGTTCTGCGTCGGTATTCTGTGCAGCCTGTGCAGTGTTCATGGCTTCAGGTGTCATTTCTGCCTGTCCCTGCGTTAACTTCTGAAGCAACCAGCCGGGAAGTGGCGCGGTATCCTGTTGCAGCACAACACCACTTTCAGGGTACTGTCGGGCCAGCGCCAGTGCAGATGCCGGGTCTGATGCCGTCAGCGTTACGCCATTGTGGCTCTGCTGCAGAACCACAACGCCGGCATCATCACGCCCCAGCCATCTGCCCTGCTCATCCAGTCCCTGCATTCGCCCCTCTTCATCCATACGGATTTCCTGCAACCAGACACCCTGTTGTCTGCCGTTCCGGTCGTAAGCCGGCCAGGCCACATGCGGTGCCGGATATTTGCGGCTGCCACTGATGAAGCGGGCTTCACTGTGGTCCGGTAACCCGGTTTCCCGCAGTAACGCCCGCCCCAGCGCATTCTGATTAAGCGTCCGGGCACTGTCCCACAGATTCTGAGCTGTTGTGGCATGAACATCCTGTTGAACGTCCAGCACATCATGCGCTGTCTTCCGGCTTTCACTGGCCGCCACGGATGCCAGCCATTTTCCGGTATCATCGGTATACACCTGCACATGCTGCTTCATCCTCGAGAGCGCCACATACGCATCACTGAGGGAGGCAAGCCGCTGGCGCGCGTCAGTTGCCCCGGCCAGGGCTATCACAAAGGCTTCACTGGCCCCCTGTGCCCGGTGTGCCGTACCGGCATAGCCGTAATCCAGATGCATATCCGACATCTCACGCCCCGGCTGAACCAGCCGGGTATTTTCACCGTGCTTCAGCGTGATATCACCGTTATCAGCTATCCCGGAAACCTCCCACAGTGTCTGGGTATCCCGTCCCTGTTCCCGGTCCTGGCGGGTGAAGCGCACCAGGTCACCTTCCGACAGCCGGATTTCACGCCGGGAAAATACCGCAATATCCCGCAGACTGCTTTCAAAAGCGGAAAGCAGGTGGTCCCGGCCTTCTGCATCACGCAGCATCACCACACCGTTTGCTGCATCAGGGCTGTGAATGGTGTAATACTGCTGATTTATCAGCGCCACACCGCCATTATGCTGTGCCAGTCCTGCAACGGATTTCAGGGCTTCTGTCTGTGTTTTTTCCCTGACCAGCACCGTTACCGGAAGTTCCTGCTCTCCGCTCTTTCCGGCCTCATGCAGACGGTCATGAATGCCGGCATTTATGGCCATTGCATCCGCGTTTGTCTGGGTGACAATCAGCGTCTGACGCCGGGCCTCTGCAGTGCGTCCGGTGTAATCATCCACGATGGCGGATATCACCCTGTCTCCCTGCGTTTCTCTCTGTTCGCGGGTCTGGCGAATTTCAGTCACCGATGATGCCGGTACATATGCGCCATTATCCCGGGGCACCTGTTCCGGTGAAACGCGGCGTATCGTGTCCAGCGCCTCGCCGGTACGCCCTTCCAGCAGGGCATACACCGCCGGTCGCAGTTCCGGTGACTGACGCACAATGTCTTTCATCACCGCCACATCGATGGCGCTGCGCTGCTGCATCAGGGTAAAAGGCGCACCACTGGCCACCGGCTGTAACTGCAGACAGTCACCGGACAGAACCGCACGACCTCCTGCGGCGGCGATGCGGACCAGTGCGTCAGCCATGTCCCGGTTGCCCACCATGGAGCTTTCATCGATAAGAAACAGGGTATTTGAGAAGTTAAGCTGTTCACCACTCTGCTGACGTCGCTCCGTGTCCATCAGAAAAGAGGCGATAGTCTGTGCTTTCACCCCTACACCCTGCATTTCACTGACGGCCCGGTGCGTGGGCGCCAGCCCCAGCACAACCGGCCGCAGCCCTTCCGGCAACGTGTCCAGCGCCGCCAGGACACTGCGAAACTGTGTGGTTTTCCCCACACCGGCATAGCCCTGAATGGCCACAAAACGGTCCGTGCTTTCAAGAATCAACCGGCTGGCTGCCTGCTGGCCTGACGTCAGACCAGTCAGGAGAGACGGGTCCACAGTTTCCATCAGCGGGCGTTGCGTGTTCTTTCCTTCTGCCATTGTGCGCAGAATGGCTTTTTCCTGCAGCCAGGTTTCAGCCGGCACATAACGACCGGCACTTCCGTCACCCGGCACGGACAGGATTTCTCCGCGCTGAACCAGTTCTGCAAATGTGTGGTGAATACCGTATGGTGTCACTGACGGATGCGCTTTCAGTGCCTCCAGTACCACATCCTGACGGGAAAAGACCACACTGCTGCCCTGTGCCAGCGTTATGGCCTGACGTACCGCTTTTTCAGTCACCGGCATCACACTGTCCCGGGCCTGCTGCATGGCTGTATCCAGCGGCTTACCCTCCGGACTGACCTGCTCCCGGGCCTGCCGGTAAAGTGGAGAACGGGCAAGACGCGCATGTGCGTCTTCTTCTGACAGTGACGTATAAATTTGCACCCGGTCACCACTGGTGGCCAGTGTGTTCAGCGTCTGTGCCTGCGTGTCACGGGCAGAGACGGCAGCCAGAACAACGCCCTGTTCACTCACCGTTTTTCCGGGCGTGGTCACGTATCCCTGACTGATTTTCAGTCCGTCTGCAACCGGAAGGCGATGCCGGCGCTCCCCCTGCCGGACCGTCAGCGTCCGGTCTGTGATGCGTTCAACCGTGACACTGTCACCTGCACGCAGTTTTCCGTGACTGCCGAGCAGCATCAGCTTTTCACCTTCAGCCACCGGAAGCGTTCCGGGCTGATACAACCGCCAGCTGCTGTCCATGTCCCGGACCTTTATCAGCTGACTTCTGCCTTTCTCATCCGTCAGCGTCAGTGTGCGACTGCGGGCCGTCACCCGGTCAATGGTGTAACGCTCAGACCTCCGGCGCTCTGCATCATACCGTTCCAGTATCTGTCCTTCCCGGTAGCTGTCCGTCAGTCTGCGGTTTTTACTGTCGAGGAACACCGGCGTCAGCGTGGATACCGTTACCTCCCTGTCGCCCAGCTCTCCGGCCGCTTTCAGTGACTGACGGATGGCCTCCGTCAGCGCCCGCTGCTCACGACCAGGGGCCTGCGCCACCACGCTCTCGCCCTGTGTGTGCAGAACAGCATAATCCAGGGCCAGCTGTTCATAACGCTGCCGGCGGTCACCGTGACTTATCACCGACACCCTGACGCCCCTGTCCGTTCCCCCCTGAAGCCGCACCACGCCGGCGTCTTCCAGTGTGGCCAGCGCATTTCCGGTGCCCTTACGACCCCCGCCATCCATCAGCAGCACCTGCACATTGTTACGCAACGCCTGGTCAAGCAGCGTGACTGTCTCCTTAACAGACAGTTTCTCCGCGCCGGCAATCACCAGCGTACTGTCATGCTTCAGCCCCTCCCCGGTCAGCAAATCCTTCCCGCTCACTTTTCCGTTCAGCCCCTGCTGCTCTGCCAGAAAAGTAGTCATCTTCCTGTCCGGTGCCATCACCTGCACCTGCCGTCCCTGACCTTCTGACATCGCCACTACAGCCTGTATCTGCTCCCGCTGTGTCGCCATTCCCCGCCCGGTGCTGATAATGGCCACCGCAGGCAGTGTGTCAGCCAGAATCGCAGCCGCGCCCTGCAGGGGCATTTCAGGTCGCATGGCCACCATTACCCGGTTTTCGCGCATCGCCTGCTGTGCCAGCTGCTGCACACTCAGCTCATCGAGCAGATGAATGGAGGAGGTGAAAAGCCCTTTTTCCTTATCAAGTGGCACCAGTTCGCCGCTGCTGATGGCCTGCTCAATCCCGGCACGAGCCATGGCAATACTGCCCGGTTCAGCCTCCACCAGTGCCAACGTCCTGCTCAGGACATCGGAGTAGGTAAACTGCGCCCTGCGGTCGCTCAGCAGGGAGATAGCCTGTGACACAGCATCCCGCATCACTGACGGTACGGTCACGCCTTCACGCTGGTCAGAAGTGGATGAAGACAATTGCTCCCGCTGAGAATACCCTCCGGCCTCTCCTGACAAAACAGCCTTTTCCGGTTCAGAAACAGAACGGGCAGACTGCAGCAGGGCTTCCCGTTCTGCCGCTTTCTCCCGCAATGCCCGGTAACTGAATCCTGTCCGGTCAATACGCTCATGCCACTCTGTCAGCAGTTCTTCTCTGTCCGGCTCTTTCTGTTTGGCACGACGGGTATCCAGCGCAGCCACACTGCGGGATTTAGCCGATGCATCATCCCCGACCGCTTCCCGGATTTGCTGACTGCGGGTTGAGAAAATATCGACCGGAACACCTTTAATCTCCCACAGACCATTTTTCCCGGTATCCACCGTCTCATAGCCCATCGCCTCAACCTGACGGCGCAATAAATTCAGTTGTATCTGCCCCAGAGCTAACTGGTTCGCATAAACAGCTTCAATAAATCCGTCTTTCCTGACCGTACCGCTTGCCAGCGTTCGCCAGCCACTTTCCGTTGGTGTCATATTCAGGAACAATGCATGGGTATGAAGTTGCGGATCCAGATTCCGTGAAGTGTCATGATTAAATGTGGCAATAACCGCTTTCTGTGTCAGTTGTGTCTCTGTCTCTCCCTCTTTCATCACCCGGCTGGAAACCAGCGATTCAACTTCTTTTAGCGTTTCACTTACTGCCCTGTTCCAGGCCTCCAGTAAACGATTCTCACCATACAGCGCAATCAGTACAGACACACTTTTGGGGGCAGAAAATGTCAGATCATAACCGCTGCGATGCACATTAATGCCGCCTTCCATTCTCTCCAGACTGACGCCATTGGGCAGACGTCCGGCAATCAGCTCATCCAGCCGGAAAGCATCCACCGGCCCTTCCAGTTGCAGCAATTTTGCCCCTTCCCCTAACCACCGGGACTGCATGCTGCCCAGAAAATAGTAGTTATCCTGCGATGTGTAATAGCCTGCGCCACCACCGGCAATGGGTGCAATACTCAGCATTACCAGTTCACCTCGCGGTCATCATCCTGTTCACGCGCTTCATTCGTCTGGTGACTCACCAGATTGCGTTCATCCTGTCGCATTGCTTCCTGTGCCTGGCCTGAATCTCTGCAGAGTTCGTCATACCGCTCATCGTCCGGATACAGGATTTCCCCGGTTTCTTTGTCCACAATTTCAGTCAGCTCCGCCACAGGTGCCTTTTCTTCCACAGGGTTGCTCTCACCCGTCCCGCCTGTCATCGCAGCCGCTGTCCCCTGAGTCACCGCTGCAGCCAGTACCGGATTGTTAAGTGATTCTGCCTGTTCAGGCTGGGGCGCCGTTTTGTTCTGTTCGTCATCTTTTCTGACCTCACCCTGCTCCAGCCGGGCCAACAGCGCCGTAATATCGCCCTCTTCCTCTTCGCGGCGGCTGATTTCAGATTCAATCTCCGGATCAAGGCTGTCGTTGATTTCCCGCATCTGCAGATCCTCTGCACAGTCCTTTATCTTTTCGTAACGCATACTCATACGAACAGCCGGATAATCACCGGGAAACGTGACATAGCAGCTGAGATTGGGCAGTTTCTGGATATCGGTGTAGTTCACCAGATAGCGGTCTTCTTCCACCTTGCTGAAGGAGACACCGTCACGCACGGTATCCGCACCATAGCTGTACTGCTCACTGAAAACCTTATCCCGGCGCTGCCCAATCTCACGTTGTACCCATTCCGCTTCTGTGCTGGATGGCGATCGAAAAAAGAAACGGGTATTCACCAGCCCCAGCATGGCGTCAGCCGTCTCTTTTCCGTAAGTAAAATCCATCTGGGCTTTGGCCTGAAACCCCAGCACAAAACACCCACCAAATCGTCGTGCCTCAGCCAGCACGCCCGGCAACTCCGGCAGTTTGTTCAGTGAAGGAAGCTCATCGTAGATAAACCAGACTCTGCGGTGCAGGTTTTCCCCCATACCCAGCAGACAGTTAGCCGCCTGCGCCAGCCACATGGAAATCAGTGGTTTCAGTGACTCATGCTGGCGGGCATTACTGGTCACCCACAACCAGCCATGTTGCTTAATCTGTGGATCGTTGACAGCACTCATCCACTCCCGGATGGTAAACGGACGACGTCCGGTACGTTCAATACCCTGCAGATAACGCAATGCCTTGACATAGTTGGTCAGCACACTACGGATGGAGATGGCAGTCTTTTCCACCTTCTCTTCCACCAGGTTGCTGGCCTCCGTTCCGGCCAGATAGTCACGCAGGGCCTTCAGATCAATGGCAAGCAGCGTACGCAACAACGCGTTGTAGGAGTGGATACCTTTCTTTTTCTGACGATATGACACCGCAGAAAAAATGGTACGGGCGGAACTCTGCCAGAAGGGGTCTTCTTTTGTGCCCATCGGAATCAGCGTGCTTGCTGCACTGTCAAAATCCGGAATGGACTCAAACTCACGGAACATATCCCAGTACGCACAGCGGCGATCAAGCGCATTAAGCAGGGTGTCATCCCGTTCATTAAAGTGCTTTTTAATCAGGGAACAGCCTTTATCGTAAATAATGGCCATATCGCCGCGTGCCCGGATTTGCTTCAGCAGCTTGTTGATGGTGTTGGACTTACCCGATCCCGGCGTGCCGTACATCATCAGATACTGCACTTCGCCATTTAATATCAGCGGAAGCTGATCGATACAGATAGAGGAAGCCTGCCCACGACGATGCATCTCCCGGGCCACAGCTTTCACATCATCAGTCAACTCACGGCCCCCCATGCGCTCATCCTGTGCCTGTTTTTCCCCCAGACGACGCAGAAAACGGAAAATCAGAAAGGCCAGCACGCCGACCGCCACAGAGGCCCAGAACAAAGCCAGATACAGCTCCTGGAGGAACATATTGCCGGCCCAGACCATATAATCGTCTTTCAGGATCTGCTCCGACGTTGCGTGCAACACCTGCCCGTTCCAGGGAATGTCATAGACAGGCGGAACCCGGTACAGCGCCTTTTCTCCACGGGCAGTAAGTGACAACCACCAGTACAGTCCGCCATTACGGATAGTTTCCCAGGGCAGACGCAACCAGAAAAATAGCGGCAAAAAAATAACGAAAAACCAGATTAACCAGAATGAAACGCGTTTGTTTACCTGCATGAACATATTCAGCATATAGCTGAATACCTGCCCACCCTGCGTGATATGTTTGGTTGAGCTCATATAAGTACCCGGTTATTAAAGAACATCAGAAAAATAAAAATCAGATATGGCGAATAATACTGGCGGCGACGTCATTCACCTGTTTAACAGAACGGGGCCGGTGCAACGGAATACCGGCCTGAATGACAACCAGATTAAATAACGCATCCCGGCGCTGACGTTCCGGGCGCAGATGAGAGCGATCATCCAGTTCGATAATGGCCCTGACAGTGAAATCCTGCTGATCCACAACCACATAATCACAGTGCCATTGCGAAATCTGCCGGAATAACCTTCTGTTCTCTGCCTCAGAGAACCCGGGGCAAACCTGAACCACATCAACCAGACGAACCTGCGCCATCACCAGCAAAGGGTATCCCGCCAGCGCGCGGCAGAGTTCACGAAAAAATTCACGTTCGCGCGCAGTCATAAAATGCTTTGACTGATAACAACGATGTTTTTTTAAAAGCCGGTCAATGTATTTCTGATTCCCTGTATATTTCTTCGTTCTTCCGGGAAGGATCAGGATAAGCAGTATTACTGCCAGAAAAACAACATACTCCATTTATTATCAGTCTCCATTCATATTCCACGTATATCCCTCTCCCCGGAAAATATGCCCTCCGGCACGATAGCCGCAGTTCATCATGTGCAATGCTCTTTCAATTAATCCAATGACAAACTGAATATCTTTTCCGCTTTTATACTGAATTTGCAGACACAGGCGCTGATGTGTTTCCGGGCCGCCAGATTCTTTTGGTCGAAAAAAATATCCGCCTTCCGGGTTGATTCTTCCTGAAAGTATTTCGCCGGATTTTTCATCCAGGCAGGCAGAATGCAATGCCCAGGTCACATTATCCTCCTGAATCCCGTCAATACGGCTTATTCCCGGCATCCAGACCAGCTGTTGCCCATGCTGACGAATGATATCCCCGATCTGCTGACAAAGCTGTAACAATGGTAACGTATCCGGAGCCACAACAACGAGAGTAAGGAGATGGTACTCTTTTCGCGTTGAAAGACACGCAGAATAGTCATAACACTCAACAGCGTGATTTTCTTTATTTCTCCGAAAAAAGAACCAGGCAATTATCATTACCAGAATAAAAAAACATAAAACGGTCATTATACCAATATTATCATTAATAAAATCGACAAGGTTATATGCGGGTTTATTGATATATTGTATGTGCGTGGTTGGTATTGGTGTTTCATGAATATATTCTGGCGGCGCAACAAGTTTATCTTCTACAGGAGTAGCCATAGAAACTCCATTATGTGAACAGGTCAGACACTGCGAAAAGAGAAATTATTTTTTTCGCTGTTGAATAAGATTTTGTGAAATGTCAGTAAAGGCATTCCCGCTGGCGGATTCAGCGGGAATCAGAAAAATTACAGAATATTAGCAATAGATTTTGCTAACTGATCTTCAAGAACCGGTTTGGCTTCTTCAAATTTCAGGTTAACTTTGTTGGCACTGGACACAATACGCGTCTGATATTTATGCTGGTTACCTGTTTCACTGCTGGTCTGCACTTTATAACCCGACGTTCCCTGCTTCAGCGCAGCCACATTGTCAGTCGTCACCTGCGCGGAAGTGCGCTCTGCGATCTGCACATCAGTTACCATGGTGTAGTTGATATCTTCCACCATCGCATCAGCCGCCATTCCCACAAGGCCGGCAGCCAGTCCTACCCCCAGCGTGGCACCGGCAGAATTGGAGTTATAGGCTGTAATGCCTGCCCCTAACGCCGCAGCCTGAACAGCCCCCTCGTACCCCCGACTCAGAAAGCCCTGTGCTTCCCGCAAATCCATTTTATCGGCTTTCAGTACGTTCGCCTGAATCCAGTAATGCGCGTCGGCAGGATTATTCACGATACGATAGCCTTTCGCCTGCACCTGGCTGTTAATTTTCCCCTGAAGGCCACTCATGTCCTTATCGGAAGTATTTTTGATTTGCAGATAAACGGTGCGATCCGTGGAAGGTTCAAGCCAGATGGTTTCACTCATCTGGGTTTTGACTTCCAGATTACGCTTTTTAATTGCAGTGCTCATCGCACCACAGCCAGAAAGGAGAAACGCCCCCAGAACAACCGCAGCGATAAAGTTATTTTTACGATTTAATAACATAGATTTATCCTTAAACGAAAAACAATTGCTGATAACACCTCTGGGTTATCGCATGAATCGTACCTGCATTTTCACCAACGGTCATCCCAGCTATGGCTATTGTGATTGTGATGGTGATCATTATAAAAATGGGATGTTGTCCCCAAAACATCTCCGTTAATATCAAAAGACTCATTCACCATTGGTAAACCGGATGCTGAATTGAATCCTGTTGATATATTATCTATAGAGTTGTCAAAAAATGTAGAAATACGATTTGACTGCAAAAAATCGCATCCGAAAGGGTTGCCTGCAGCATCGAATGCATCATTAATCATAGGAATTCCTGTTGCTGGGTTAACTCCACCAGAAAAAAAACTTTTACGTTTTTCTACTAATGAATTGTTACTCACAGCATTTATTTGCGAAGAAACTTCCTCAATAGATAATTGCTTCATTACTTCTGGTTGCAATCGCCCCATATTTTGCAAGTATTTTATTCTCAAAATATATAGAAATTCCTTAGGAAGGATACCATCTATCTTAAATGCAAAAAAAACAGAAAATATCAACCCTGTTATTGAAAACACACAACCAGAAAAAAATAAAAATGAAGAACTAACCGTAACACCAATAGCGATTACACTCAAACCAAGGCAAAGTCCATATACAACCATACTCTTTTTTATAGCCTTAGCCTCAGAAATAAGTTTTGACATCGGTAAAATATCTTCAAGTATCCCAAGCACCAAATGCGTCTGCCATAATATAAAAATCGTAATGATACCAAGAAATAAACAAAAGCCTCCTAAGCAGAACATGCTAATCCAAAACTCGCCATTATCAGTGACCGACACATATACAGCCATAATTAATGATATAATAAAACATACAGCAGAAATCTTTACACCAGGCTTACAACAGCGCCAATTTCGAGGCCTATCAGTACTCCAGTTAAAAGTGTTTAATTTTTCTGACCAATATGCAATAGAGTTATATTCCATAACTAATTACCCTTTCACTTCACAATATCCTTCAGATGCCGCATATTTTCTTCGTCCTTATCTGAATTCCACCCAAACGACTGCTCTGAATGCTCCTGCTTTAATGCTTCGTTATATGCTCCTTCACTCTCCTTATGCTGCCCCGCAAGCGTGTTCCGTTGTGTCTTCAGTTCCTGCTGAGATGATGCCATTTCCTGCTCATTTTTCAGCACCTGCGCTTCCACAGTCTGACGGGTATCACGCACCTGTTTCTGGATCTGCTCTGCACCCTGAACCGATGCGCCGGAAGCCCGTTGCTGCATATCAGCAAAATTCTCTGCATACGCTCGCTTCAGGTCACTCTGCATATCCACGGTCGGCCCGACGCTGCCCATACCTTCTGAAGCCCGCAACCGGTTTTCCCTGAATTCCTGCTCCAGCTGGGGTTTCAGTTTCTCATCCACAAATGCCTGCGCCAGTTGTTCCCGCTCTGCCCGCAGTGACGGATTTCCGGCATCGGTCAGCACGGTCGTGGCACGTCCCGGTGCAGACTGATGCACATAGTTAACAAACTCCTGGCTGTAGTTGCTGTTAATACTTGCACTGTTGTTTTCCGCATAACTGGCCATCTGAGCATATTCATGGCTGCGGTTAAGTGCATCATTATACTGCTTAATCTGGCTCTGCAAATCGCTCAGGTTGCTGGCCAGTTGCTCAGACAGGGACGAAGAGGCATTGTCGGTATGGCTGCTGTTATCCGTCGTGCGATGGTTATTAATGACATCCATGGCATCACGCACATCTTTGGTTTCCTGCGCGGTCAGGCTGCGATCATGCCCAGATCTTGAACTGATATCCGAGCTAATGCCATGCGCCGAGCCATTCGTACCTGTATACCCCAAATCGGTATACAGTTTCCCCCCTCCGCTAACTCCAGTTGTAAACTCAACAAGCTTTCCGAGTATTGGTTTTTTAGTATCTACCCCAATTTCAGCATGCCCGCCAACATTAAATTTCATATCCTGCGATTTATTCAGTACCTCCGTAACCGCTTCAGACGTACTGATACCGGCACGTTTTGCCAGTGAATCAGCCACGCTGTTCAGTTTGTTGATGGCCTGCGTCAGTGTGGTGGCCCGGCTGCTGTCAGCACCGCTTACCACTGTATCGCTGTTGCCCCGCTGCTGCGCCCACTGCGTCAGCTGACTGCCGACCAGCTGGCTGCCATGACTGATGCTGTTACTGAGACTCTGCACCTGGCTTTCCGCCTCGCGCTGTTGCGCCTGATAGCTGCTGCTGAGCATGCGACCAAACTGAATATCCGTCGCCAGACTGGAAATCGCCGATTTACCATCATGCAGAATGCCACCGCCTGCTGTTTTTGTTGTTGTCGCACCGCTGGCATGCTGGGTCAGCATCTGACCGTCACGCACGGACTGGTTGGTGTCCCATTTAAAGCCGGAGACATTCTCCATCTGCATGTTGTTAAACGCCCACGTACCGTCTGCAGCCTGAGAGGCAGCAGACGAGGCTGTGCTGTTAATGGATGAGCCCAGATAGTTCCCCGCCTGTGAAACCACACGCCACAGACCAAACACCAGACCGGCAGCAATAAACGGAATCGAATTTGACAGCCAGGCAGTCATCAGCCCGATATCACTGTGAGTCTGCTGGATGGTGTTCAGATTCGACAGGGAGAAATTCATCCCCTTCGTTTCGCCTTTCAGGTAAAACGCCATCGCGTAGTTCAGAATGGCATACAGTGGTGGCCAGCTCTGCAGATAAACAAGGGAGAACACATAGCCTTTCAGTACCGGCAGTGTCAGACCATGAATGGTGGCCAGCAGAATGATTATCGGGAACATTCCGACCAGCATGGCCATCAGGACAGTATGCATCACCGGCACAAATGTGGCTGCCAGACCACCTGACGCCGCCCAGCTGAGGCGCATTTTGCTGTTCGATGACTGGTCCGCCATATTCACCAGGCTGGCGACGTTGCCGCTGGCTGCCGTATGGGTGGTGATACCCTGTTTTATGGCGTTCATCACCACATTCTGGCGCAGAATTTCACTGGCATCCCGTCCGCCCTGATAGTAGAAACCATAGCTGTCCGCCATCATCAGACCGAACAGCGTATCGGCGCTGGCACGGGGGCCAATGAAGCGGTTAACATAATAATCCCAGGTCTTTCCGCCCTTTGTCGTATCCACTTTCAGTTCACGCTTCAGCACATTGTTGGCCAGCGCCTCACAGGTCTGGAATCCTGCCTGCGCCAGGCTGTTGCCACGTGGCACAATCACGCCACGCAGCGGGCTGGGTTTGCGGAAGATGATTTCATAAGGGTCGGATGACTGCATCAGTTCAGCCATGCTGTACTTGTGTGTCAGCATAATGTCGCCGATTACACACTGCTGCACATACTCGCTCAGCAGCATGGCCAGGTCGCCGTTCTGTGCCACCACATCCGTGGTGTTGGCCATCAGGGTGGCACCAAACAACATACCGGTTTTGCTGTAGGCCACAGAGTCCGGGGTATGGAACACGGAGTCATAAATTTTCGTCAGGGAGCCACCAATACTGGTGATAAACCGGAACGGCACCGACAGCCCGGTCGGCACATTGTCCACCCGCAGCACCAGGGTGGGATTCGTCATATCGATGATATGCACGGTACGTTTCGGAATAACCAGCACACTGGTTATCAGAATGAACACCGCAATAAACTTCAGCACTTCCTTCGGGTCATGACCCCGGATATAAACAAAAAAGAGTGCCATCGCGGAGAAGAATCCCACTATATGAAACAGGGAGTCCCATGTGGATGTGCCGATAAGCGTGGCCACGCCATTAAATGCCGCCTGGAAGAACTCACCGCCACTCATGACATAAACGGTATCCACCATGCTCATCAGTTACCTCCTGTCGTCAGCTGTGCAGAGGATACAGATGTATAGTTCAGGTTCTGCTCATAACGACTCATCAGTTGCGTGGATACCTGCTGGCGCAGATAGCCCATACGCTGCTCCAGCTCCATCAGCGTGTTCGCCTTCACATCCACCTGGGCCTGCAGCCCTTCCAGCTGGCGGGAGGCTTCAGAGAAGTTCTCCCGTAACATCTTCATCTGCTCTTCCGGGAAGTTTTTACTGCCGGCCTGCACCCGGGCCTGACTCAGCAGTTCGTTCAGGTACTGCAGCAGGATGTCATAGGCAATGTAATCAGAGAGTGACGGGTAGAAGGTGGAGATGTTCAGCATCTGCGGGTCCACCAGGTAACGCAGAATGGGCACGCTGGTGCTTTCAATAAAGCCTTTTTCCTGACTGGTCAGCGGGTCATCACTGACCAGTTTGTCAGAGATATTCTTTATCATGTTCTGCACACGCTGATTCAGGCTGTTGTTCTGGCTGACCGTCACTGTGCGGTTATTTGTTTTGGTGCATTTTTTAGTATCCGTGCAACCAAAAATAGTGGCCTGTCCTCCGTACATCAGTGCACGAATGAGTCCCTGATGATTAGCCTGCGGGCCAATAAACTTAATTTCACCTTTATCATCAAAAATCAGCGTTCCGGTCACATTCATGACCAGCTCCATCAGCTCGGTGTTGCCGTTCATCATGTCGTTCTTCTGCAGGATATCCCACATCAGATTGCGGTCTTTCATCACCTGGTCTTTCATGTTCTCCGGCGCTTTATCCAGCACCTTGTCCATCTGACCACCTACAGTGCAACCCTGTCGTGACGCCGCCCAGTCTGAGAACATGTTGGTTTCACCGGCAATGTCCTGACAGATTTTCTGTGACTGTACGGAGTTCTTCGGCCACAGGCCGCCGATGATGCCCTGCGCGGCCTGACAGGAGGAGACATTCATGTTGTTGAGGTCGCTGGCCAGCTTCTGCATAAAATCCTTAACCTGTTTCATCCCCGGTACGGCAGTCTGCAGCGCCAGGTCAAAAAAGTACCCCACAGCGTTCCCCATCAACTGCTTCACAAAACGCTCAATCTGTTCGCTGTTGATAAAGGAAAAGGACCCCAGATAGGCATCAATACCACCACAACCGGCGGAAATATGCGGTGGAGTGAAGGAGGCTATCTGCAGATTATTCACCTGATTGCGTAAGAACAGATTACCGCCGGTGGCATAGCCTGCCGCCTGCCCCTGCCAGACAGCTGCGCGGGTGGCATTGCCCTCGAAGCCCAGCTTGTTGAAGAATTTGTTCAGGTCGTTATTGACGTCAGCCTGCGCAGGAATAACCAGAACTGCAGCCACAAGGCATGACAGTGTTGTCTGCCGGAGCAGAGATGAAATTTTTTGGTTCATGGTGACCAGAATTCCGTCGGAGTAATCAGAAGAAAAAAGGGAGAATCAGAACTTAGCGTGGAAATTCAGGTGATGCTTTCATACTGCTGCCTGTTCCTGTAACAGCAGCATTCGCAAATCCCAGCCCTTCATCAATACGCTGCCTGAGCGTCTGCTCGTCCACAATGCCATACAGCAATGGCAGTGTTTTCAGGGTATTCACTTCCACCAGGAACGCTGCCGGGGTCACCGGTCGCATATTGCTCCACATATCACGAATCACAGCTTCTGTTGCCGGAATGGCATCCGGGAAAGACGCATCTCCCATGCCGTCCAGGGTGTACGGGAAAACATCCAGCCCCATCTGTGCGGTCACGCGCTTCAGTAACGGGTCAAACTGCTGGCAGTAACCACAGCGTGACTGCATGAACAACACCAGTTTGTAGTTCTTCAGATTGACCACCCGGCCGTCCGGCAGACGGTAATCCCGGCGTTCAGGGACTGCGGGAGCCACAGGTGATGAAGAAGTGGCGGCAGTCTGTATCTGGCTGGCCTTACCCGGCGTTGTCTTGTGCGCTTCAAGCTGGCGCAGTTCTTCCAGCGTGGACGACGCCTGCACACAGGCGGCAACCAGCAATAAACCCGTCAGGGCCTGCTTCCACATATCACTGTTCCTCTGCCGGTGCTGTGTGCCATTTCTTCCAGGCATGAAAAGCAGCCAGTCCCAGACCGGATAATCCCAGCGTCGCCCCGATAACAAATATTGCCAGTGCATCACGAACCAGCGTCATCTGGTACAGGGCATATGCCAGTTCATCACTGACAGCCTCTGCAGGCAGGGACAGAAGACCGGCCAGATAAAACCAGATAACGGAAGCAACCATCAGCGCCATTCCCGGGTACATCAGCAGATTTTCAGTAAAACGTTCGCGTGTCATACATCTCTCCGTTTCGTTCACGACCGTGGCGCAAAATCTGTCGCCACACTTAAAAATCGTTTCATCAGGTCATCCTGCGTCATAAAGCCATAAGCCAGCGGCTGGTAACGCTCTGCCCCCGGTTCAACCAGGAAAAGTGCCGGGAGATGCGTCACGCCCAGCCGCTGAGCCTGACCACTGTCAGGACGCGTCTGCGGCAGTGCCTCGCTCCGGGCACCGTCCATACTGACCGGAATCAGCGCAACGTTGTATTCGTCAGAGAAACGCTGCACCACCTTTGCAAGCTCACCATCCAGTGCATCATTCCCCCGGTAAAAGAAGAACAGCCCGTACTGACTGGCCAGCTGACGAATGGCTGCCACCTGACGGTTCTGGTCAGCCTGCAGTTGCAGCGGAACCGTGCTGTTGTAGTGGCTGTACTGCAGGTTGTAATCCAGCTCCGGATGCATCAGCAGGGATTTGGTGGCCACGGCACTGAAGCGACTGGCCTGACTGGTCCAGAAGTTCTGCATCTTCATGTAGGCCGTAAAATTCTCCACCGTCGGGTAGAGAATGGCGGTATTCAGCCGCTCCTCCGTCATTCGCTGAAGGACTTTCATCTGCGTTGTCGGGGGGAGAGAGGTCAGGGGAACTGTGGCCGGTGGCGGCGTTTCCTCCTCATCCTGTTTCTGAGGTTCGTTGTACCAGTGCCAGCCCACTATCGGTTC
The DNA here is from genome assembly GCF_002965865.1 of Escherichia sp. MOD1-EC6098. Taxonomy (NCBI): domain Bacteria; kingdom Pseudomonadati; phylum Pseudomonadota; class Gammaproteobacteria; order Enterobacterales; family Enterobacteriaceae; genus Escherichia; species Escherichia sp. MOD1-EC6098. Next base: position 29,900 of record NZ_PTSN01000029.1, read on the forward strand.
GTCCACATAGGTACGGACCGGTTCACGTTGCGCTCGCCCATGACCGGATATCAGCAGCCCCAGCGAGGTAATAAGCAGTAAAACAACCGGTCTCATCTTACTGTCCCTTTCCTGCGGACTGCTGCAGCGCCGAAGCAACCTGCTCTTTCACACGTTCAGCCAGTTCACTGTCTGACGGAATGGTGGTGCCGGCATTCAGGTCACTGTAGAAGTTGCTGAAATCCATCCGGTCAAACCGCAGCGACTGCAGCTCTTCCACCGTGATGCCCCGGCAGTCAGGATGCTTTCCGCTGCCAAAACCGATACCCAGCTGCCCTTTGCGCCCCTGAGCCTGAACAATCTGTGCCAGCTTCGAATCAAACTGACAGTAGGCTTTCTTCTTCTGCAGGCACACACCCAGCGCCTTCTTCGAGCAGTATGTGCCGACATAAACGGTGAGCAGTTTTTCTTTGGCTTTCCCCAGCGCCTTTTCTTCACTGTCACAGTGTGCCAGACCAATGCCCTGTCCCCAGCCGGAGTCCTTACAGCAGTTGTTAAATCCGGCGATGGCCATCCGGCACTCCACTGGTTTGCCGGTGAACGCCCGGACATTCACATCATTCATGGCAGCCACATCCTGTGCCGCAGCCGTGACCGCTGCCAGCGCCGATACCGCCTTACCAAAACCGTCAGATGTTCCGTTCTCAATAGCGTCACATTCACCATTTGCACAAACCAGCTGACCACTGCATAACTGCGCTTCCCCGGTCACCTTTTTCTCGCAGGAGAAGGTCACTTCTTCCTGAAGACAGGCGCTGCCACTCTTTTCCTGGCAGTTCACGCGCGATGCCGTACAGGCCGGATTCTTCATATACACATCACAACTGCCGTTATCCGCTTCCTGTTTCAGATACGTGTCTTTCCAGGCCCAGCAGTCGCTGTAAACGGTATAGGTTTTCCCGTCGATATTAATCGTCCTGTTCCCTCCGGCTTCCGTGCACTGACTTCCCTGCAGGACTTCTTCAGCCTTATTAAACGGGCAGGTTTCCACCCACTCCACAGAAGGCTTATGTTCGGTAACCTCAACATCCAGAGTCAGTGTTATTGTCACCTGCACAGAGGCCATGTTTTTTAAAAATTCAAAGGTCTTTGATGTCTTCATCACCGGGAATGACTGCCCGGCTGAAACCTGCATATCCGTATCAAACGTCTGATGAATCCGGCCCCATCCATCCCGCACAGGATATGTGCAGTGTGAATTCTGCCCTCCCGTACAAATAGTATCCCTGCGGGGATACACCACAACGTCGACAGGAAAGTCCCGCCCCATAAGACTGATGGTCTCTCTGACAGAAGCCTTACACTTCTCTGAAATGCTTTCCCGGTTACAGTTGCTGTTCCAGGGAATAATCAGACGCTCACCATCAACGGCAACGTGCAGCAGTCGTCCCTTTTCCGGGATACTCAGTGCACCGTTCCATTTCCAGTTTGTAGTGCTGTAATCAAGCGTGACAACCTTCTGGTAAGTTCTGCGTACTGTTTTCCGGACAACATTGTCCTTTATGCTGGCCTTACGGGTGCAGGTCAGCTCGGCCGCCGGTGTCCGCTCACAGACATGCGACGTGATTTCCGTTTTACTGACATTCACGGTTTCACAGTTATCATACGTGCCGTTCGTGACGATATCGGCTTTATCCTGGACATCAAAACCGCCACTGATAAATGGCGCATCCATAGAAATGGGGTCTTTGGGGCGATTCATGATGACTTCTGACGTCAGTTTCCCCACTTCCGAATTATTCAGGGCGCTGGCACCTGCGCTCTCAAGGCTGGCAGAACTGGATGATGTCACGCCACCGTAATGCGCCGATTCCGGCGGATTTTCGGTATAGCCGGGAATCACCTCTCCCGGCTTAAAGTTATTCAGGACACCTGAGCCATTTCCCTTCAGGCTGTCCGCAAACTGTTTCCCTGAACCGTATTTATCACTGGCCTGCAATCCCGTTCCGAAGGTGGTCAGTGCTGCCAGCATCATCACGATAACGCGTTTCATCGTTCACTCTCCCTGAGAATCGCCTCAGCCACCGGGGCACACTCTCCTTCCTTCGCCACCCGCTCCAGCGCCGCTTTCAGGCGGATATTGCCGCGAATCAGGTCATACCGTTCACCACAGGTCACTACCAGTGCCGGCACGGATGTGATGCCGTATTTTGCAAACTGCATCGGGTCTATCTGAACACCGCCGGTATTTTTCTCCCGGGTAATACGGAATACGGCCTCTGCTGTTTTCCGGAAGTCATTGTCGATGAGTCCGTTAACCAGTGCGGGGATACCCAGCGTCCTGGCCTCCGGCAGCATGCGAATCAGACCATCTTCCGGTATGGAAAACGATAAAAAATACAGCGCACGCGGTGTTTTTTTACTGCGGGCGGATGCCTGCTGTGATTTTCGGGTCAGACGCTGTATCCACGCATCGTTATGTTTTCCGGGCGCCGGCTGCTGCAGAAATTCCGGTACAGTGGCCTGCCGGCGCAACATATCGCTCTGGTCACGCAGGGATTCAATAAAAGCTGCACTGTCCTGCGAAGCACAGACAATGTCGGGTGACAGCATGCAGGTCATCGCTATGCTGCAGACAGAGACAATCTTCCACACAGTAATACTCCTGATTAAAATTTACGGAAAAACAGTCAATGCAGAGGGGATGTGGTATTCAGAAAGAATTTTCATTATTGGCAGCATCGGCTTTATCTGCGCGCAGATATACCGGAACAACAGATAATCATGACAGACCAGCACTCAGGTGCCGTACTTGATATTATCACTTATCTGGTTTCTTATTATTCCCGTCTTCATTTATGCTTACACACCTCTTCGACATGAATTCATCAGAACTTAAATATTTAAAAAACACAGACACAAAAATGCACACAAATGCAACCTTCAGATATAAGCAAACAAAATATACCCCCCCTGATATATTTGTTATTTTACTATTCTTAAACAATATCACTGAGAACACTATCAGGAACAAAAATATAATAATATTACGAATATCGTTACCACTCCCAAAGGAAACAACATTACTGTTTCGCTTATGAACAGCGCCAGTGAAGCATATACCAGTGCCAGTATTGCCCATAATGCAGAACCTCGTTGCATCAGTGAACGGTCAGTCTCCCTAGCATACTCTGCCGCATCTCCCCGGCGAAAACCACACGTTACAGACGGAGGCATTGCCAAATCAGAACCAAGATTATCCGTACAGTATCGGACCGGATATAGTCCGGCTGGTGTTCTGTCTCTTACATATTCGATCTCCTGAGCCAGTAATTTTCCCGGCGTGGTATTGTCCTTCCATAAAACCAGCAGAGCCATCAAAGCCATCGTGCCCAGCGGCAGAATAATAGTGTACATCAGACACCAGGACAGCCCACGCAGAACACAGGCAACAACATACCTGGCAGCAGAGCATGTCCTGCGAAAAAACGGAATATTTTCCATTGACACTTCCTTTCTGATTACGGTAATTAAATTCAGCCTTTTTTATATGAATGTCGATAATTTCTGTCTTCCTGATAGCATATCTCGGGGAAACTGATAACAAACTCAACGGTTTCACCTTTATCATGACTAAAAAGAGGCTTTAGTATTTCTTCGTTTTCAAATTCAGTTCTGAATGCTGCCACATTCCGTACAAAGCAGGACATATATTCATATTTTTCATTCCTGAACATCCCCTGTAAATCTTCACCATATTGAAAAGCATACTGACAGATTCGCTCGTACAGGGATGATTCAGTTACCGTGACATAAACTGCGCCTTCTGTAATGAAATTACTGACACGGATATCCGCACTAATATGAACTTCACCTCTGATTCTGTTACTGAATCGCTCTTTATCATATTCTGCGATCATAAAATCATCCTCAGATATCAATTTTTCAGTATCGTTTTTACTGTCATATTTTTCACTCACAGGAACACACAATTGCGCTTGCGCCAGATAAGGTAGCCGTAGTTCTTTTTGGTATTGGGGGACGCATGACCGGCCTCCCAGGCCATCACCGTTCGCCCGAACGGGTGACAGGCTTTCGTATCCGGATGCATGTTCACCATCTGATAGCGAAAACGGTCTTTCGGCATAATCGGCGAGTAATATTCCTTGCAGACCTTCTGGTCCTCACCGATGCTGTTCAGGATCATCCCCTGACGGTGCAGTTTGAACGCCATACGCTCCGATAACAGCACCGACGACTGTTGTGGGCTGAATTCATCAGAAATATTTCCGGTAAACGGGTACAGACTGCCGTGTGAACCGGCACACCAGAACAACGCATTGATGGGTTTCCCCTTCACCGTTTTAATCGCATCTGCGGCACAGGCCCCCTGTGCAATCGGGTTAGCAACCACCAGAGCTTCCGGTGAGAGAATTAACGACAGCGCATCATCATCCCAGGTCGGATCAAGTTCAGACAGATACCCAATATCCAGATCACCACGCTGCAGACAGGCAATCGACATGATGATATTCAGCCAGTATGTCAGCGGGTATTTGTACCAGTGCACATGATAAAAACCACCTGCCACGGGTCGGTCTTCCTGCCCTGCATTACCAGCACCGACTTTTCCGACCGGAATATTGAAGCCGCCCAGATTAACCATGCAGTACGGCGAACGGGTCACGTCCGTCAGCGCAAAAGGCTCCCAGTACCCAATCGCCATGCCGATGCGGTAACCCACCGGCACCAGAGGACAAATCTGCAGGGGCATGGACGGGTTATCTGTATCCGGTGCATCACCGTCAAAGACCGAAACATCTCCGATGCTCATCGGGAAAATGCACTCCCAGCAGATATCGCTGATCGGGTTAACAAAATTCCCGTCACACATTTTATCCTTGTCTTCTGTCAGCACATTTCCGGAATACAGCCCCAGCGCAATCAGAACGGCTGTCAGCGTCTTTCTTATCACGATTTTCCCTCCGGCATAGCTGCCGATGTGACAACCAGTGAACTCCCGTCCTGACGCACCACTGCCGGTATCCAGGTCAGCCCGAAGCGACGGCTCAGGGTGCCATCCTGATCAAAATAAATTCGCGTGTTCAGCGCCTTTGTGGCATCACGGATATTTCCCCCGACCAGTATCACCTTACGGTTCAGTTCTGCCGGCTGCTGCTTAAACCATGCCACCTGTCGTTCATCATCCGCATCCAGAAAATACAACGGACCGGCTAATGACACGGTATCCAGCGGGTTAATACGCTGTCCTTTACGGGCAAAAATGCGCCCGTTCTGATCTGCCATATCGGCTGTCACGCTCACTGTCGGATCAACACGGTGTGTGTGCGACCGGGTGTCTGTCTGCAGCCCCTCCACCGGCTTCGGACGCAGCGTGTTCTGCACCACCCGTTCCTTAAACTGCGTCTGCATCTCTGCCAGTTGCCCGCTGGCCTCCATGCTCTCCAGCCGTTGATGGATCAGGGAAAGCATGCTCTGCTCCTGCACCGGCCAGAGATCACCCTGCACACCCAGATCCTTCGCCGCCAGCGGCAGGCTGATCAGCAGCCCGCACCACATCCACTTCACTGCCACCTCCTGTAATGGCGGGCCTGAATCTCCTGTACCTCCTGGCACCCCACGCATTTCCGCACACCCGGTATCAGCCGGCGACGTTCTGCCGGGACCGGCGCACCACACTCATCGCAGAACAGGGCACTGATGCCCGTTAACTGCTGACGGATACGTTGTATGCGATCGGCTTCCAGCATCGCCTGATGAGACTGAAAACGTTCGATTTCATCTGCCATACTCACTTCCCTTCCGCCATACGTGCAGCCACTGACTGCTGAATCTCTGCCGTAATATCTTCTGCTCCACCCACAACGGCCGGCGCCACAATAATGACGGCCCGGTGATCGCGCTGATATGCCGTCAGACTGTCAGAGAGTGCGCGGTTAAAACGTGCAGTCAGCGCCTTTATCCGGGCTTCATCCAGTGCCTGCGCCGCAGCCTGTGACATAAAACTGTTCACGGTTCCGGCCATATCAAAACTGACCGTTTTTGGCTGGCGCCACTCTGTCAGTAACAGGGAGACCGCCGCATTCAGCACCATCATGCCTGCCACCACACCGGCGACAGACTTCAGATAACGACGGCGACGGGAGCATTTAGTGGGGGATTTTTCCGGTGTACCGGCAGAGGGGATCAGTGATTGTGTTTTATCCATTCCGTCAGTGTCTCCATTTCCTGCGGGAACTTACGCCAGGCCAGTTCTCCGATGATGTCGTGGATATCTTTACCGGCACGGAGTCCGGCTTCACGGTAGTCAAAATCCTCACCGTCGGATGAGAACATGACGCGACTGATAGGGTCGAGCAGCAGGCGGTGGAATGATGTCTGCCCCCCGTAACGCAGCATAAAGGCACTGAAATGCGCCTCACGGGCTGCCGGAAAGCCCTCGATGACCTCCCGTTCAAACCGGTTAAACTGTTCCGGGTTATCCAGGCAGTATTTACGGAACGCATCGCGGTTCTGACGCAGGATGATTTTGAAGGAGGAGTTCGCCCAGGCCGCTTTCGCCGCGCCACTGGCTTTCTGCCCGTCGAAGTCTTCAATCCCCTGGGTGATGGTGATATAGGCCCCGTTGTATTTACGCGCCGTGCGGTAGCCGTTCTCAATAAAGTCTTCCGCCCGCTTGTTGTCCTTCGACAGCAGCTTCCAGGCCTCATCAATCAGACAGACCTTGTGTTGCTGACGGTCAGAGAGATACATCCGCTGCTCGACGTAAATCATCATCGAGAACATCACGGCAGCCAGCAGGTCAGGCTTGTCCTTCAGCTCCCCCATCTCCAGTACGGAGAAACGCACATTGTCATCCAGTGACGGCTTTTCACTGTTGAAGTACTCGCCATAAAGCCCCCAGGAGCAGTACTTTTCCAGACCGACGATAATCTCATCCATACGCGAACGCACGGTGGTGGTATCGCGGTATTCCGGCTGCTCCAGCGCTTTCCGCATGTAGTGCACGATATCGTCAATCTGGGCTGTGTTCTCCTTCTGGTCCCAGACTTCCTTAACCGCTTTCAGTAACAGCGACATAAAGGTGTCGTCGCAGTTACCGGACGGGTTGGCCAGCACGACCAGCAGGTTGCGGACACTCTCGGCGGATGCTCTAATGTCCTTAATGTTGGCAAAGGGGTTGAAGCGCAGGTCGAGCGCGTTCAGGTATACCCCGCCCACATTACGGCAGAGTCCCTTGTAGGAGTCCCCCATATCAAACACCCAGGCCCGGCCACCGCTGTCCAGCACCTGCCGAATGATGCCCTGCATCAGGAATGACTTACCGCCCCCGGAGGTACCGGTGACGGAGAGGTTGTTGTTATCCGTATCCAGCCCCGCATTGCGGTCGAACAGGTTCAAAAAAGAAAGTTGGTTGCGGTAAGACGGTATGGGCAGCCCCTGCAGGCAGACCTGGTTATCCGCCACCACCGGCAGAATATTGGCCACATTGCTGGCCCGTGCCCGCTGAATAGCATTCGAACGACAGATATCGCTCCACAGCCCTTCCGGCATCATGAACGGAAAGACGGAGAGGTAATTACGCAGCTGCATAAACTCCGGCATATACATCGACAGCCCGTTACGGCGGAAGGTGTTCAGCACCGCCATCTCCGTTTCCAGCGCCACTTCATCCCTGTCCTCACAGAACAGCGTGACGTTAAAGTAAAAACGCGCCAGTGAATCCTGGTTGGTGCTGAGGGATTCACGCAGCCCGCCCCACTCTGCAGCCTGCTTTTTCACCGACGGCACAAACTTTGCAAAGGGGGAACTGGCCTTTTTGTCCAGCTGGATAAATTTGCGGTTGGCCTCCCGCTGGGTACCGGCCTGCTCCTCCACTTCCAGCGCCAGCGTCATTACAAACGGGCAGGAAATGGTGCACAGCGGGTCCGTGACGTTGCTGATATTGTCCCCCATCTGCCACAGGGCATACGGTTTCTCCGGATTTTTTTCCAGCATGAAATTAAGAATGCGTGTGCGCTCACGTTCACCACCACGTTGTGACTGCAGGCTCTGTTCAATGCGATCCGGATGCAGCATCAGCCGCAGGGAACGGTCAATACATTCTGTATTCAGCGGCTCAAACTCCGCCACATCCCCGCCCGGGGGTTCAGTATTGCCATGCCGGAAATTGGCCAGTTCACGCACCAGAGAAACCAGCCCGTGTTTATCCACCCGCGTCGACCACAGGCCGGCAGAAGCCAGACCAGCCACAACACGGTTGGCCACCTGGTTCAGCTCAGTTTTCTTCTGTTCCGTCAGGCTGCTGACCTCTTCCGCATACGAGACAAACAGACGGTAATGGCGCAGCGTCAGCGGATAGCCTTTTTTATTGGCAAATTTTGTCAGGGCGGCCCGTTCATAATAGGCACGGGTGATGGCATTGAATTCATCCCCCCGCTTTCCCTGCCAGCGAAAATCAGCCAGCCCACGCTCCAGCATCGGACGCACACAGGGAGAACCAACCAGCATGAATGTCAGCGGAACTTTGCGGGGGATTTTATCCCGTAAAAAATAATCCAGTGATTTACTGATGGCCTCATTGGCACCGGATAACGGCGCACACTCGAGGATAAACCCTGCCGTTCTGGCATTAATGAACAGCTCACTGTCCGGATCATACCGGCGGTACGGCAGAAGACTGGCGAAAGACGGATAATCCATTTCATCCAGGATTTGCTGCGCCTGCTGACTGCCATCCGGCGTTTTCCAGCCACCCAGCAACTGCGACAGTAATACCTGCCAGCCTTTTACCTCCTGCTGTTCAGGTTGTCTTTCCCTGCTCACTCTTTACCCCCCTGCTGATGTAACCAGCGCGACGGCGTGACCTCAAAGGCCACCAGTGACGGCTGATGCCATACATCCTGTTCATCAGTCCAGGCGGCAATCCACATCCGGGCCGTTGTCGCCTGTAACCGGACGGGTTCCTGCGCCGCGCGCCGGGATTTCTGGCGTGTGCTGTCACCGTCAGTAACAATGCGGCTCCCCGTCGCGGTGTTTCCTGATGTCCGGGATGATACCGGTGAAGCCACTGAATCCGGTGCTCCTGCAGGTGTCTTTACGGCAAACGGGACGGTTCTGGTTAAGGGTTGTGAACCTGAAACGGCAAGGCGGGGAAGTGAGGACTGTTTTGTTACTTCAGAACGTTCAGTGGCTGAGCGGGCTTTATTGTTTGCCTCATCCATTGTCATACAGCTGTTACTGGCTGTGGCACTGCAGTCAAATTCACTCTTCATTCCCGCACAACCACTCAGCAATAAAGCCAGTGCCACGGGCGTCAGATACAGAATCTTCATGTCTTTCTCCGTTATTTGGGCGTCTGTATGGCAGGCACCGTATCCCCGAGGTTAAGTTCCTGCAGCATCTGCTGTGATACCTGAATACCATTATCCACCACCGCTTTCGCCTGACGCGCCGGCGTGGATGCCTTGTCCTCGTCCGTGTACTTCAGCTGAAAACCTTCCTGAAATACCACCGTCACTTCCGTTCCTGCCCCTACAGGGATGACCGGGTGATACTGCTCTGCCCGCTTGATGTAATAATCACTCAGCGTTTTACCGACCTGCGATGCCCCGCCACCCAGCGCGCTGTTCATCACTGAACTGCCGGAAACCGAGGCCACAGCCCCCGCACCCGGTGTTTCCTGACCAATTTTGGCCACACCGCTGCCAATACCATCCACGGCACCGGCTGCAAATGCCCAGCCAATAATTTTGCCGTTACGCATGACCGGCTCACCTTTGATGCCGTTCTTCCCTTTAAAAGAAACATGGCCTTTAAAAGGCATATCAATCACATGCCCGTTTTTATGGCAGGAAAGACGATCGGTACGGATCAGCGCCCGCTCACTGGAGATATCACCATAGGCCCCGGCGGTGACCATACAGCCTGTCAGATCATACATTTTATCGTTGGGCATCCTGACCAGGCCGGTCAGGCGGAACTGCATCGGGGACGGATCGCTGTTACCGGTGACGGAGGCATTGGCATCGGCCCCTTCAATAACAACCGCCGGCGCAAAGCTGGCTGACGGGATATAAGGCAGAGGTGGTTTATTGCTGACAGCAGATTTTTCACCATAATCCACGGTCATTGAGGACAGGCCTTTCTCAGGCTTTGGTGTCACCTGATACTGCGTGACTGGTGCCAGATTTACGTTCTCATTACCACTGCCCGGCGGGTAAAATGTGGTTGGAGGTGGAACAGCCGCGCCCGGGCCAAAAGAAGGTGCAGGTTGCCCGGCGGGTAATTCCGGTGCGCTGTTTTCTTTCATTGCCTCCTGTTCGGCCCGCAGGATAGCCAGCTCATTCTCCTGCTCTTCAATTTTGGCCCGGTAGTCCTGCTCCCGCTGCTCCATTTTCGCCAGACGGGATTCAAAGGCTTTCAGCTTCTTTTCCGCCTCACTGGCGGTATGCTGAATATCTGCAACCGCCGCATCTGACACCTTTTTATCGAAGGTCTGTGAGACCACACCCGTCATATTGGGCGGCGGAGCTTTTTGTTGCTGTGTCTGCGCTGCTTTTCCTGCATGCTGCGCGGAAGACAGATACCAGGCGGCCCCACCCACTGCACTGATCCCCAGACCAATAAGCGCCATTCTGAGGTTTTGTTTACGACGAACCAACTGATTGATATTAGCCATCCCGCGCCTCCGTCTGTCCGACCATCACCCAGACATCGGTGGTCGCTCCGGGTAACAGGGTTTCTGCACGGGGATAAATCACCACACTGCGCACACCCGGCGCACTGAACTGAGATTCAGATAACACTGCCGCATGTTGTTGCCTGTTGCTTATCCGGTAGCGATATACCCGCAGAAGATCACCACTCCACATGCCGTCTGCCCGGGCAACCAGTCCGGCAGGCAGTGAGAACACCGGCGCGGCCACGACCGGAGAAAAGACATATCCCGGGGGAATATCGCCTTTCATCAGCGTCCTTTGCACATCAACCAGCAACGCCACATAATCATGGCTGCGCTCCCAGGCGGCGGCAGCCTGGTGGCGAACCGGCCGCTCACTTATCAGATGTACCACCCGCCCGTCCCGGGCCTGAGGCTGCCCGATAACGGAGACCACCAGGCCACCTTCGGTACGGATATAAAACGTGAAGGGCGCGGTTTTCTCCGTCATCAGGATCACCCCACCATTTGCAATACCTGTCTGTCCGTACTCTCCGGTATTCGTGAAGGTTCCCTGCGCACTGTCCACGCCCACAATACGATCGCCGGGAACAACCAGCAGGTTAGGCTGTGTGTTGCTCAGCGCAATACGGGCCTGTGCATCAGGCGAAACCGGAACCTGTACGGGTTTCTGTGCCATCGGTGCGGCCTGTACGTTACCGGCCAGACCGCACAGCAATGCGGCCATCCCCGGAAGAGTCCGCCATTTATTTCGTTGGTTTTTCTTTCTCATTCACCAGTTCCTTAAATGACCGGATAGTTGTCATCCCGTCCCTGTAACCCAGTTCCAGCCGGTATGCCTTTTCTTCCGGCAATGCCTCGCGCCGTCCAATCCACGTCTTCAGCGTCCCCCTGAAATCCACCACCCCGGCATTCGGATACACATCAATCCCGGTCATATAAAACGCAGAGCTGGCATTGTTGGTAATAATCTGACTGGCCTCACCATCCAGAATCTCTTTCATCTGAGGGCGGGTTGTTGTATCGAAATAACGCAGCAGGGCCTTATGCTGGGCTTTTACCGATTCCGGCGTGACATTAAGTCGCAGAAACATCAACGACTCCGCCACCTGCTGCAGATAGCTGGCATCAGCCACATTACGGGACAGCGAAAACGGTTGATTAAAGAACATGGGGATGTAGGTTTCTTTCTGTCCCCGCTCCAGATCTTCAATTCGTAACCAGGCAAGGACATTCGCGGCCAGACTCAGACCAAGAAAAAACAACAGGATGACAAATGTCAGGGATGTGAACTTCAGGGCTGAGCGATGTGCGCTCAGATCCATAAATCTCTCCTTATTTTAACCACAGTCGCCGGCATGACTCCGGCAGCACCTTAAACTGACTGTTCAGTCCTGGCAGATGCCAGTAACACATATTAAAAAGCCAGGATGTCCCCTTTCCCTTTTTGAAGTGGGTTAACGCAAACCAGAACAGAAGCCCGACAATCAAACCGGCCAGACTCTGGTTGAAGTAAATCCCGATACACGGAGGAGTCAGTCCAACGGTAGCCTCATCGAGAGGGATCCCGATGAGGCGTTTCTGTTCGGTCAGCGTCTGAGGGAAGATGTAACGTTCTTCCACGTCATCACGCATACCTTCATCTCTCTGTGTGATGTCCGAAATCAGCCACCAACGATGGAGAAAATGACTTTGGTCACCACGATGAATACCGGGCTCAACACAAAGGTTGCCGGGTTGTGGTTACGCAGATAGAGCATAAAGACCAGGAACACTTCGGCGATCATGAAGTAATAAATCATCGTGGAGTCCTGACCAAAGGTCGCTTCCACGTCTGCTTTACCGGCTGAGGCCAGATCCGTTGCCTGTGCCATTCCCTGTGCCGCCAGCCAGAGAGCCAGCGGCGCAGCCACATATTTCACCAGGGCTTTGGCAGTTGATTTATTAACAACAGCCAAACAACGTGACAACAAACCCGGCTTACGTTTTTTCGCAGACGTTGCCATGACATTATTTAAAACAGCCATTTCAGCCATATAAATTCCTCTTTAAAGGACAATAAAAAGTTATATGGGCGGAATTGCCCTCTGAATACCCGGGAGTGGATATTCAGAATGAAACTCCGGACTGCTTCAGACACGCTACCGCCCTCGGGTGCAAATCCGATCGTGACCGGAAAATACGGTCTGCGGGGCGCAAAAGTTCCTGCCCGTAAATAACAGGGCATAACAAATGCAAAAGAAGCTCTTTCTCCGCAAAAGACAAAAGAGTATTGCTGATATTTAAACTCCCGCTACGGAGGCTCTTTACTGAGCAAAGATTTAAACGGCTAAATCAATTCTCCTTCAATATCTCCCAATAAATCTCCTCAATATCCGGGACATGTTTAAGGCTATGAGCTAAACGCAACATAGCTTCATGACGGACTTTACGCCCTGAACGCTTAGCGGCCTCATGAAGACGTTGTGCTGTAACATCGCTCATTACAACCGATACTGATTTATGTCGTGATCTACAGCTTTTCATAAACCCACCCCCAAAAACTTAATGGATATATTGTTTCAGAAAAAAACAAATAGCGAAACGGGTACACCTGTACCCGTCATTTTTACAAAAATGTTTTCTAGCATGTTGCTTTAGTTATTTTTAATAGTTTTGTAACACTTTTTGGTTGGATCGTTTTGGGTATATATCTTTCCCATCCATACAGCCCTGAAATATAGAGAAAGTTTTTTAAAGTATGTACATTCAATGTTCTAAATGAACGATTAAGCAGCTCTGCTGTATTTTTCAAATTTCTCCCTGTAATTTTCGATATATCACGATAAGAATATCCCATCAAACATAGCCAAAGCGCACACCATTGTGAGTCATTGAGAAAATCAAGAGGATTAAGTTCAGAAAATTCTCTGACTGGCTTTTCGAGAACACTATCTGTTGAAGATTCTTTTGATAACATCTTATTATAAGACATAAAACTAAAACGCCTTAGAGAGCACACATCAATAACTCGCGTTATTGTGTGAGGAAAATACTTTCAGAGGAGAGATGAGGCAAAAAGCATCCCGGGGCTGATTCGGAATTTCGGGGCATTGCCTGTAAAGCACAAAAATGGCATGCTCACGCCATAGTATTGACACTATAAATAGTAAATGCATGCATAAGATTATCGCCATTATCCTCATAATGTTTGCAGGAAATACATATTCCTCTGACTGTTTTGAACTTGCTGGCAGAGATTACAAAATAGCTCCCGATTTACTGAGAGCGATTTCATGGCATGAATCCCGTAACAGGGTTAATGCTATCGGCATTAACCCTGTTACGGGATATGGCTCCGGCCTGATGCAAATCGACTCCCAGCATTTTAAGGAGTTGTCACGTTACGGAATAAAACCAGAACACCTGGTTACAGACCCGTGCATGAATATTTATACCGGTGCGTATTACCTGGCAATAGCGTTCAAAAAGTGGGGCGTAACGTGGCGGGCTGTCGGTGCTTACAATGCCGGTTTTCGCAACACAGAGGAACAGGAACGACGCAGAAAAATTTATGCTACAAAAATACAGAACATTTATCGCAATATAAAGAACAAACGAGGGTACTGAAAGATGTTATGCCGCGACAGCGGCATGGAAGGCCACACACAAAAATATCATATGAGTGATAATGTTGACTGGCCGAAGCCCCGCAAAGCGGGAACCCATCTTATATATATCCGGTAACTGCGCAGCCTCCTGCCAGACCATTTTTCGCGGGCACAATATTTACAGACGACCGGAAAGCCAGTTGATGAAATTGAGACATATCAGACGACACAACAATGCCGCAGAATGATAATATAAGTAAAGCCCCGAAAAAATTTTTCGGGGCTTTACTTATATTATCATGACTTCCACTCCCTGAACTGTTCGGCAATCATCCATAATGCTTTGTTGATTCGGATATCACCATCAATGCCTGTAATGGCTCTTGTCCTTGTATTTTTACCGGAGGCACTTTTTCCCGGTAATCCACCTTTTATCATATTCTCCTGAACCCGCTGCCAGGTCGTCCAGAGATCGTTCTGTTTATCCTCCCGACGACGGGGAGTAATTATTTGTTCAGGCGTCACTGGCGTTTTATTTTCATCCTCATACCTGACCATCAGTGCAGCCCTGCCAAATAAATGTTGCTCGTCACTGTTAAGATGAATTTCTTTCATCGCCTCCATATTATCAGTGACCTTATCAAAGACATCGAGCACTTCATATGCTCCCTCGATAACCTGCCCGACAATATCGCCTTTATGCGGAATGCGGATTTCACCAAAATTATTCCCGCACACCAGGCCATTTGTGCAGACAAAACGAAAAATTCCGGGGATCATCTGATAACTGGATGAACCATCATGTGAATTAAGCAGGATAATTTCAGGAACTTCCTGCCCGTTAATATGCCCTTCCCTGCGAAGACGTAACATATGTTTACTGTATTCGCGACGCCCCAAATCACGAACCCGACTCTGACAGGCAAAGAACGGCTGGAAACCTTCATCACGTAACTTATTGATGATATTGATGGTTGGGATATATGTATAACGCTCACTCCGGGATTCATGTTTGTCACCAGAAAAAACAGACGGCACAAACTGCATTAATTCGTCATCCGTTAACGGGCGCTCACGGCGAATGGAATTATATCGGCCAAAACGGGAAGCCAGTCGCATAATATTCACTCCTCGCTGAAAGAAAAAATAAGTCAAAAATTTTTTCGCTTAATTTCCTGCCCCTGATTATTATTAACAAATCGACAACAATCAGGGGAAAAATCATCACACCGGACTGGTCATGGGCTGACCGGCCTGTTGGCTGAAAAGCATCATCAGTGCACTCAAATCACTGGCTTTTTGTCTGATAACTGGCGTGTGATTTTCCAGGCTATCCAACAGCGCCCCCAGTTCATCATTGATTTGCCCTAACTGTTTCATCAGCGTTTCCGCATCCAGGCTGCTCTGGTATGCAAGATTTGCCTGAACAGCACGATTCTGCATGATGTCGATTTGTGCGATTGCGTCCTTCTGCTGATCGCCGGTTGGCTGATAAGTGGTGTTAAAAGAAAATGCGCTCATAATTCCTCCTGCATCTGATGTTTTCAGCCCCCATCACCCGTTGAGTTTCGGGAGCCGCGGTTTTGACGTTTTGCGGGGACCTGCCGTTTGTTCCCTCCGGTATTAACCATCACCCGTTTGAGAACCTTCGCCGCAAGGGGCATCACTGCCACGGCCGGAAACGACTGTCCGGGGGCAGACCGCAAAAGTTTTTGCCTGCTTCCGGGCAAAAAGTTTTGCGGGATGTGCATTTCACCCCTGGACTGGCGGAGACGGTTGTGGCTGTCTTTGCCCCCGGCGACAGGGGCTTAAACGGGTGTATGGCACCGGACACAACAACGGGCAGGGACCCGCCGCAACGACGGAGAGCGCGTGCGCGAAACGGCGTTGCCCCTCACATCCCGGCGGCCTTTTGCCGGGATGCCGGGATGCCGGGAGCGCAGGCCACGGCGCGACAGAGGCGGCGCGACCGTTCCGGTCGCTGCAAGCCCGGGGTTTCGCGTCAGGGATGGAAGCCCGCCAGGGCGGAGACAGCTCCGCTGGCTCCGTTCACGACAGCCCGCCCCGCCAGGGGGACGCCCGGAAAAGGCATAAGCAGGAGAACAACAAAACAGACAGTAATCAGGGCAGCAGTAATCAGAACAGGAGGGAAAAGAGAATAATCACAGGGAAGCTGATGTGATTTCTGACTGGCCATAACCAGAGAAGGCGGGGGAGAAGAACGGGCGCCGCAGGCGCGCGTTCATCCCCGTTCCCGAAGGGAAACGGCCTTCCCGGCAGTCTGGTTGTTCATGCCCGCACAATGCCAGTAAGGAAAAAGGGACTGCCGGAAAATGGACGAACCAGCAGCCCCTTTATAAAGGCGCTTCAGTGCAGTCAGACCAGCATCAGCCCTGAAAAGGCGGGCCTGCGCCCGCCTCCGGGTTGCTACTTACCGCCGGATTCGTAAGCCAGACTTGCCGTAACCTCCCTGTATCCGTCCTTCAGCCGGACTTCGCACAGACGATTCCGGGTCAGGAGTGTGAATATCAACAACGTGCAGCACACGATTAATACGCACCAGATAAGGGCATTTCCCGGTAGTTTCATGGTTTACTCCTCCTTGCAATTTGCACGGTAAGAGGCCATACTGACGTGGATGAGACATACAGCGGGCCTCGTGGGTTAATGAAAATTAACTACGGGGCTTTCTGCTTTCTGCCACACAACACGGTAACAAACCACCTTCACGTCATGAGGCAGAAAGCCTCAAGCGCCGGGCACATCATAGCCCATATCCCTGCACGCTGACCACACTCACTTTCCCTGAAAATAATCTGGTCGTTCAGCCAGTTCACGGGCAATCCGTGTGATTGTTGCCGCATCACGCCGCCTCCCGGAGTTTGTTCGGCACCATCCACCGTTCCATCTCACGGACAGCATGACCGGCCTCCCTTGCTGCCATACCAGCCTCTGCGATGACCTGCCAGAATGGCATATCCTGCCACTGCCAGCGTTCCATTCCGGCCAGTGACGGAAAACGCTCGCCCCACTGCCAGAACAGGGTTTCCAGGTCATGCTCTGCCACCCGGTCACTCCAGCGGGCATGCCAGCTTCCGACTGTTTCCGGTGAATGGAATGCCAGTTCGATTTCAGCCTGAGCAACCAGCGCCTGGTACGCACGGGCTTTCTGCTCTGCCTCCCGTGCCTGCTGACGGCTGTACTTCTGCATGACCAGCGCGGATTTATGGCGACTGCGTTCCCTGACACGGAACCGCACCGACGGGAACAACCGCTCTGCCGCATCACCGGGAAGGGGAAGGAGGCAGACCTCGCCCTGTGTTTCAATCAGCACATCGACGGCATACAGCCACTGAAGACGGTTACCGCGCAGTTCTTCTGCGGTCAGGGATGGCATGAAAAATCGCAGGTCAGACAGCGAAATCCTGCGGCTTCCGTTCAGACAGCGGAAAAATGCCCCCGCATACGGATATTCCGCCAGCATGTTTCCCTGATGGCGGCGTTTTTCTGTCTCCGCCACCGCCCGCCATGCGGCCTGTTGCTCTGTGCTGAGAGGAACCAGTGCCTGTGAACGTGCGCTCATACCTGACCTCCTTCCGCCATCAGGATATGGATGATGTCGTTAACGCTGTACCCCTGCGCATCCAGTGACGCCGCCAGTGCCAGTGAATGGCTGACAGCTTCCGGTGCAAACCGCCGCTGCACCTGAACCACCGCAAACGGCTCACCACCGGCATTCACCAGAACCAGCACCCAGACCTGAGAGACATCACCCGGCGAACATAACGCCAGGTGGAAACGTTCGTGGGCAGGTGTGAAACGGACCTGGACGGGGAAAAAGCCCCCGAACTCGCTGCCGTACTCGCCGTTCAGCGTCCAGTTGTCCGGCGCATCCAGCTCCCGCATCACGGCGTGTGTCAGCTCACGACGTTCATCACTTCCGGCAGCCCGGATATCTTCGTATTCCTGTGCGCTCATGGTCTGTAATACATTCAGGGTCAGTTCAGGTTTCATCACGGTATCTCCCTTGCTGCCGCCCGTCTCCGGCGGGGCGGCGTGATAAATGGTTTATAACTGGCGGTCAGGCGGCATCGGCCTGGTTGCCACGGTATTCCGTGGTTTCCGTCTCTGCCTGTGGACGTGGCGCACACATCCAGCCAGGCACCCAGCGGTTGTCTTTCATATGGAACTCTGCATGTTCAGCCGCATCGCCTTTCTTCATCTTCTCCGCATCCCGTGCGGCACCGGACAGTCCGGCCTCATTCAGGGCAGCGATAATCTGCTGTTTTTTTAACGCTCCAAAATAATTCCCTCTGGTTGGCTGCCACCAGTCGCGCATGTGGAACCCGATAGCCGTTTCCAGCGAGTCAAGCGGACTGCGTGACGTGCGACCATACTCGCGGGTCTGAACGCCGTGGATGCTGCACGTGGTGCAGAAACTGAGCAGGGACAACAGCACCTCCTGACTGAGTGACAGGAACGTCGTCATGTCCCGTGCCCATCCATCCGGCAGCAGGGCTGCAAGACGGGCTTTTTCTGCCATCATCGCCATGAATGCGGCACCTTCCTTCCCCGAGGGCGCATCGCTGGTCAGCGCATAATGCTCACATTCCAGGCGGATTTTTGCGGGATTGCTGTAAGCTCCGCTGCCAAACACATTCAGGCAGAGCGTCCATGCCAGCAGTGCCAGGGATTTGTCCGGCTGCTGCATCAGTGCCGCCTGGACTGCCAGCGTGCGTTCGGAAGACATTTTCGTCAGCAGTGGCAGACTGATTTCCTCCACTGACGCTTTTTCCTGCACCTGTTCCGTGCGGTCAGCGTCGTCAGCCACGTCATCTTCACTGCGCAACTGCACACCACGCTGGACACACACATTGCCGTAACGCCAGGACACCACCACACCGCTTCCGGCACGCA
>NZ_PTSN01000002.1:0-346628 GCF_002965865.1 Escherichia sp. MOD1-EC6098
TAATCTAACCGAGAAAAAACAATATTTAAGTTATACTCTAATCATTTAGAATAGCGAATACCCATAAATATCTGAGCAAAGATATTAATAATAAAATACTATTACAACTATGTTCTTTTCCTCAAGAAGGCAGGAATAGTGTCTCGATCCCAATTTACCCCAGTTTTTACTACTTCTGCTGGTATACCGGCTATAGCTGTAAACTGTTCAGTAAATTCTTTTGAAACTATGGAACCAGTACCAATTATACTATTATTAGGAATAACAGTTCCTTTGAGAAAGGTTGCTTTTGCGCCAACCCATACATGATCTCCTAAGATTATCGGTTTTGAAGCATTCAATACTTTATTATTGTCTATGCTATATATAGTATGTCCATCACAAGATCTAAATACTATTTCAGAACTTAACATACAATCCTTACCTATGTATACCGATAAGTTATCATCGTTTACGATTGCAAAACGTGCACTTTCTATAGAACACCCTTCATCGATAAATAATTTTTTGTGTCTGCAAGAGCATGCAGTTTCTATTTTTGTGTTTTTAATCCCCTTGTTATGTGTTTTTTTTTATACAGATATGAGCCATACTACCACATATTATTTTTGTGTTATAAAATATAGCCCCTTCATGGATTTCAACTATACCTCCATAGCTACCTTTAAATTCTACAGAAAGTCCATCAATAGTAGGGTTTACAATTTCACTGCCATTAGCTAAAATTAATTTGTAAACAAACTTATCATTTTCAATTGTCATATTACATATCTCTGCTTTGAGAATAAACATTCAATCTTAAAATAACGATTCAATTTTATTTGTGTATGTGAAATTGTTTTCACTGCAAAATTTATTAAATAACAATTACTAAAAAAGACTTATTACAAAATATTAAAACACATTCTAACATGATATCAATATATACATATCATGATTAATTTCGCTTTTGAAAAAATCATTTAACACCTGTCAAAATAAATGCACAAAAATATACCATATACATTTCAAATATTATTTTTAAATTCAATTCCGAACTTTGTAAATGCCGACCTAATCACTTGATGCATATCATAGTATCTATATTCAGCAAGTCTACCACCAAAAACAATTCTTTCATCATTTTTTGCAAGATTGTTATATTTTTCGAAAATATGCCTGTTACCTTCATCACCAACAGGGTAATACGGTATTTTTTCTCTAGCCCACGCATCAGGTATTTCTTTTGTTATAATTGTTACATTCTCCTCAGCACTCGCCTCATCAAAGTATTTATGTTCAATAATTCTGGTCCATGGAATATCTGCTGATGTGTAGTTAATGACCGCATTGCCTTGATAATTTTTCATTGGCAATAGTTCATTTTCAAATCTCAATGCCCTATACTCTAACTCCCCAAATTTATAGTCATAGAACTCATCAATTTTACCAGTAAAAACAATTTTCTTCGCTAGCCTATCAAAACATTCTTTATTAGCAAAATAATCAGTATTTACTCTAATCTCTATTCCCTTCAACATGTTTTCGAACATTAAGGTATATCCTCCTATGGGTATGCCCTGGAACTTATCAAAGAAATAGTTATTATCCCAAGTCATTCTCACGGGTAGGCGAGTAATAATAGATGCGGGTAATTCTTTAGGGTCTTTCTGCCACTGTTTTTTAGTGTAATCGCGAATTAATGTATTGTATATATCAGTGCCAACTAGCGAAAGAGCCTGCTCTTCCAGATTTAATGGTTCACGTTCTAACTTAAGCTTTTGTGATTCAATCTTTGCAATCGCCTCCTCTGGTGTCAGAACTCCCCACATAGCATTAAATGTGTACATGCTAAATGGAAGAGAATAAGCTTTACCATTATTTATAGCAATAGGTCGATTTATAAAGCTATTAAATTTTGCAAAGCGATTCACAAAATTCCATATATCATCATCATTGCAATGAAAGATATGGGGGCCATATATATGTTGGTGAATGCCATGTTTTTTTTCCGTATAGCAATTCCCTGCTATATGCTTGCGTTTTTCAATAATAAGACATTTTTTCCCAGCGTCCGTAGCCAGGCGAGCAAATGTACATCCAAATAATCCAGCCCCAACAATAAGATAATCGTACATTTTATCTCCAACTGATGATTATTAAAATATATTAATTTTGAATATTTAATTTGGTAAAGAGTTTATAAACTCTTCTTTATATTCATTAAATCTTTCATGCATATCTGAAGGAATTCGCTCTTTTGCCCAATCAATAAGCTCCACACTGAAATTGATCCATTGCTGTTTTATTTCTGAGAAAGCCTGATAGTGCATAATCCGTTCTTGAGTATAACGAAGTGCTTCAAATACCATAAGTCTTCGACTGTCAGATATATTTGTGATTTGGCTTCTTGTTGCAAACTTACGATGTATACAAACCTCATCGTTGATGTAAGATATTTTCTGTGCAGCAACTATGCTATGCCAATGATATGGGATATCATTATGCACAACAGTAGGACCAAAGAAAATATTTTCATCATGCAGTAAATCTGTTTTTATAATACGATTCCATGGATAGTTAATCAGAGAAGAAGCATAATTTCTTATTTTATGATTTTCTTTTTCAAATGACTTCCATAATCTTTCATCTGCATTAAACATACCTCTTGTTTTTTTCTCATCATAATATTCAATTTTATACTTCATAAGCAATAAGTCGGCATCTTCTAAAGTTGCTTTCTTGACCGCATGCTCTAATGATTTAGCATTAATAATATCATCCGCATCAAGAAAATAAGTATATTTCCCTGTACATAGCGGAATTACTGAGTTTCTTGCTCGTCCTGCGCCCTTATTACCTTGCTGATAGTAAACTACGTTAGTATATTTTTTCGCATAATCCTGGCAAATTGTTTGTGTGCTATCATTTGAACCATCATCAATAATTATAATATTGAATTTTATATCTGATATTTTAAGAACTGATTCAATGCTTTCAGCAATTAAGTCTTCACAGTTATATACAGGTATGACAATTGTCAAGTCTAAATCAGGGTAAGAATTAGCATATTCAACAAACCTCTTATTAAAATTATCCCTAATATTTTTCGGTGGTAGTATTTTATGTGTTTTTTGATAGATATCAGACAAGCGAGATCTTATTATATTTTTTGTTACTAAATCTGATTGACGAGTAGTAATCCAATCAGTTCTATAACAGAAATCATAAAATTCATCGAACAAAACTTGATGCTTTACTGGTTTTTTTAAGAGAAATTTGGAAATTGTATTAAGATGTGACGCAAGGGCTGCTAACTTATATAGAGCTGAACTCATTGTTTGCCCTTCGCGGGCCATACGATGGTAACTAATGATATGATCAACCATTACAACTCGTTCTGCACTAGATAATACAAACCAATGCAAAGGATTATCCTCATAAAAATAATCTCCTTCAGGGTACTCTATTCCATTACTCTTAATAAATTTCGTAAGATATAATTTTCTCCAAGGGACTGGGGATAACCTGAATAGTTGTGGTGTGGTTACTCCAGATATTATAGTTTCGACAGGTATGCCTTTCCATCTTTCCTTATCATAAGCTGGACTAACAAGTCTGGTTTCCTGATCAAATGTATTAAAATCTCCAATGACCAATTCAGCATTAAATTTTTCTGCCGTAGTAACTAATTTTTCGAAAGCATCTTTCGACACCCAATCATCACTATCAACAAAACCGATATATTTACCTTTAGCTACATTGATACCAATGTTACTAGGTATACCCGCACCACCAAGCGTGTTGAAACGTAGATCAATAAACTTTATTCTTGAATCAATATTTTCATACATTTCAATGATACGTTTTCCATCATCTGTTGAAGCATCATTGATAATAATTAACTCAAAATCAACTAAGGTTTGTGATAGAACTGATAGTATACTAGCATCAAGATAAGGCCCAACATTAAATACTGGCATTATTATTGATAACAGGGGTGCACCATTAATTTCAGATTCTTGTTCTTTACAATTGAATCCTAAACTTTCAATTCTTTCAATATTTAAAAGAGCGTATGGGTACAATGGGCTATCTTTTGTTATTTTTTTATACTCTTGAATGGCAAGTTTGTATTGCCCATCTCTAAAGTAAGCATTTCCTAACTTTAAACTCACTTCTTATATTCTCCTTTATAATTTTGAATAACACTCAATACCATTACGAAATGAAATTTTTGCCATAGGTGGTTGCAAAAAACATTCCTTTTTCATTTTTTATAAAATCATGAGTGAACTGTATATTTTCCGCTGACCAATATTTTGCCCATAACTCAGCTGTTAACTTTTCTTCATCGCGATAAGCATCATCCAAGACCCAATCAATTTCATGATTTGATATAAAGTGAGACATAAATGGAAGTGCAGGATAACGCGCATTAGCACATGTATTACCAGGTGGCCCATCGACAAGGACTAATAATCTCTTAGGGCCATCCCGTAAACGCTTTGCTAACTCAATTAATACATCTTCACAAGAGTAATATTTATAGCGCCCTGTACTATCGGACCATTCTTTTAGCGGGGCTAAATGTAGATCAACCATTGATTCGACACCATGATAAGCAAGCATATTTTGCGTATTAGCAAAATAATACTCATCATGATCGAAACTAATGAAACATTTATCTTCATTATCTTTGAAAAGATTAAATGCCATAAGACCTTTAGCTATCAATAAAGTTGAAACTCCACTTCCAAACTCAATGATTGCATCATAATTTCGCTCACGTATTTTTTCTAAGAGAAATACTCCCATGTCCGGGCTTATTGGCCAACCATGAAATCCTGTTATACAGTCACCATGAGTCAAGTATTGTTGAATGGATATGAAGGATTCTACATGACGAACAGATTTATTAAGTTTTGCATCTAATTCTTTTTTTATTAAAACAGGTAAATTTTTATTAATTTGAATGTATATTTCTTTTTGCTGCTTCTCTATCTTTTGCATCATCGCGCATACATTATCTGTATGCATTTCGTATTTAGATAAAATGTTTTCATTAACAGCATGGAACTCATTCAAATTAATAACAGACAGCTCCGATTTGTTTTTTAGTTCTAATAATTCATTCTCAATATGATTTTTTTTGTCTAGGATTTTATCAAGTTCTAACTTGTGATTTTTTTCAATATTATTAATTTTTAACTTATACTCAGCGGATTGCTGTTCTAAACTAGACTGTAATATATTTATTTTCCGCTGCTGTTGTTTAATTTCCGCCTTTAGACTTTCTGCTTCAATTATTTTTAATGCTAAATTTCTAGTATAAATAGCATAGCCTATAGAAGGATGACGTTCTTGAAATAAATGGACCCGCCGCATGCCTACTTCATTCAAGACTTTGTCTAAATTTTTTAGGCTAGCAGAAAATGGGTCATCTTGTATGACTACCCTACTTACTACAACCTCTATTCGATGTAACATATCCCCCGCATGCTCAAGAATTTCTGGTGCGGGTAGGCAATCAATAAATAGCCAATTCAAGGGTAAGTTTTCACTTTTTTGTAGGCTATTAAGTGTGATACCATTATGTATTACCTCTTCATCTATACACTTTATATTTGGCCATAGTGAATGTAATTGCTCTGGAGATAACAACCCGCTTTCTCGTGAGTTATCTACATAATGAAAAATATGTGGCTCACTCCCGAATATTACAATCTTATTCAAGAAAACCCATTCTTTATTTAAAGGAATATTATGTTTTAACAACTGAAACTGCTTCTGATTCCCTTCAACCAAAATGACATGGTTCACACATTTTTTGTAAAGCCATTGGACCCAAATACTGCTTCCATTTCCAGCACCAACGACCATGACGCCTGTCGGTGGATATATCGAACTTAAACAATCCAGCCATGTTTCCTCCGGTTGGGAAATCATAGATATTGATTTCATCGTATATTACTCACCTCGTTCTAATCGAAACTGTCGCACATTTTGTGCTAGTGCAAATGGGAGTTTAATCCAACCTAATGGAGACTTAATATTTTTAAGTAATGTCTGTCCTAATCTATAAGAAAGATGTTTTTTTACTCGTTCTGCTTCAAAGGCGTCATTATATGCATAAATAGGCGGTTCATTATTATGCACAATATCTTTCTTTTGATTTCGGTATTTTTTAGCTTCAGAGCAAAGAGCCCAAGGCATTCCTAACCAACCAAATAGTGAGTGCGAATGTTTTATCATAACTGCACCTAGCTTATACCCTAGTTCATTTTTTATTCGCTGGGCTGCTCCATACAGTGGTACTGGTAATTGTTGCTTGAGCTTTTGGTTATCGTAATAATATTTCTCCAGCTCATCCTGGGCGCGATGTAGTTGGGATATTAATGATTTATTCTCTTCTTCTAATCGTGAAATGCCAGAACGCAGCTCTTTAGCTTTTTGTTCAGTCGCGTTCAGTGATGATAACTTGCTTTGAAGCTCATGTATTGATCGTTGCGATAATTTTATTTGAGATTCACGTTCCTGCAATGTTTTTAATGTGGTTTTGAATTCTTTTTCAAGCTCACCTAGTTTAATTTCTAAACAATTACGTTCTTTTTCTTTTTCTTTTTCTTTAACTAATCTTTCCTTATCTTCAAGATGGTACTCCTTAATTTTAAGCTCTTTTTCTAAATTTTTCTTGTGTAAATAAAAACTCTCTAAATCTTCTTGGGCTTCATATAATTGTGACAATACTAACGATTGTTCTTTATTTTTTTCAGATAGTATAAGTTGAGTATCGTTATTAATTTTTTTGTATGCTTTATGGAGTGCGGTTATTAGTTTATAACTCACATCCTGTTGTTGCATAAAATTTTCAAAAGCCTTAGTTGGATGAATCTCTTGTATAAATGATTGAGACGGGAGATTAGCTACAGATTGTAATTCAGCATAAAGCTGTTGACTTGCAGGGTAGTATTCTAGTAAATGTTTTAGCAAGTAATTCTCTGTAATTTCATTTGAAAATGCAGTCCTGACAACTCTTGAGTCAATACCAGAAATATTAATTATATCTTGATGTATTACTGGAAGCTGATATGATAATTCATTAGTTTGAGAGGAATTTATAATATCTGTATTCTTTTCTATTAATGTTGAAGATAAAGATGGCAACTCAAGAAGATCTTGAATTTGTTGTATACAATCCTCAGCATTCCGTTTTATTTGTTCAGAACTAACCAATATGCATCTTTTTTTATTTCGCAGAAAGAATCTTAATAATGTACTATTATATGCGATCCAATTATTTATCTTTCTTTCAATATTTCTTTCGTCTACATATGTTCCGTTTTTTCTGTCTATTAATACTGACTGAGGCTTATCATAAACCAATACAAACATTAACTTATCATCAAGATCCAACCAATAATTTAGTAAATATATTAAATTTGGATCTGACCCCCCCCAAAATAATTGATCTATATTGTTAAGCATTAAATCCAAAACAAGGCTATTCCATACAGGAGAAATCTGTAATGGATGAAGTTCACTCTCGTTTTCAATATCTTCTAATGGATGAACTTGATAAGCATTACAAATAGTTGTAGTAATATCACTTGGCGTTAGATTTTCCCGCCTTGAGGATTTTGGATAAGCCATTCCTCTTTGTCTAAGAATATCCTCAACTTCCTCAAATTTAGAATTTGGGTGGCCAACAACAACTATTCTGTTCATCAAATTACCTTTTTGTTAACTATAGATGATATACGTATAAGTTTTTAAATTACATAGCATTGAATATATTTAGATATAATTAACACTTCCTGGATGATAGCATTTTATAATTATTTTTATATAGCACCATAATATACCATCAATAGAGTTTGTTTTTATTTTCACTATGATGCATCATAAAAATAAAATTATTGTTTATGTTGTTGCCTTTTATTTGCATAGATATATGTTTTTAGTCATATAACTCAGAATCGACCAATATACAACATTTTAAATTTTTATACTCCTCTATCCCCTCCTGAACATCCTCATAAAAACCAACCGCATTATTGTCTTTAAACACAATGGCCACATCACAAAACTCTTTCAATGAATTCAAACTATGTGAAACCATTAAAAAACTAGACTCTTTATGCCTTTCTTTAAACAATTGAGCGCATTTTTCTTTAAACCTGGCATCACCGACTGCGGTTACTTCATCGACGATATAATAATCAAACTTAAATGCCATGCTTAAACCAAAGCCTAAACGCGACCGCATACCCGATGAATAAGTTTTGATCGGCATATCGAAGTACTTACCGAGTTCAGCAAATTCTTCGACAAACTCTATTTTCTCTTTCAGTTCTTCTTGCTTCGCGTATAACCGCGCAACAAATTTTACGTTCTCGCGTCCAGTTAAACTTCCCTGAAATCCACCGGCGAGGCCGACTGGCCATGATATTGTTTTATTGGTGATGATCTTTCCACTGTCGGGGCGGTCAATACCACCAATCATTCTTAGCAACGTTGATTTACCCGCACCGTTGCGACCAATAAAGGCAACGCTTTTTCCTGAAGGGATTTCGAGGTTTAAATCCTTAAACACATAGTGTCGCCCCGTTGGGGTACGATATGACTTTGTCAAATTCTCAATCTTAATCATGATGTCAGCATTGCCTCCTCACGAGTTCGGTATAAAGCCAGACCAATGAACAGAGTTATCAATGTGAACATTGCCAGGTAGTTCAGACTTACGCCTTCGCTGATATAGCCAGGCATAACAGCCTCGCGGCTTAGCTCCACCACATGTACTAATGGGTTCCAGAGTAGATAAGACCAATATTGCTTAGGAATTGAGTGCAGAGGGAACATGATGCAGGAGATGAAATAAAGGGGCTTAAGAAGTATCGGTAGAACCTTTTGCATTTCGGGAAAGGTTTTACCAACGACCATGAATATTAAGCCGACGCCACATGAAAGAATGATTAACAAACTCCAGGTGAGCACAAGTTGTAAAAAGTTTGTTATTTCGAAATATTCGCCTGCCATCCAGACGATAAGCATAAGCAATATATAAACAGCAACATAAATCAGTGTCTCAAGCAATGCACGCGCAATGATCGTATCGATGGGTTTTACTGGTCGATAATTAAACAGCCCCTGATTCGCTTCAATAGCACCTACAGAACGATTGCTGATACTGCTAAAGATAAAAAAGGGAATCAGGCCATTAAGTAAAAACACCGGGAATGAGATGTCTGGCATCGTGCGGTGCATAATGTAACCAAAAATGCCCAACAGTATCAGCAAATGCGCAGAGGGTTCGAGAATCGCCCACAAATATCCCAGACGGAACTTACCAAAGCGTGTTCGTATTTCTCGTAGAAATAATGCCTCTACGGTGACTTTCTGGACTTCAAATCCACTTCTTGCCATTTGATGATGTGATCCTAATCTCTTCAGGTACGCTACCGCCCCTGGCTTAACAGCTACCAATACACTGGAGGTAATACTTGTTTGTAACTGGATAAATTTTATTCAGACCAATCAGGCACTTTGTAGCACCCGCGACCAATTTCGCCGGAAATTATTTCGGCAGGGATAAATTGGTTTATTTCTGTCTCTTTTCTCTATCCTATTCTTCAGGCATGAATGTATTCGGTCTTCCTGGAATGTCAGGAAAACAAGCCATTTCAGAATGTAGAGTTAATTCCCATGAAAATGCCCCATCGTTATTTCTACCTCTTTGTGACTACTCTTTATGGCTAAAAAAAGACACAAAGCTTCATGCATCCTGGTTTACACCGGAACACATATCTTCATAACGATTTGTTAATTTCGCGGGAAATTATTATTTATTACCAATATTAACTACTTGATTATAAATCCTCATAAGAATTTGGTGTGCAACAACACCTGCAATCTGCCTTATCTCAGAACGCACGCGATTTATTACCCTTAAATTGTTTTCTGCGAAACTATTTCCCTATTTAAAATTCACTCATTCACTGCTTGTTTATATCTCCTATATACCTGATACAGTAATATTTGTGATTAAGATCACACTGAAATAGTTTTATTTAGCTCACGCGAAATAATACCTACAGAAACTATTTCTATCAATTAAAATATACAACATGATTATTTGCTGCGTGCATTTTGACCTGTATTATGACCAGCACTATCCTCAGATTGATATATCAAACGGGATAATGTTTAAAATTGATTAATAATTTCTGTGGAAATTGTTTTTTTATTTAAAATTTACTTCCTGATTGTCTCCAGGAATTTTATCAATTTCCAGGCTACACAAAATACAGATCAGTTAATAATTATCCTATATGTTTTGCTCTATCAATTACCACTCAATGATTTATGAAATCTATTAACACTGGTAATATATCACCACTCTTAAGCGTATTTGCAGTCAGGAAAAGTATTGATTAACGGGGGTTAAATAGTGAGAAACGAATTTCTGCAGTATTGCTGAACACTCCATGATGGTATGGAAGGAGGACTCATTCTTACGACATCAATACTCAGCCCGGTGAGCGAGTTTGACAGTTCCGCACTCACCATTGGGCTAAGGGTTATCAGGTGGAGTTAAGGGGATGACTATGACAAGGATGGCAACACCTACCCCCGCCCAAACTCCAGTCGCTGCACATTCACCATTCCTGGCTTCTCACCTGCACTGACATCAATTTGTGTCACCCGCAGCGCATACTTTTCATCCAGCGCGTTTAACCAGTTCAGCAGGTCATTAAACACCACCGGATCTATCCAGACCTGAATATTCTCCCCACGCTCGGCTATCCGCTTGATGACCACAGAATGCGCGGAAGCGCTGTCACTGATAACCCGCGATACCTGTGCAGGCGTTGTCGTGGCGGATTTTCGCGCTGCGATAATATCCGGTGCGGCGCGTTTCAGTCGGGTGTTCATCACCTCCAGTTGCTGCAACATCGTCTCCTGTTGCTCTATCCGTTCGCTCAACGGCTGCCAGATGAGGACGTAATATCCGGCGCTAAACAGGAACGCCGCCGCGGCCAGTAACATGCCCTTTTCGCGCGGCGAACGCCCCGCCAGGTGTTGTGCCAGCCAGTGTTCGCCACGGCTTAACTGGCGCTCACGCCATTGCTGAAAATAGTGAATCAATTTATCGCGTAACATGTTATTTCCTCCGCAACGTTACGCCGCCGGAAACCGCATCACCCTCTTTCTGTAACGCGTCCTGTTGCACAACATAATCTGCCGCCAGTGCGCTACGCAGTTTGTCGAAACTGGCAAAGCTCGCTGCCCGCAACTGAAGGTGGAGCGTCTGGCGTTTTTGATCAAAGGTGAAACCACGCATCTCAATGTCGGAAAGTGATGCCGATTTCAGGGTGCTGGCGATCGCTGACAACTCGGCAAGTAGCCTGGTATCGTCAGTCTGTGGGCGATATTTTTTCATCGCCATCGTCACCTGAGAGCGCAAATTCACAATCCGCTTCTGCTCCGGGAACAACGTTAAGAACTGTTTCTCTGCCTGGGCGCGGCTTTGCGCCACCTGTTCGCTGACGCTCCATAATGTCACGCCCCGTTCCACTGCCAGCGCAACCAGAATCAGCAATACAGGCAGAACCATCACCCGCCAGCGTGCCCACTGTTTTCGGTAGCTGACGCGAGGTTGCCACTGCCCTGTCAGCAGGTTCCCTTCTGGTTCACCGCAGGTGGTAATAGCGGGCAGAGACGTGATCGTCAGGCGTCCGGCGTCTGCGCCAGCCCATGCAGATAGCTCTTCCGGTGCAATGCCGACCACGGTTAACGAAAGCGGTGATTCCTGCTCATTGAGCTGTGCGCGGAACATGACCGGAGCCAGCGCCCACCCGGCACTCCATCCCCGACATTCATCGATGCGGCAGATAACCCGTTGCGCATCGCCAGCCATAGAGCCACAAGGAATGGACATCCAGTCCGGCGCGACGGTAGCGCGGGTGATGCCGTTTGCCTGCAACCACTGCGCAATGTTGCGCATATGCTGTTGGTGAATCACTGCTACGGTTGCCAGTTGCTGGTCGATTTTCAACGGGGCGAAATGCAGTTCATCAATATCCTGGTTCAGCTCTTCTTCCAGTAAGGCGGGCAGAATAGTCGGTATCTGCTTACGGGGAACATCAGGCAGTTCAACCTGCCAGATGCTGATCCATTCGCCGGGAATGTAGAGCCGAATCGTATCAGTTTGCAGCCATTGCTGAAGCTGTTCGTCGGCAATGTCAGGCCAGATGCCGTGCTCCGCATCGACGGTACAGCGCTGCCAACGAATGGGGTCAGAGGCGCAAAGCGGGAAAAAAATCTCAAGCATGGAACTCACTCACTTTCTCCTGTCTGATGCCAGAGAACCGAAAAGTGTTGTGGCCCCATGCGGACAATTAACGAATTCATCGTCAGTTCAATCTCATTCACGGTGATATCTGAACGCAGCCAGAAGTAGTTGCTGTCCACGCTCAGGACGGTTTTTAGCTGTTTTTTTGTACGCTCATCGACGTCAGCGAGTAGCGGCTGTGCAAGAAACTGATCGACATCTTCCCAGCCCTTCGCCGGACGTTGTTGTAATAATGCTCGCGCCTGAACAGGGCTTAACCACGGGTCGAACAGCGCCTCAAGAATCACGCTTTGCGCGACCTCTAAGGTGTTGATGTTGATTTGTTGGTGGGTCATCGGTAGCGCACAGACCAGCGGTTTGAGTTTTTGATAAAGTCCGGCGTCCATTCCCTGCACCACACGCATTTCGCTGATATCCGCCAGCGGTTGATTCGCGGCGTAGAACGGCACCGAGCGGGCGAGATACTCACTGTCTTCACGACCCAGCCGCGTTTGCACGCTGCGATCTTCGTCAATAAACTCCCACAGACTTTCGGCTATCAGCTCAGCCCGATAAGCAGGCACATCGAGACGCGTGATCAAGGCAATCAACTGTTGCACCGCAAGCGGACGCGTCGCCGTCGTCGACTGTGCGAGAGCATTCAGATTAAAGCAGGCCTGTGCGTCACGCAGGGTGACGGCAATTTGCCCCTGCGGCAGTGGGAAAAAACGGGGGCCGGAAGCCCACGGCTGTGCCAGATACACGCGTTGTTCATTTTTCAGGCTCAGGCTGAGCGCGCTCAGCGCCAGGCTTTCTGCACTGGCGCTGTACCACAGTGCCTGCTGGTACTCCTGCTGGCTGCGCGTTCGCCCAAGTTGTTGCTGCATCCGCCCGGAAAGTGTGATGGTTACCAGCATTATGACCGCCAGCAATACCAGCACCACGACCAGTGCCATTCCGCGTTTTGGTGGTGAGGTGATCATGATAATTGCGGCCCACGTAACAACCAGATGCGTTCAATCTCGCCCCATTGCGGCGAATGCAGAGTCATGCGCACCGCCACAGGGAGCGCCTGCCCTGACGACCAACTCGCCTGCCAGCGCGTGCCGTCGTAGAACTGCAAACGGAGCGAATCTGCCGGAATTAATTTTTGCGTTGTTGGCTTCACGCTGCCCGCTGCATCGGTCAGCGGCCAGGCTAACCGTTCAAGGTAACCGTCATGAATGCGGTAACCGACAGTGAGCAGATTACTGCGCGGCAGGCGCATCAACGGATTAACCACGCCGCCACGCACAAAGCGCATCCCTTCACTCTCAGACGCCAGCACGCCTGCGCCCGCCAGTAACGCCGGTTCCCTCTGGCCCTGCTCGCCTCTTACCAGACGCGGCATCATTTGGGTCAGATCATGGGTCAGAAAACTCATCGTTTGCTGCATGAGGTTGAGTTTTTGATCGTGCTCCGCGACGGCGCTATTCACGCGCGTGACACCGTTTGTCACCTGCTGCGCCATCAATGCCAGTGAGGCAAAAATGGCAATTGCCACCAGCATTTCCAGTAACGTAAAACCAGGGCGAATCCTTTTCACTGTTGGCCTCCCACGGCGCTAAACCAGGCGCGCCGTGACTGAACCACCGGCGAAAAGTCTTCGTGAAGGCTGACTTCAATATCCACCGCCTGGAGCAACGCGTTGCCTGTATTCAGTGGGATCGTTCGCCAGTACCAGCGGTTTCCTGCCATATCGCTCTCGCCCTGATGTCTGACCGCCCGCTGTTCGCGGGTCATCAGGTAGAGCAGTGCGGTCTGGTTTTCGGCCACCCAGCCAGCTACCGTTTTCTCCTCAAGAACCTGCTGATTGTTTAGCGCGCCGCTGGCGATCTGTAATACCGCCGTGGCAGCCAGCGCAAAAATCGCCAGTGCGATCATCACTTCCAGCAACGTAAATCCGCGCTTCATGGCATCCTCTCATCACATTGACTGAGAGATAACGCGCCATCGTGCGCCAGTTTCACCGCCTGGCATTCGTTTTGCGCCGCAGAATAAAAGCGCAGCGTAAACGGTGTGGCAGGTTCAAAAGGCGAGAAGCGGATTTGCGGTGTCTTCTTTTTCGCCTCTTTTTGCAGTTCCAGTTCAATATCATGCAGCGTCAGGCGACGACGTTGCAGCTCCAGCGCATACTCCTTCTGCCAGATATCACTTCCGGGTTGTAACAGCATCTGCACCTGTTTCGGCACCGTAACCTGTGCCGATAACCGGGGCGCGGAAACGGGCAACCACTGCCCCTGGCGACGCTGCATAAACTGGTAGCCGGGCGGGTCGATTAGCACACCGAGTGTTTGCCCTTCGATCACTGCCTTGTCCTTAAACTGCGCAAAGCGAGTCAGAAAATCCTGCGCCGCTTTTTTCGCAGGCGATTCAGAATCGGTCGCAAAAGTCTGTACCACGCCTGCACTGGCAAGGCCGATCAGGAAAATCACCAGCATGATTTCCAGAAGAGTGAATCCGCGTCCAGGCACTGATTACTGAAACTCCTGTAAATTCCAGTTACCGATATCTGCGGCAGCCCCTTCTCCGTTTTCCTGACCATCCGCCCCTAAGGTGTAAACATCAAACATCCCTTTTTCACCCGGGCTGAGATACTGATAATCATTGCCCCACGGATCTTTTGGTAGCCGTTTAATGTACCCACCGGTACGGTAGTTGCGGGAATCTGCCATATTGGCCGGTTGCTGGATCAGCGCCTCAAGCCCCTGCTCGGTGGTTGGATAACGCCCGTTATCCAGCCGGTACATGTCCAGCGCGTTTTCCAGCGCCACGATATCGCTGATGGCTTTTTGCCTGTCCGCTTTCTCTTTGTTGCCCAGCAGGTTAGGCACCACCAGACTTGCCAGGACGCCAAGAATAACAATCACCACCATCACTTCCAGTAGGGTAAAACCTGCCCGTGGTTTTTGCGTGCGGGATAACGAATTCATGTGATAACTCCGTAAATTACATTCCAACCATATTGTTCAGTTGCAGCATCGGTTCGAGGATGGCGATGACGATAAACAGCACCACGCCCGCCATCATCACCACCAGCGCCGGTTCAAACAGCCCTAACGCCAGCCCCACCTGGGTATCAAACTCCCGTTCCTGGTTGACCGCGGCCTGTTCAAGCATGGTTTCCAGCTCGCCGCTCTGTTCACCAGAGGCGATCATGTACAACATCATCGGCGGGAACAGGCGCAGATCCGCCAGCGCGGCGCGCAGACTGCTTCCTTCGCGGACGCGATCTGCCGCCAGTAGCAGTTGCTGCTCGACATAGCGATTTGCCGACACGGCGGCAGCGGTCTGAATGCCTTCCAGCAGCGGAACACTGCTGGCGGTGAGGATGCTTAAAGTGCGGGAAAAACGCGCCGTATTCAGCCCGCGAGCAACCCGCCCCGTCACGGGCAAGCGCAGCAAAGTTTTATCCCAGCGCAGCCGCATAGTCGGCTTTTTGAGTAGTCGTTGCCCCAGCACCAGAAGCCCCAGCAATCCCGCCAGCCAGTAAACGCCGCTGGCTTGTAAGGCGTCGCTCATGGCGATAAGGGTGCGGGTGGAGGCGGGCAGCGCGTGTCCGAGGTGATCGAACTGTTCGATAATTTTCGGCACCACCGCCGTCAGCAAAATAGTGACCACACCCGTTGCCACCACCAACAGCACCAGCGGGTAGAGCATGGCCTGCAGCAGTCGTGATTTCAGGCGCTGGCGCTGTTCGGTGTAATCCGCCAGGCGATTGAGCACCACATCGAGATGCCCGGATTTTTCTCCGGCAGCCACCATCGAACAAAACAGGGAATCAAAGACGCGGGGGTGTTCGCGCAGGCTGTCCGACAGGGTGTACCCCTCCTGAATCCGGCTGCGCAGCGCCATTCCCAGACTTTTCACATGCAGTTTTTCGCTTTGCTCACTGACCGCCTGTAAGCAGGTTTCCAGCGGCATTGCTGCCTGAACCAACGTTGCCAGTTGGCGGGTGAACAGCGCCAGATCTGCCGCCGCCACACGACGATGTGCGTGCCGCCGACGCTGCAACATTCCCCCTGACGAAGCATTCAGCCGGGCTTCAATGTGCACGGGAATGAGCTCTTTACCGCGTAACAACTGGCGGGCATGACGCGCGGAATCCGCCTCAATCATGCCTTTGGTTTTGCGACCATTACGCTGTAGCGCCTGATAGTAAAACAGTGCCATTACGCCTCCATCGTTACCCGCAGCACTTCATCGAGAGAGGTTTCTCCGGCGAGTACTTTCTCAATGCCGTTGCTGCGGATACCCGCAGAGTGTTGCCGGACATAACGTTCCAGCTCCAGTTCCCCGGCCTGACGGTGGATCAAATCACGCAATGTGGCGTCCACCACGATCAGCTCATGGATGGCGGTACGCCCACGAAAACCTTTGTGATTACAGGCGGGGCAGCCCTGCGGATGGTACAGAGTGACGGTTCGCGCATCGGTAATCCCCAACAGGCGTTTTTCTTCGTCGGTAGCAGGTGCGGGCTGGCGGCAGTCGGGGCACAGCGTGCGAACCAGTCGCTGCGCCATCACGCCCGTCAGACTGGAAGAGAGCAGGAAAGGCTCTACGCCCATATCCTGCAAACGCGTGATTGCCCCCACCGCCGTGTTGGTATGCAACGTGGAAAGAACCAGGTGCCCCGTAAGCGATGCCTGAACGGCGATTTCTGCGGTTTCGGTATCGCGGATCTCACCGACCATCACCACATCCGGGTCCTGACGCAAAATCGCACGCAGGCCACGGGCGAAGGTCATGCCGACACGGGTGTTGACCTGCGTCTGACCGATCCCTTCAATCATGTATTCGATGGGGTCTTCAACCGTGAGAATGTTGCGCGAGTGGTTGTTCAGCTCCTGCAATCCGGCGTACAGCGTGGTGCTTTTGCCAGAACCCGTCGGCCCCGTCACCAGAAAGATGCCGTGCGGTTTGTGCAGTAGCTGGCGCAACTGCGCGGTCAGTTCATGACTCAGCCCCAGACGCTCCAGCGTCAGGCGGGCCTGGTTTTTGTCCAGCAGTCGCAGCACCACGCGCTCGCCCCAGGCAGAAGGCATGGTGGAGACGCGCACGTCAATCGCCCGGCCGCCCAGCAGCAGCGCAATACGTCCATCCTGCGGCACGCGCTTTTCGGCAATGTCCAGCCGCGCCATCACCTTGATACGCGACACCAGCAGCGAGGCCAGTTTGCGCCCGGGACGCAGCATTTCATGTAGCGTTCCGTCTACACGAAAACGGATCACCAGACTCTTTTCAAACGTCTCAATGTGGATATCCGAAGCGCCTTCTTTAATTGCCTCTGCCAGCATGGCGTTGATCAGCTTGATGATCGGCGCATCGTCGTCACTTTCCAGCAGATCTTCCGTTTCCGGCAGCTCTTCTGCGAGGGTAAAGAAGTCCTCGGCGGAACCGAGATCTTCCATCAACTGGCGAGCTTCGGAAGAGTCCCGCTGCCAGACCGCATTCAGCCGCTGTTCAAATTCGGCCTCGTCGATTTGCCGCAGCGTAAAGGGCGCGTTCAGCCCCCGTTGCAGCTCCTGCAAAACAGAGAGCGACAACGGATGAACATGGAGGATCTCCAGCGACGCTTCGCACCATGCCACCAGGCTAAACCGACGGCTGAAACTGTAGGGCAGACGCACGGTGTTAGCGGAGGTTTCCTGTGCTACAGGCACCATTAACGCGTTCTCCCGGCATTGAGGAACGCGCGAACTTCCGGCGGTAAGGCCTGGTTTTGCGCTGGTAGTACCGGCTGCGCAGTGTTCGGCATCAGGCTTAAGCCTTGCTCATCGCGATAGATCTGCTCGGCGCGCATATAGTTATATTTGCGCTGCGAAACGCCGTCTGCCGCCATACCGTCACGCAGAATGGTCGGGCGGATAAACACCATCAGATTACGTTTTTCTTTTTTATCTGCCGTGGACTTAAACAGGTTGCCAATCAACGGGATATCGCCCAGCAACGGCACTTTCGCCACGCTTTCTCCCGCCTGGTCGTCCATCAGACCGCCAAGCACAATCAGCTCACCATCGTTAGCCAGCACGGTAGTCTTCAGTTTGCGCTCGCCAAACACCACATCGAGGCTGGTCTGTCCTTCCACCTTCGACACTTCCTGCTCAATCACCATCTGTACCGCGTTACCTTCGTTAATCTGCGGCGTGACTTTCAGCATGATGCCGACTTTTTTCCTTTCTACCGTGTTGAAAGGATTGCTGTTATTGGAGCCAACGGTAGAACCGGTTAATACCGGAACGTCCTGACCCACCATGAAGAAGGCTTCCTGGTTGTCCAGCGTGGTGATGCTCGGCGTAGAAAGGACGTTAGAGCTGGAGTCGTTTTTGACCGCCTGCACCAGCGCCATCCAGTCGCCTTTCACCACGCCAACCGCCGTACCGCTAAAGCCGGAAAGTAGCTGGGCAAGCGTGGAGAGATCGCCGTTGGTGTCCGGGTTAATGGTGGTGGCACCGTTTTCGCTGATCACCGTGGAGCCTTTCTGCGGCTTCGCCTGAGAAATCGCCGCCCCCAGCGTACCGATAGGGATCTGCGTGCCGTTGGCAAACTGAATTAATCCGGCATCTTTCGACGCCCACTGCACGCCGAAGTTGATATTGCTGCCTTCGGCAACCTCCACGATCAACGCCTCGACATGCACCTGAGCACGGCGGATATCCAGTTGTTCAATCACGCTTTGCAGCGACTGCATGATGTCCTGCGGCGCGGTCACAATCAGGGCATTACTGTGTTTGCTGGCGGCAATAGAAACAACCTCACGTCCGCTACTGACCGTGCCTTCCGCCTCTTCTTTAGCGGCGGTGAGCGTGCCGCTGACCTGTTTCAGAACATCGACCAGATCTTCCGCTTTGCTGTATTTGAGATAGAACACCTGGCTGTTGCCGCTGCGCTCCATTTCTGAATCCAGGCGACGGATCAGACGGCGCATTTTGTCTCGCGTAGCGGGATCGCCGCTGACAATGACGCTGTTGGTGCGTTCATCAGCAACAATCTGTGATTTCAGCGTTGCTGGTTGGTTCTCGCCGCTGTTTTTGGTCAAGCTTTCCAGCACGCGGGCAATTTCCGAGGCCGAGGCGTTATCCAGCGGGATCACCTCTTCGGTGCGGTTTCCCGCATGATCCACGCGCTGAATCACTTCCGTCAGCCGTTCCACAACCGAGGCGCGTCCGGTAAGCATAATCACGTTGGAGGGATCGTAATTAACGACGTTGCCAGAACCCGCACTGTCGATCATCTGGCGCAGAATCGGTGCCAGTTCGCGTACAGACACATTACGTACCGGCACCACTTTAGTGACCATTTCATCGCCCGCGTAGTTATCGTTACCTTCACCGACCAGCGGCAACGGCTCGACTTTTGCGGCGCTGGATTTCACCACCTTCAGCACGTCGTTTTCCATCGGTACGACGGCATACCCCTGTGCTTCCAGTAGGTTAAGGAATAGCTGGTAATACTGGCGTTCATTGAGCGGGGTCATAGTACGAATACTCACTTTCCCCTGAACGCCCGGCCCCATAATGATGGTTTTATTGAGGTTAGCGCCGACGGTTTCGATAAACGATTTCAGGTCGGTATCTTTAAAATTGGCGGTAAAAGTGGCTTCTTCCGCCCAAACTGGTGAACTGCATAATGCCGCTGCCAGCATCAGCGGCAGTAAACGCTTTTTTGTTTTGAGGCCAGTTGTCTTCTTACGCCAGATCGACAACGTAATATCACGCCAAAACACGATGAATGATTCTCCTGGATTAAATGCGGTTAGCGCAGCGCGATGGAAATGTCGTAGCGCGCACCCTTGCGTAAAACCGTGAGTTGAATGGAATCCATTGAAGGTAACTGCCGCATCAGAGCAATCATTGCTCGTGGATCAGTGAAATCCTGCTGATTTAACGCAATGGCGATATCGCCTTCCTTGAAACCGCTGGCATCGAACAGAGAACGATCTGCCCCCGGTTTCACTGCATAACCGACAATCCCCTCCTTACGCACAGGCGTAAGCTGGATATAGTTAAAAATTTTCTGCGGGTCTTTCGCCAGTGCCTGGCGCACGGCAGCCGGGATCTCAACTGGCGTGCTGGCGGCAGGTTCAGCGGCTGTTTGCTTTGCTTCGTCACTGACGGTTTTTTCATTGGTCACGGCAACGGTGGAACGCTCCTCTTCTGCCAGACTCAGGCGCTCCATTTTTCCCTGATAACGCAGCACCACATGATCGCGATA
Source organism: Escherichia sp. MOD1-EC6098 (assembly GCF_002965865.1). Lineage (NCBI taxonomy): Bacteria > Pseudomonadati > Pseudomonadota > Gammaproteobacteria > Enterobacterales > Enterobacteriaceae > Escherichia > Escherichia sp. MOD1-EC6098. Next base: position 20,567 of record NZ_PTSN01000002.1, read on the forward strand.
AATCTCTTCGATCACCGCGTTGTGAGAGTCAAGCCGTTCGCCCAGCAAATAGACCTGCTGTTTGCCGCCTTCTTCAATAACCGCGCCGGGTCTGGCACCAAAGGCGATCCCGCGCAGTACCACGTTAAGACGTGTTTCTGCCACCGGAGCCGGTTCGGGTTGTTTTACCAGTGCAGCAACGGGCTGATATTTGCCAAACCAGTTTTGCTGGCTGATTAATTGCACGTCTTTTTTATCGAACGTTTTTACATCCGCACGGGTCGATTTATTCACCGATGGGGAAATCGCCGTATATTCCGCAGAAAAGGAGATATAGCGCCAGAGTGAATGCGCCATTTTTGCAGAAATAATAAGCAACATCAGCCAGAACATCCCGCGTGCAATTTTGCGCAGATGCTCTTTGTCTGTATTAAGAGATTGTCCCTGGCTAAGAGTGTAACGAATTTTAGTCAGCCATTGATTGAGATAAATTCGTGCGTCACGAAAAACAACCCGCGCCAATTTATATATACCCGACGTTATGCTTTGACTATTCCACAGGTGGTACGATCCAGTTTCCGCTGATACTGGTTGCCTGTGCGTGTATCATTAATCGTTATGCTGTAATTAATCCCCTCAGTGATCATTAATTTCACCGTTGGGTCAGCGCACATTTGTCGTTGATAGCTGGTTAAAAACGCGTCCGGCGTTTGCGTGGTTTGAGCACCCGCTTCGCTGATAATGGTCATTTTTACCGTCGTGCCGCTACTTTGCGCCAGCACTAAGGTATATCCCGCAGATTTAATCGGCAGGTTTTGGCTGATATTTTGCGCCTGTTTTTTCGCCAGTAAACTGGCGTTTTCATTATGACTTGCGCAGCCACTTAATAATCCTGTAACGCTTAACAATAGCGATATTAATACCCTCCCTGGCATTTGTTTTATCGACATAGTAAATAATCTCTAAGGTTATTAATGAGAGTAAAAATGTCACTTCGATAATGACGTGGTTATCATTAAAACAATGCCTGTAGATAAAGTGTTGCTATACCGCCCAGACTTAAACACGGTCCAAAAGGCAGCGTCGTTGATCCTTTTTTTGTAATAACGGCATATATCAGCCCGCAGCATGATGCAATTAAAGCAACATGGGGTAGCGACAATGCCCCCACCCAGCCACCTAAAGCGGCGAAGAGTAATACATCGCCCATGCCTAATGCTTCTTTACGCAGAATTATTCCGGCCAGCCAGCGAAGGGAGTAAAAAGTGACAAACCCCACCAGTACGCCGGTGACTGCGTCTTGTAACGTTAGCGGACTCTGCTGTGCCCATGCCGCAATCAGCCCCGTCCACAATACTCCCTGAGTAAAGACATCGGGCAGCCATTGATTATCGAGGTCGATGATACTCGCGGCAATCAGCCAGGCGGATAATATCATCACCGCCAGCCCCCATCCACTTTCCGGCCAGACCAGACTTGCCAACAAAAAAGCGAGTGCCGTCAATAACTCCACCAGCGGATAACGCTTGCTGATTTTCGCCTGACAGTCGCGGCAGCGCCCTTTGAGCATCAGCCAGGAGAGCAGCGGAATGTTGTCACGAACGCGGATGGTCTGCTGACAATGCGGACAATGCGAGCGTGGCAGCGCCAGGCTTATTTTTAGCTGCGTGCTCGGCGTTTCACCGTGAAACTCCGCCATTTGTTGGCGAAGCATGATGGGGTAACGCCAGATCACCACATTCAAAAAACTGCCGATGATTAATCCTCCGACGGTTGCCAGGACAGGCATCGCAGCAGGATATTGCTGAAAAACATCAAAAAGCATGGTTAAAGGTTATTTGTTGTAACTTGCCGGATGCGGCGTGAACGCCTTATCCGGCCTACAGGTGTCTGCCAACGCAAATAATCGCGGCTTCTTCCCTCCAGGCCCGATAAGCTGGCGCATCGGGCATATATGTTGACCCGGTGCGCCTTATTTCATGCCGGATGCGGCGTGAACGCCTTATCCGGCCTACAGGCGTCTGCCAACGCAAGTAATCGCGGCTTCTTCCCTCCAGGCCCGATAAGCTGGCGCATCGGGCATATATGTTGACCCGGTGCGCCTTATTTCATGCCGGATGCGGCGTGAACGCCTTATCCGGCCTACAGGCTTATTCGGCTGGCATCGAATACTCGGTAACCTTATTAATGGTTTCCGGCCCTTTTTCCGGTTTCGACAGGTGCATCGCCGCGAGCGTGTTGTAAGCCGACTGGCTCACTCCGCCTTCGAAGCTCATCTCGCTCGCCCCCGGAAGCTGGTAAGCATTCGCGCCCGGATTCCATTTCTTAAAGAACTCCGAAAGATCCGTCTGGGCTACCCAGGAGGCGCACAGCATCAGCGTGTCGGCAGCGTTACCGTTGGATTCGGCACAGTAATTTATGCCGCCAAACTTGTCATTGCTGACATCATCGCCGCGTGCTTTACGATGCATCAACTGGAACAGGTTCCAGCCTTTCATCCCTTCACGCTCGCTGTAGAACTCTGGCAGAGGAGTACCCTCTGGATACCATTTCTTGATATCAAAGTTTTTCTCTGCCCATTCCTTCAGTTGTGCGTACATCAGCAGACGGTCACCCGCACCGCCGCGCGCCCATGCCTGACCGTTGCTCTCGTCCAGATATTCCGGCGCGACGGTAATATCTTCAGCGACACGGTTCATCTTGCCGAGATAGCGATCCTGCATGTACAGCGCCAGCACGTTGTTCGCCACTTCAGTTGCGCCCGGTACAGTCAGCGGTGTTTCTGCGGCGTTATGCCCTACTTCATGCCAGATCAGCCAGTCGTTCAGCGGCGTCGTCGGCAGCGTGGTGCTGTTCGTCGAGAAGCTGCTGTTCATTACCGGATAACCAGAGTGCGCATCACCGATGGAGATCTGCACATCGTTGGTGAAACGGTGTTTGTGACCCGGCAAGTTTTCAAAGGTAAACATCCGGTGCTTACCGTTTTCGCCATCACGTCCGTAGAAGTCATTCATTGAGCTGGCAAAGGTATCCAGTTCCTTAGCGAATTGTTTTACGCCACCCGTGAAATTGCTGGCATTCAGGTTCTTCTTCGGCGTGGTATAGACGAACGACGCAGACTCCAGCTCGCCTAGCGGCGCAGGGGAGTTCAGCTCGTGTTGCCACTTACCATCTTTATAGAACGGTGCTTTTACCACGCCAGTAAAGGTGAAGTTGGCTGACTCATTCTTTGAGCTGTTGCCCTTGATATAAATCAGACCACCGTAAGGCACCTTGAAGGTCACCGTGCCTTGAGCATCCAGATCATAGGTTTTCGTCACTTTTGGCGGACGGTTCAGAGCAACTTCATGCTTCTCACGTCCGGTCAGGTCGTCAGCCAGCGCCACGGTGACAGTCACAGGAACGTCCGCATTGGACTTAATAGTGACCTCTTTCTGAGCCGGAGCCCACAGGCCAGTAGACTGCATGTTACCCGCAAACCATTTGGTCGGATTCGAGTACAGGCTGATGCTTTCAGTAACCTCCTGCCCCGCTGCCGATACCGCTCCCGGATACTTCTCGACATCAACTTTGATGTTCAGATCCCACCAGGAACGCCCCAGCATCAGGCGTGTCAGCGGTTTTTCCATATAGTTGAGCGGATAGCTCGGGTTCATCATGCCCGCTTTGCCGCTACTTTCACCGTAGATCATCTTGTTATCGATCAGCGATTTTTTCAGCTCATCAGAACACTGCGTGCCGCCAGCATAGGCATTGTTGGCGTAGCAGTTCAGGAACTCGGTGAACGTTTTAAAGCCCAGCTCGTCATCCTTGCTGCTGTCATAGCTATATTCAATTTCATTCCACAGCCAGACCGACATGTTCTGGTACAGACGTTCCAGATCGACGCTGTTCAGACGTTCGCCTTTACTGCCTTTAGTACGGAAATAAAGCTCATGTTGATACAGGCGCTGAATGTTGGTGCCTAAATCCGCAGCCTGCACCATCGCTTTCGCAGTGTCGGCGTCAAGATTCAGTTGCGTATACTGCGGAACATACATTGTCCCCGTCACAGGAACACCCGTACCAGGACGATATTCCAGGCAGTTGACCTCATAGTGATATGTCGAGTCCTTACACTCCTGTAATCCAGGAAACTTTTCAAAGATTTTTGCCTTTGCCGCCTCCAGAGACTCTTTTGTTTTAAACTCCGCCTCATCGATAAAGGCATAGCGCTTGACCTGTTCGCCATCGACATCTTCCAGCCAACTGGCCACTTCCAGTTTCGGCTTGTCATCAGGTTTGTTGTCTTGCTGGTATTTCCAGATAACTTCTTTCGTTGTTTCATCAATGGTATACGGCGGTTTTCCATCGACAAACGGATAACGTTCATAGACCCAGATACCTTTTTCGCGCTGTTGGCGTACGCGATCCGGATAACCCTGCGGATCGTTGTTCACCACCGATTTGTTCAGAGCCATTGACAGACCCGCGGCATCCAACAGACGCACAAAGCCAGACGCGCTCTCTTCCTTAAGATTGCTCATCACGTTTTCCATGATCAGCACTGAGCCGCCTTTGTTCAGATAGGCGATCAGATCGGTCACATCCTGCTGAGTCAGCTTCGGTTTGCTGGTATCTGCACGCAGAGGCACTGCATAGGGATCGCCAGACCACTGAGTCACATATTCAAAACCGTTGAGGATCAGCAACGGAACTTCTTCCGGATTCAGATCGCCATAGCTGGTCAAATGTTTAACAGAAATACCTGCAAAATCCGGATGGAAGCCAAATGGAGCACTGTTCCCAGTGACCTGGCCATGACGTTTGAAATAAACGTTTTCCAGGTTCGTACCCACGGTCATTGTGCTCTTGGTATTCGGCTGCCAGATGTCGTTTGACAGGTAGCGCAGTACGTTCTGCATGAAGTGCTTCATATCATCTGAATCACCGCTGAGCGTACACTCACCTTTATCATTGACACCACCGGCCCAACTGTAACCATTAGGGCAACGCAAAATGCTGTTGTAGTGCGGGTTACCGATAACCATCAGCTTGCCATCACCGACTTGCCCCAGCGAAATAAACGGCAGGTTGAAGGTCGCGGTATCGCGCGTCACGTTTTCCGGCACAACAAGAGAAGGCGCTTCAGTAATGTACGCCAGCTCGTTTTTATCCCAGGCGCGTTTTTCACCAAAGGCCAGCCAGTAGTTTTTATCATTACGCGCCATCAGAATCGGGAAGGCCGCGTTGGAGATATTCACCACCGCCTGACCGCGCGCATTACCGGTGCTGCCATAGAAGTTGGTGGAGTCATGGAATACATGGAACTTGCTGACAGATTGGTAGTTCGTATCCACACCCCACAGTTTGTTGATAACGCCCTGAATCTGACCGTCATTAACATTGCGTGTCGTCAGCGAGAACCAGCGAGCAGAGTTGCAATTGTTGGTTTTGCCACAAATCGCGGTATCGATCTCTTTGGCCTGTCCCGTCTTAAACTGCTCGATAAATTCGTTTGGCTGCACAACGGTTTGATCGCCTTCATCCAGCGTCGCGCCATTGGATAACGAGAGATTGATAATCTCGTTAATCACGTTGGGATATTCAGCAAAGACCTTGCGTACATCGTCCGGAACAACACGGGTATTATTTTGCCCGGTCGTCGAATAGCGATGAATCAGTTGATCGACATTCGCGCCGCGAACTTCATCACCCAGTTCAGTCAGCGCAATGGTCGACTTGTTGCCGCGTACTGAGCCAAGTTCAAAGGTATCGATACCAAAGGAGATGGTTTCGCCCCAGCTAAAGGAAAATTCACCATTTTCCCCTGTCACACCACGGCCTGAATTGGTGTAGTAGTCAACACCAGCAACACCATATCCCTGGCTATCCACCAGGCGGCCTTCGGAGAGAATAATTTCAGTAGGTTGATACTGATAAAACTGTTCCGCATTAGCTGACACAAATTTGGCGTTCAGATCCGGCGTTGTTCCCTCTGTCGTGACGGGCACGACCGGTGAGGTATGGGTGGATGGCGCTTTATCGGTCGCGACATTGTTTTCCACTTCCTCATTTACCAGCTTTTTGAATTCTTCCGGTGCCAGATCGATTTGCTTATACAGTTTTTCAAAGCGTGCGCGATCGACCACTGACGAGAAGGTCAGACAAAGTTGTTCTGCATCCGCCGGGCAACTGTCGCTGGAAGTTAACAGAGAGATAGCGTTGGTTTTCTCATTTTCAGAATCCGCCAGCTCCTGCGCGTCCTCGAGGCTAAACGACACTTTGTCAACCGCACGCAGGCTACGCGCAGCTTCTGACTGGGTGTTGAAAGTTGCAATGGTCGTACTACCAACCACACAACTCACGGTGTTGCCAGGTGTAAAAGTAAAGCCATCGCTGGATTCACCATTACAGGTAGCACCAGTTACCCGCTGGCTTCCGCCCAGGGTCAGATAACCCGTTTTCGTGGGAACAGGTTCTGGCTCTGGTTCTGGTGTCGGCTCAGGATCAGGTGTTGGATCCGGCGTAGGTTCTGGGTCCGGCGTCGGCTCAGGCGTCGGTTCCGGGTTTGGTGTTGGATCAGGTTTCACTTCCGGCAAAGCCCCTGTTCCAGAATCTACAGGCGGAGTATCGGAGGACGAGCCTGAACCACCGCCATCACAACCGGCTAACAGGGTTGCGCTTAAAATAGCCGCTAAAAGCGATTTCTTATATTTAAATTTCTTATTCATTAATAACGCAAGTGACAAAACAAAGTTAAAAAATTCGTAACTGTGGAAATAGTTTTATGTTTTACCTTCTCTAAAAATGACCTCCATTCTTAAGAAATCTGCATTATTGATAACGAAATAGATAAAATTTATAGGAATATCCCCTATACGATGTCAGAGGGGTGATTTATAAAAATTTTTAACAAACAAAAAAGTAACAATTATTCACAATATTACTATCTCAAGTCATTGATAGTTTTAACGATTGCGATTGCAAAAGCAACAGATAGCACGCTACTTGCTCATCAAGCGAACACAATTAATACAGCTTGTTTTGCGTGGTAAAAAAACACAGATTTTCACGCCATTAATTATTTACCGGGTTATCTAATCATCAAACATTATTGATCTGATGATAATAAATAGAGAAATGATCTTGCTATTGTTTAGCCGGAATAACGAAACAGATATGAAAAAAGCCGGATGATATTTACAGCCATCCGGCTCTATTGAATTACGAAACCAACATTCCGGTAAACACATATGCCTGCAGCAGCGTGATAATGCCAATAACGCTGGCAAAGATCAGACTGTGCTTCACGGTGTAACGGAACAATTCAGATTCTCTGCCCACCATGCCCGTCGCGGCGCAGGCCACGGCGATAGATTGCGGGGAGATCATCTTGCCGGTCACGCCGCCGCTGGTATTTGCTGCCACCAGCAGAGTGTCCGAGACGTTGATTTGCTGCGCGGTGGTTGATTGCAGTGAACCAAACAGGGCGTTCGAGGATGTGTCAGAGCCGGTAAGGAATACCCCCAGCCAACCAAGGAACGGCGAGAAGAACGGGAACATCACGCCAGTACCCGCCAGTACCAGCGCCAGCGTAGTGGACATGCCGGAATAGTTGGTCACGAAGGCAAATGCCAGCACCATGCCAATCGACAATATCGGCCACTTCAGGCTAATTAGCGTTTCTGCGAAAACGCCAATACCTTTCTTGATCCCGACACCAAGAATGAAGATAGAGATAATTGCCGCGATAAAAATCGCAGTTCCGCCAGCGGAGAGTGGATCAAATTTAAACACCGCATCCATTGGCGTCGGTTGGGCGACAATGGGTGCCGCTTTCAGTACCTGTTGATGCAAATGGGGGATCTGGAAGTTAATCACCAGCGAATAAAACGCGCCGCCCGGAGCGAATAACGCTTTAAACGGCTTCATGGTCCAGATGGTGACCAGCACCGTTAAGATTAAAAACGGTGACCACGCACGAATGATTTGCCCAAGGCTGTATTCTGACGGTACTGGGCCGCCAGAAGACGGTTTATTCACCACCATCGCACCTGCGGATTGCCCCATGCTGATTGCCGTTTCGGTATTTTTCGGCCGCCAGACTTTGAGGAATAAAGAGAGTGAGACGATACTCACCAGCGCCGAAGTAATATCCGGCAGTTCCGGGCCAATGTAGTTAGAGGTAAAGAACTGGGTAACTGCGAAGCTACCACCCGCCACCAGCGCCGCTGGCCATGTCTCTTTCACCCCTTTCCAGCCGTCCATCATCGCCACCAGCCAGAACGGCACCAGTACCGACAGGAACGGCAACTGACGTCCCGCCATTGCGCCAATGTCGAACGGATCGATGCCAGTCACCTGACCGGCAACCAGAATAGGCACGCCCAACGCACCAAACGCCACCGGCGCGGTGTTGGCAATCAGACACAGCCCCGCCGCGTATAACGGTTTAAAGCCCAGTCCCACCAGCAGCGCGCCAGTAATCGCCACCGGCGCGCCAAAGCCCGCAGCTCCTTCTAACAGTGCGCCAAAAGAGAAGCCAATCAGCAACACCTGCAAACGTTGATCGTCGGTGATGGAGATAACCGAGCTGCGGATAATATCAAACTGGCCGCTGGCAACGGTTAATTTATAGAGAAATACCGCCGCGACAATAATCCAGGCGATTGGCCATAAACCATAAATAAAACCATATCCCGCAGCAGCAAATGCCATATCAATCGGCATTTTAAAGGCGAATATCGCAATCAATATCGATAATATAAGGGTTATTGCTCCGGCGACATGCCCTTTCAGACGTAATATCGCAAGCGCAACGAAGAAGAATATTATCGGGATCAGGGCAACCAGAGCGGATAGCCCCAGCCCTCCCATCGGCATATACATTTGGGTCCAGGTAACCATATTGTTCAGTCTCTTATTATCTTTATATGCTTGATATGCTTAAGGTTGTAATAAGCAAAAGAGGACTGAACTGTAAAATATAGGCGTTATACTTTACAGCAACAGCACGCCGCTAACGCAATTGCTACCTCAGGCATAACAAGTATATCGGGTAAGGGGTTCTGTTCCGCACCTACAGGCGCAGAGTATCGTTAAGATGTCCATATTGTTGTTTTAACCCGCTAATGATGCGCTACGGGTATTTAATTTTATTAAACCCTGATAATCGCTCCGGTTATTTCCGGGATAAATGAACTACCGCAGTAACTATAATAGCCCCAGCGGTAAAACTTGCCGGGGCTTTTGCTATTGCTATTAATGACTTTCTTTTTCGCGTAAACGCCAGGCATGTAATAACGGTTCGGTATAACCGTTTGGCTGTTTCACACCGAGGAAGATTAAATCGCTGGCGGCTTTAAACGCACACGAGTTAGCAAAATTCCCCACCATCGGACGATACGCCGGATCGCCAGCGTTTTGCTGATCAACCACTTTCGCCATATTCTCCAGCGACGCCTGCACCTGTTCTTTGGTCAGAATACCGTGACGTAACCAGTTGGCGATATGTTGGCTGGAGATGCGCAGCGTTGCACGGTCTTCCATCAGCGCCACGTTGTGGATATCCGGCACTTTTGAACAACCAATCCCCTGCTCTACCCAACGCACCACATAACCCAGAATCCCCTGCACGTTGTTATCCAGCTCTTGTTGGATCTCTTGTGCCGACCAGTTTGCGTTTTCAGCAACCGGAATGGTCAGCAGATCGTCCAGCAGAGGCTCAAATTCTGCATTGAACTCTGTGTTGGCAATGTTGGCTTGCACGCTCTGTACGTTGGTTTGGTGATAGTGCAACGCATGCAACGTGGCTGCGGTCGGTGACGGAACCCAGGCCGTGTTCGCCCCGGCACGTAACTGATCGCCCTTTTGGCTGTACATGTCTGCCATCAGATCTGGCATTGCCCACATCCCTTTACCGATTTGCGCTTTACCGCGCAGCCCACAAAACAGGCCGGAAAGCACGTTATTGCGCTCGTAGGCTTTGATCCACGGTGTCGATTTCATCTGGTTTTTACGCAACATCGGGCCCGCTTCCATCACCGAATGCATCTCATCACCAGTACGGTCGAGGAAGCCGGTGTTGATGAACGCCACGCGGTTGCGTGCCTGGGCGATACAACTACGCAAGTTCAGCGAGGTCCGGCGTTCTTCATCCATAATGCCCATTTTCAGGGTATTTGGTTCCATACCAAGCATGGTCTCAACGCGGGTAAACAGTTTGTTGGCAAACGCCACTTCCTGCGGACCGTGCATTTTCGGTTTCACAATATAGACGCTGCCAGTACGCGAGTTTTTCTGCACTTTTAAGTCGTAGAGGGCAATCGCGCCTGTCATGACGCCATCAAGAATACCTTCCGGAATTTCATTGCCTTCGCTGTCCCAAATTACGGGGATAGTCATCAAATGCCCCACGTTGCGGATAAACAGCAGCGAGCGCCCGTGCAAAGAAATTTCAGAACCATCGGCGGCGGTGTACTGACGATCGTCATTCAGTTTACGCACGATTTGCCGACCGTTTTTCTCCATTTTCTCTTGCAGAGTGCCCTGCATCAGCCCCAACAGATTGCGGTACAGCAGGATTTTATCTTCAGCATCAACCGCAGCGACCGAGTCTTCACAATCGAGAATGGTACTGATGGCGGCTTCGACGATAACGTCGTTGATATGCGCCGGATCGTCTTTGCCAATCCGTCCGTTGGCATCGATTTGCAGTTCGATATGCAGACCGTTATTTTTCAGCAAAATGCAGGTCGGTGCAGCAGCATCGCCACGGTAGCCGACAAACTGTGCCGGGGTACGCAACGTGGTTTCTGAGCCATTTTTCAACAGAATACGTAATTGTTTGTCGACCACCTTAAACGCCACCACATCCTGATAGCTGCCGTTTTCCAGCGGTAGTGATTCATCGAGGAAGCGGCGAACCCAGGCGATAACCTGCGCACCACGCTGCGGATCGTAGCCGCTGACCATCGCCCCTTCCTGCGGGATGATGTCGCTGCCGTATAGCGCATCGTACAGTGAACCCCAGCGAGCGTTCGCCGCATTCAACGCGTAGCGGGCGTTCATTGCCGGAACCACCAGTTGCGGCCCCGCCTGGTTGGTGATTTCGCTGTCGATGCCGGTGGTTTCCACCGTCACATGGCCCGGTTGCGGCACCAGGTAGCCCAGTTCACGCAGGAAAGATTTATAGGCTGCTTTATCTTTTACCGGCCCCGGATTGCTGCGATGCCATTCGTCGAGCGCCGCCTGAATGCGATCGCGCTCTGCCAGTAACTGACGATTCTCTGGCGACAGATCGTGAACAATATCATCAAAATTGTGCCAGAACGCCGCAGAGTCCAGCCCTGTTCCGGGTAAAACTTCTTCATCAACAAAACGTTTAAAGTTGGCGTCAATGCGTAAACGGCCCTGCGTTATGGTTTCACTCATTGTTAATCTCCTCGTTTTCGCTTATTTCGCCAATACCGCTGCTGCCGCTTTCGCGACCTGCGCATCCTGTGCCCCGGTTAAACCAGACACACCCACAGCGCCAATAATCTGCCCATCAACAACAACCGGTACGCCGCCTTCCAGCGACGTCAGTAACGGTGCCGTCACAAACGCCGTACGTCCGTTGTTCACCATCTCTTCATAGCCCTTAGTTTCGCGGCGCCCCAGCGCGGCGGTACGCGCTTTCTCCTGGGAGATGTAGGCCGCAATCGGCGCGCAATCATCCATACGACTTAACGCCAGCAGATGACCGCCGTCATCGGCAACAGCAATGGAAACGGACCAGTTATTTTTCTGCGCCTCTTCCTGACCTGCGGCAATAATTGTACTCGCCATTTGCTGGCTAAGAATGACTTTAGTTTTCATTTTGTTATTCCTTTTCAAGGGCTTGTTCTACAATTTCAATCCAGTGACGCACAGAGGTACGACCGGCGCTCGCCAGATGCGTCTGGCAACCAATGTTGGCGGTAACGATCATTTCCGGTTTGCCGCTTTCCAGCGCATTCATTTTGTTATCCCGCAACTGGCGCGCCAGATCGGGATGCGTTAACGCATAAGTTCCCGCCGAACCGCAGCACAGATGGCTGTCGGGAACGTCGGTTAAGGTAAATCCCAGCCGCAGTAACACTTTTTCTACTTCGCCATTCAGTTTTTGCGCATGTTGCAGGGTACACGGACAGTGGAAGGCCAGTTTTTTATCGCCGCGAATCGCCAGCTTTTCCAGCGGCTCCTCACGCAAAAGCTCGACTAAATCAACCGCCAGTTCGCTGACCTGACGCGCTTTATCGGCATACAACGCATCGTTTTTCAGCATCTGCCCATACTCTTTAACGAATGCCCCACAGCCGCTGGCGGTTTGCAAAATTGCCTCGGCACCTGCTTCAATCGCCGGCCACCAGGCATCAATATTATTTCGCGCGCGCGCTAACCCTTTCTCTTGCGCATTAAGATGATAGTCCACCGCGCCACAACAGCCTGCTTCGTTAGCTGGCATGACGCTGATCCCCAGACGATCCAGCACCCGCGCGGTTGCCGCGTTGGTGTTGGGCGAAAGCGTAGGCTGGACGCAACCTTCCAGCATTAAAACCCGACGCTTATGACGCAACGGCGGACGCGGTTTGGCTTTCACGATCCCGGCGGGGAGTTTTGCTCTAATCTGCTCTGGCAAAAACGGTCGTAGCACCAGGCCTACTTGCGTCAGCGCACGGAAGACCGCCGGGCGCGGCACTACCTGACGCAGCCCTTCGCGTAGCATTCGATCCGGCAGTGGACGTTTCACTTTTTGCTCGACGATATCACGCCCGATATCCAACAGAGTGTGATAGCGCACACCAGAAGGACAGGTGGTTTCACAGTTGCGGCACGTGAGACAGCGATCGAGATGCTCCTGCGTTTTAAGTGTAACTTCGTTACCTTCCAGCACCTGTTTAATCAGATAGATGCGCCCACGCGGCCCGTCCAGTTCATCACCCAGGAGCTGATAGGTCGGGCAGGTTGCGGTACAAAATCCGCAGTGCACACAGGCGCGCAGAATGCTGTCAGCTTCCAGCGCCCGCGTATTCTGGCGCATCTCTTCGGTTAACCGGGTTTGCATAGTCTGCTCCTTAAAGTTCCGCGTACATGCGACCGGGGTTAAACACACCGCAAGGGTCGAGCTGCTGTTTAAGCTGCTGGTGATAGCGGAATAAAGGGGCAGGCAACGGAGCAAAACTGCCATCACCTGGACTAAAGCGAGTTGCGTGACCACCAGCGTTGCGGGCGATACGGTGGATTTGATTGTCATCGGCTGTCGATTTCAGCCAGCGTAACGCGCCCCCCCAGTCGATCAGTTGCTCGCCGGGTAAATCCATCATCGGTGCATCGGTGGGTAATGAAATGCGCCACAAAGTCCCTGGTAACGAGAAGAATGGCAGTTGTTGTTCACGCAATTGCTGCCAGAACTGACCCGCAACCTCTTCGCCCCCCAGCAGTTCACGCGCCGCTTTTACCGAGCCTTCACCGCCTTCAAGGCGGAGCCACAAGCCGTTGTCGAAGTAACATAAACCGCTAATGGGTAATGGCTGGAGTTGCCACTGGGCGATTTCGTTCATGGCTTCTTGCAGGCTGATTTCCCGGCGCAGGCTGATAGTGGCGCGCGGTCGAGGCAACACTTTCATTGAGATTTCAGTAAGTACGCCAAGACAGCCATAGCTTCCGGCCATTAGCCGTGAGAGATCGTATCCGGCAACGTTTTTCATCACTTCGCCACCAAAACGCAGATGTTTTCCACTGCCGGTAATAATGCGCGTACCGAGGACAAAATCGCGTACCGAACCGCTCCACGGTCGACGCGGCCCCGCCAGACCGCAAGCGACCATGCCGCCCCAGGTGGCTTCTTCACCATAATACGGTGGCTCGCAGGGCAGCATTTGCCCCGCACTTTCCAGAGCCGCTTCAATCGCCATCAGCGGCGTTCCGGCACGAGCGGTGATCACCAACTCGGTCGGGTCGTAATTCACAATGCCGCGATGACAACGCACATCCAGCGTTTGCCCGGTGACAGGGCGACCTAAAAAGGCTTTGCTATTGCTTCCCTGAATCACCAGCGGCGTTTTATTACTAATCGCCTGATTCACCTGTTCCAGCAGCGCCTGGCTGTAATCACACTCACGTAGCATCAGAAACGCTCCAGTTCAGGGAAAGGTAAATGACCGTGGTGCACGTGCATGGCACCAAATTCAGCGCAGCGGTGTAGCGTGGGAATGTTTTTTCCAGGGTTCAGCAAACCATCGGGGTCAAATGCCGCCTTGACCGCATGGAAGGTCGTGATTTCATCGCTGTTGAACTGGGCGCACATTTGATTGATTTTTTCGCGCCCAATGCCATGCTCCCCACTGATGCTGCCGCCCACTTCCACGCAGAGTTCGAGGATCTTCCCACCCAGCGCTTCCGCGCGGGCAAATTCGCCGGGTTCATTGGCATCGAAAAGGATTAACGGGTGCATGTTACCGTCTCCGGCATGAAAGACGTTGGCGACGCGTAAATCATATTGCTGCGATAAACGAGCAATGCCTTCCAGTACGCCAGGCAGCGCGCGGCGTGGGATGGTGCCGTCCATGCAGTAGTAATCGGGAGAGATGCGCCCCACCGCCGGAAAGGCGTTTTTACGACCGGCCCAGAAACGCACACGCTCCGCTTCGTCCTGCGCCAGACGGACGTCAGTCGCGCCCGCTTTCCGTAAGATGTCGTTAACCCGTTCACAATCTTCCTGTACGTCAGACTCCACGCCGTCCAGCTCGCACAATAAAATCGCTTCGGCATCAACGGGATAACCGGCATGAATAAAATCTTCTGCCGCGCGAATCGACAGGTTATCCATCATCTCCAGCCCACCAGGGATAATGCCATTGGCGATGATGTCACCGACGGCGAGTCCGGCTTTTTCTACCGAGTCAAAGCTGGCTAACAGAACCCGTGCCACGGGGGGCTTCGGCAGCAGTTTTACCGTCACTTCGGTGGTCACGCCGAGCATACCTTCTGATCCAGTAAACAGCGCCAGCAGGTCAAAACCCGGCGAATCCAGCGCGTCCGATCCCAGTGTCAGCGTCTCTCCGTCCAGCGTTTGCACTTCAATTTTCAGCAGGTTATGTACGGTAAGCCCATATTTCAGACAGTGAACGCCACCGGCATTTTCCGCCACATTGCCGCCAATGGAACAGGCGATTTGTGAAGAAGGGTCCGGCGCGTAATAGAGATTATGCGGCGCTACGGCCTGGGAGATAGCCAGATTACGCACGCCCGGTTGCACGCGCGCACGGCGACCGACGGGGTTTATATCGAGGATCTCTTTAAAGCGCGCCATCACTAACAACACGCCTTTTTCCAGCGGCAACGCGCCGCCAGAAAGCCCGGTGCCCGCGCCACGAGTCACCACCGGCACACGCAGACGGTGGCAGACAGCCAGAATCGCCGCCACCTGTTCTATCTGCTTAGGCAGAACAACCAGTAATGGACGCGTGCGATACGCGCTCAACCCGTCACACTCGTAAGGAGTGATCTCCTCATCGGTATGCAGGATCTCGAGTCCGGGGACATGCTCACGCAGTGCCATCAGTACCGATGTTTGGTCGACATCGGGTAAAGCGCCATCAAGACGCTCTTCGTACAAGATGCTCATGAGTAGGGTTCGCTTTGTTGTGTTGTGTGGTAGCTGATTTTTGCGTGCTGCTTCTGTGAACAGTTATTAAGCGGGCTTTTTGTTTTCGTCTATCTCTTTAGTTACCGGTCAGACCATTTTTTTTCCAGCTCTGTGACCACGCATAGGTTAATTCAATGTTAAATTGATGTAACATAATCACTTGCATGATGTGCGTGTTTCGCGAATTAAGAACAGAAAAATTGGTCCTACCTGTGCACGAGGTCCGGGAATGAAAGATGAACGTCGCCCTATTTGCGAAGTGGTTGCAGAGAGTATCGAACGGTTAATTATCGACGGTGTGTTGAAGGTCGGGCAGCCGCTTCCCTCGGAACGTCGACTGTGCGAAAAGCTCGGCTTCTCGCGTTCCGCACTGCGTGAAGGGCTGACGGTGCTGCGCGGGCGCGGGATTATTGAAACGGCGCAGGGGCGCGATTCTCGGGTCGCGCGACTTAATCGGGTACAGGACACCAGTCCGCTGATCCATCTGTTCAGCACGCAGCCGCGAACACTGTATGATCTGCTCGACGTCCGGGCATTACTGGAAGGCGAATCAGCAAGGTTGGCGGCAACGCTGGGAACCCAGGCTGATTTTGTATTGATAACTCGCTGTTATGAAAAAATGCTCGCCGCCAGTGAGAACAACAAAGAGATTTCACTGATCGAACATGCGCAGTTGGATCACGCTTTCCATCTCGCTATTTGTCAGGCTTCCCACAATCAGGTGCTGGTTTTCACTCTGCAATCATTGACCGATCTGATGTTTAATTCGGTGTTTGCCAGCGTGAATAATCTCTACCATCGCCCCCAGCAAAAAAAGCAGATCGATCGCCAACATGCGCGGATCTATAACGCGGTTTTGCAACGACTGCCGCATGTGGCCCAGCGCGCGGCCCGCGATCATGTGATGACCGTGAAAAAGAATCTCCACAATATCGAACTGGAAGGTCACCACTTGATTCGCTCGGCGGTGCCGCTGGAGATGAGCCAGAGTTAGCGGGCGTTAAATCTGCTTTTCATACACACGGTAACGCTTATATGGCTGTGCGCCAATACGTTCCAGCATGTTATTCATGCCCGTATTGGTTTCGAGGATCCATGACATCTCCAGCGCGTCGATCTTCCTGCGGGTAAAGGGATCGCGTAATGCTTCAATCAGCAACAGCGCGATTACCGGTCCGATACGACTAAACTGATATTCGTCGCGCACACCCATTAGCGGCACTCGCGCAGTGCGCATACCACTGACTTTTAAGCGCCACAGCAATTTTGCCCAGCCGAGGGGAAAGAGCGATCCATTCAGATCAGCAATCGCCTCGTTGATGTTCGGTAAGCCGACAACAAACGCGCAGGGTGCAGAGTCTATCTCAGCAATGTAGATCATATCGTCCGGCACCAGGTATTTAAGCTGATCGCCCATGGTGGCAAATTCGCGTTCGGTAAACGGCACAAAGCCCCAGTTGTGCTGCCAGCCAGAGTTGAAAATCTCACGCAGGATCTGCATCTCTTCAGCAAACCGCTGGCGATTGATGCAGCGAATGGTCACCTTTTTGCGTACCTGATCCATCAGTTTTTTTAGCGCCGGAGAGAAAGTGAGATCGGTTCGCTGCATCCACCACGCCAGTAAATCAATGCCTTTCTGATAGCCCAATTGCTCGAGATGCGCGGCATACCACGGTTTGCCGTGCGGCATCATCGCGCAGGGCGGCGTATCAAACCCTTCAATCAGTAACCCACTCTCCTGATTGATATTCAGGCTGAAGGGGCCAGTGATGTTGCGTGCCCCTTGTGACTTCAGCCACCCTTCCGCTGCGTCAAATAAGGCTGCAAATACCTGTGGATCATCAATGGCGTCAATCATGCCAAAATGCCCCGTATCTTCGCCGTATCGCTCGCGGTGCAAGGTATCGATTTGCGCCGTAATGCGCCCGACTATCTGCCCCTCTTTTTTTGCCACCCACGCCTGCCAGATAATATGGTCCGTTCCCGGATTCTTTTGTGACAGATGCTCACTGCGTTCAATGCATAAAGGGGGGATCCAGTTTGAATCATTGGAATAAAGTGACGACGGAAAAGCGATAAATGCCTTTAAGTCATTTTTATTTATTACTTTTTCAATTTTAATCATCAGCAGATCGCATTCCATATTTACGTGGATAACAAATAATTAACGGTGAAAAACAGGCTGCAACTGCAACGAACGGCACCTTCATAATCCACCCAATGAATACAAACGAAGATAAAATAATATTTATTAATAATTACGGTAAAACCAGAGCCTGCGTAAGACGGTTAATAATGCCTTTTATAGACTTAATGCGACCAGACAAGGCATTACTTAATACATTCATAAATTAAATATCATTCACAATAAGAAACAAAAAACAGAACTTATTATTTTAATCAATGTTCAATATCGCACCAATGAAAATACTATCTCATTTATCTTTTATGCATATATAATCCACCGCATTATTGTCATTTTATTTTTGATATCCAATTTTCTTGTGGTGTATATGTCCAATAAAATCTTTACGCATTCCCTGCCTATGCGCTATGCCGATTTTCCAACGCTGGTTGATGCTTTGGACTATGCCGCTCTGGGTAACGCCGGAATGAATTTTTATGACAGGCGTAGCCAGCTTGAAGATGAACTGGAATATCACACTTTAAAAGCACGTGCGGAAACAGGAGCCAGGCGACTGTTATCGCTAAACCTGAAAAAAGGCGATCGCGTGGCGCTGATTGCGGAAACCAGTAGCGGGTTTGTCGAAGCGTTTTTTGCCTGCCAGTATGCCGGATTAGTCGCTGTCCCACTGGCGATTCCGATGGGCGTCGGTCAGCGGGATTCATGGAGCACAAAACTGCAAGGGTTGCTGGCAAGCTGCCAGCCTGCGGCGATTATCACTGGTGATGAGTGGTTGCCGCTGGTCAATGCCGCGACGCAGGGCAAACCCGAGTTACATGTTTTGAGCCACGCCTGGTTTAAAACCTTGCCAGAAGCCGATGTTACGCTCCCGTTGCCAGTGCCAGACGATATCGCCTATCTGCAGTACACCTCCGGCAGCACCCGTTTTCCCCGTGGCGTCATCATCACTCATCGCGAAGTGATGGCCAATCTACGTGCCATCAGCCACGATGGCATTAAATTACGCCCAGGCGATCGCTGTGTCTCCTGGCTACCTTTCTACCATGATATGGGGCTGGTCGGTTTTCTTCTGACACCTGTCGCCACGCAGCTTTCAGTGGATTATTTGCGCACCCAGGATTTTGCCATGCGCCCACTGCAATGGCTTAAATTGATCAGCAAAAATCGCGGCACCGTCTCCGTTGCGCCACCATTTGGCTATGAATTGTGCCAGCGCCGCGTGAATGAAAGAGATCTCGCTGAACTGGATCTCTCCTGCTGGCGCGTCGCCGGTATTGGCGCAGAGCCTATCTCCGCCGAACAACTCCATCAATTTGCTGAATGTTTCCGTCCAGTTAACTTTGACGATAAAACGTTTATGCCGTGCTACGGACTGGCAGAGAACGCGCTGGCTGTCAGCTTTTCCGATGAAGCCTCTGGGGTTGTGGTTAACGACGTGGATCGCGACATCCTCGAATATCAGGGGAAAGCCGTTACGCCGGGTGTTGAGACACGTGCCGTATCAACTTTCGTCAACTGCGGTAAAGCGTTGCCGGAACATAGCATTGAAATCCGTAATGACGCGGGGATACCGGTAGCGGAACGTGTGGTGGGCCATATTTGCATCTCTGGCCCCAGCCTGATGAGTGGCTACTTTGGCGACATGGCTTCACAAAACGAGATTGCCGCGACGGGTTGGTTAGATACTGGCGATCTCGGTTACCTGCTGGACGGTTATCTGTATGTCACCGGGCGCATTAAAGATCTGATTATTATTCGTGGCCGCAATATCTGGCCGCAGGATATTGAATATATTGCGGAACAGGAACCGGAAATTCACTCTGGCGATGCCATTGCTTTTGTTACCGCCCAGGAAAATATTATTTTGCAGATCCAGTGCCGGATCAGCGACGAAAAGCGCCGCACGCAGCTTATCCACACGCTGGCGGCGCGGATACAAAGCGAATTTGGCGTAACTGCGGCTATCGACCTGTTACCGCCCCACAGTATTCCCCGCACCTCTTCCGGCAAGCCCGCCCGCGCAGAAGCGAAAAAACGTTATCAGAAGGCCGTTGCCGCTAATCCTCATGTTCAGGGATCTCTCGTATGAATCAAACTGTCGCGGTGACGGGCGCTACCGGGTTTATCGGGAAATATATTATCGATAACCTGCTCGCCCGCGGCTTTCACGTTCGCGCTTTGACGCGTACTACCCGCGCTCACGTTAGCGATAATCTCATCTGGGTGCGCGGTTCGCTGGAAGATACGCATTCGCTTAGCGAACTGGTTGCCAGCGCCAGCGCGGTGGTCCATTGCGCCGGGCAAGTGCGCGGACACAAAGAAGATATCTTTACCCGTTGTAACGTCGACGGCAGCCTGCGCCTGATGCAGGCGGCAAAAGAGAGCGGCTGCTGCCAACGTTTCCTGTTTATCTCTTCACTGGCGGCGCGTCATCCCGAACTCTCCTGGTATGCAAAATCTAAATTCGTAGCCGAACAACGACTGGCAGCAATGGCTGGCGAAATCACGCTGGGCGTTTTTCGTCCAACTGCAGTGTATGGTCCCGGCGATAAAGAGCTAAAACCGCTGTTTGACTGGATGCTGCGCGGACTTCTGCCACGTACTGGCGCACCAGATACACAGCTCTCTTTTCTGCACGTCACCGATTTCGCCCAGGCTGTGGGTCAGTGGTTAAGCGCCGATTCCGTACAGACGCAAACGTATGAATTATGCGATGGCATCGCCGGAGGTTATGACTGGCGACGTGTCCAACAGCTTGCCGCTGTAGCCCGTTGTGGTTCTGTGCGGATGGTCGGTATTCCTCTGCCGTTACTCACCTGCCTTGCGGATATCAGTACCGCGTTGAGTCGCCTCGCAGGTAAAGAACCCATGCTGACCCGCTCGAAAATCCGTGAATTAACCCATGCCGACTGGTCGGCAAGTAATAAATGTATTTCTGAAGATATTAATTGGTTTCCCGGGGTTAGCCTGGAACACGCATTACGCAACGGGCTATTTTGATTGTCTTGTTTAAAGGTGTGTTAACGTTTCTATGGTAAATCGTGAAATAGTAATGGATTACATCCTTTCCTGTTTACAGGAGTTGGTCGAAAACGGTGTGGAAATTAAGCCCGACAGCGATCTCGTCAACGATCTCGGCCTGGAGTCGATCAAAGTGATGGATCTCTTAATGATGCTGGAAGACAGATTCGATATTTCCATTCCTATTAATATTCTGCTGGATGTCAAAACCCCTGCGCAATTAATGGAAACTCTACTTCCATGGCTGGAGAATAAATAATGGGGCTTTATGATAAATATGCGCGCCTTGCTGGTGAGCGGCTGCAATTTAGTGATAACGGTTTAACGCCGTTTGGCACCTGTATTGATGAAGTGTATTCCGCCACCGAAGGCCGTATCGGCAATAAAAAAGTGATTCTGGCCGGGACCAATAATTATCTCGGATTAACCTTCAATCATGATGCCATTGCGGAAGGTCAGGCGGCGTTAGCGACCCAAGGCACCGGCACCACCGGTTCTCGTATGGCTAATGGCAGTTATGCGCCGCATCTGGCATTAGAGAAAGAAATTGCAGAGTTCTTCAATCGCCCTACCGCTATCGTTTTTTCAACCGGTTATACCGCGAATTTAGGTGTCATCAGCGCACTTGCCGACCATAACGCCGTGGTGTTACTCGATGCCGACAGCCACGCCAGTATTTATGACGCCTGTTCTCTCGGCGGTGCGGAAATTATTCGTTTCCGCCATAACGACGCCAACGATCTGGAGCGTCGCATGGTTCGCCTCGGTGAACGGGCAAAAGAGGCGATTATCATCGTTGAGGGCATCTACAGTATGCTCGGTGATGTGGCACCGCTGGCAGAAATCGTTGATATCAAACGTCGCCTCGGTGGTTATTTGATTGTCGATGAAGCGCATTCATTTGGCGTATTAGGCGCAACGGGCCGCGGACTGGTTGAAGCCGTTGGCGTTGAAGACGATGTGGATATTATCGTCGGCACCTTCAGTAAAAGCCTGGCCTCCATTGGCGGTTTTGCCGTGGGTTCGGAAGCGATGGAAGTGCTGCGCTACGGCAGCCGCCCGTATATTTTTACCGCCTCGCCTTCCCCTTCCTGCATTGCGACCGTGCGCTCGTCGTTAAAAACCATTGCCACACAACCAGAGCTGCGGCAAAAGCTGATGGATAACGCCAACCATCTGTATGACGGGCTACAAAAGTTGGGTTATGAGTTAAGCTCGCATATCAGCCCGGTAGTGCCGGTGATAATCGGTTCGAAAGAGGAAGGGTTACGTATCTGGCGCGAGCTTATCTCGCTGGGCGTTTATGTGAATCTTATCCTGCCGCCTGCCGCACCTGCGGGTATTACGCTGCTGCGCTGTAGCGTTAACGCCGCTCACAGCCGCGAGCAAATCGATACCATCATTCAGGCATTTGCTACCCTGAAGTCGTAATATTGGCCCGCCGTGGTGTTACGCCACGGCTGGATTAATGTTGCCTGTCATACCAATACACCAGAATCAACGCCACCAACACAAACGCTACCGGTAAACCGAGCGCGGTAACGGGCGCGCTCAACGCAAATAGCAATCCCAGATTGACCATGATTTGATAGCTGATCCAGGTAAGCAAGCCAACGATGACGCCTACAGCAAGACGGCTGCCCATCCCCGGCGAGCGCGGAGTGCTAAAGGTAAAGGGTACAGCCAGTAAAATCATCGCCAGAGTTAAGATGGGTTGCCCCAGCTTTTCCCACAGTGCAAGGCGGTATTCGCTGCCCGGTTGTCCGGTTTCCTGCAAATAATGGATGTAATGGTTGAGCTGACGGACAGAAAAAGTATTCCCCGGCATCGATAACTCTTCGAGATTCATACTGGTGAATGCCGATTGCCAGGCAAGATTGGCTAATGCTTCCTGCGTTTCTTTACCGTTAAGCCATTTTTTGTGATTCACGCCGTGCAGGATCCACGTTTTGTCGTTTTCAATGGTGGCACTGCGTGCGTAAATGTAGGATTCGAGCGAGAGATCGTCGCGGTAATGAAATATCTCCACGCCCACAGGCTGACCCAGTTCATTCAGCGATTTCACCGTCACAAATTCATTGCCGCGCCTGGCCCACAGCATATTGCCGGTAATATCATCCTCATCTCCCAACGCTACCGCGGTAGATTTAATTTGCAGTGCCTGTTGCTGCAATGGCGACGCAACCCACTCATCAATCACGCCTAACGAAACAGTCCACAGTATTCCGGCGACCAGCGCCACCAGTGCAATACGGAAAATAGAAAAACCCGTGCTACGAATGGCGGTAAGTTCGCTGTTTTTCGATAGTTGCCCCAGGCCAACAATCCCACCCAATAACGCGATAAATGGTGCAAGCTCGACCAGTGTGCGCGGTAAGGTCATCAGTACCACCAGCACCGCCTGAGTCCAGCGATAACCACCAGGGCTGACATCATCCAGTTCGTTAATCAGGTTGAAGGTGGTAAAAAGCGGCAACAGTAGCCCGGCCGCGGCAGCAAAACCGAGGAAGATATGGCGGATTAAATAGCGACTGAAAACATTCATCGGGAAAATTTCTGCAGCAAAGAGAAGTCGCGAGCAACCAGCATCAACAGACCTATTAGCATGAGTCCGGGCACTAACCACAAACCAGGAATGAGGGGAATCGCGCCGTTAGCTACCAGGGTGCGGCAGACGTCGCCGCCATAAAAAATGGCAATAAACAGTAATGTCAGTGGCAGTAACGTAGAAAATCGCCCCTGCCGCGGTTTTACCCGGCTTAAAGAAATAGCCAGCAGTGCCATCAACAACGCCGTCAGGCCACGGCTTTGTCGCCATTGCAGCTCGGCATGATCGGCAGGAAAGACAGAGTGTGCCAGTTCCGTGACCGATTTCGCTTTGCGTTTGACGTTAGGGCTTTGATCCAGCGGATTCAGATGTAATTGCAGATTACGGTAAAGCTGTTCGTTGTCGTCACGGCCCTGATGATCGAGAAGATAGGCAGTTCCGTTATGCAACATAACGGTAGGTTTCTCGGGTGATGGGTCGACCACATCGACCGAACGGGCGCGGAAAATACGTGTTCGATTGGCGGTAGAAGTATAAATCAGCGCATCGGTCAGGCGGTTATTATCTTGATCAACCGTCTGAGAGAGGATCATTCGTCCGTTATCGTTAGTGTTAAATTTCTTTGCCCGCAACTGGCGAACATCCAGCTCCGACTGCGACTGTTGCTCCAGTTGATAAATCTGCGCATAAGCCCACGGCCTGCCATACATCGACAACAGAGTGACAAAAATACTTAGCGGTATCGCCAGGTAAAGAACGGCTTTGTACAAACGCGCCGGACTGCCTCCCGCCGCAGAGATAGCGGTAATTTCTGAATCGGTATACATCTGCCCAAGCGTCACACCAACCGACACATACAGGCCAACCGGTAATAACATCTCCAGTGCAATCAGCACCTTGTAGAAAACGATATCCAGTACAACATCAAGCGCTAAGGTTCCATTTGCCGCTTCGGTCAGATAACGCTGTGCGGAGTAGCTGGCAAAAATAAAGATCAGAAAACCGATGATAATCAGCACCAGACGGCGCGTACCACGCATGATGTAGTGCTCAACCAACTTCATCTCACTAACGCCCTCAATCCTTTGAATTTTTTATTCATTGATCAGCTTATGTGCTAACGCAATAACATGATCTACTTCTTCCGGCACCAGGCTACCGTCCTTTGCCCACTGGATTTGCCCGTATTTATTCAGCACCAGAATGGTTGAACTCTGCTCCGGCAGTTGCCAGGCAAGACGTCCCAGACCATTGGCGTCAATAACAAATTGCGCCCACGGATAGCGGCGTTTATTTTTTTCAATTTTACCTGCCACGAAATAACCGGTGCCAAAGATGGCATCATCGGTGTTCACTATGGTGGTGGGCTGAAAACGATCCTGAGGGAAATTTGCTATTTCTACTGCTTTGATTAGCAATGAGTTCTTTTTCTTTGCCGACTTTCGCCCGGCAATATACTGGATAATACGAACTTTTCCCGCCAGTTGCGTGCTATTCCACTTTTGGTAGTGAATCTCTTCGTTATTAAGCAGCAACTCACCGCCTTCCTGGATATAAACAGGGGGAACCGGTTTTCCTGTGACGAAATTGTGTGCCTGCGCACTAGGTAATAAGAGCATGATAATCAGTGCGACAATCAAACGAGATAACATCATTACCCCGGTTATAGCGGAAAACGCGAAATCAGCAGTTCTAAACGCTGACGAATATCGCTATCGAGTGCCACTGGTGCATCATACGACTGGCGATTTTCCATATCGTCCGCCACCATGTCGTCGTGCTTATCTCCCATCAGGCCATTAATGGCTGCGAGAAAGCGGGAAATCTGCAACGCCTCTTTATTTTCAGGATCAAGCGATCTTAACGTGTCGTAATAAGAAACCTGCTGGCTGATGATTTTTCGCACATCATGAAATTCCCTGCCTGTAAGCTGTGGTTTGGCAACAATCTCCTTCAGAATGTGCATTTGCTTCTGGCGATAAGCGATAAAGCCGTTCACGCTTTCTAACTGGCTATGGCGTAATAAATAACTCACCAGCCACCATACAAGAGGGCTTAAATAAATACGTAACAAGTTTCCGTAATACGACACGATATTTTTCTTACCGTTACGAAAACCGTCCTGAAAACGCCCAAGAAAAACCGTCGTTTTGCCGAATAAGAATCCCGCCCGGTGTTTTTTTAAATACAACCGTTGGGCAAAACGTAAATGCTTGTAGCGCGCCCGCATGTATTTAAACTGTTTGCGCTCGTCAGACGTAAGCTCCTCACCTTTGGACTGTTTGCGGATTAAATGCAGTAACTCCTGACGATTAACACCATTCAGCCAGAATTGCAGACATAACGCATAGTTATCCTGAATGATTTCAGCAGTACAACGCAAAGCAATTGTCGATGGTAAACTGACCCACTCATCAATAACATCATCTTCCTCAACCGCAATAAATAAACGCTCGCTCGCCTCAAGCGGGAAATATTTTCTCATCATCAGGATTTCTCTCCGGCTGCGTTATAACGCAATGAATGGCGCTGAAAAAACGCCTTTAAGGTCGGAATTAATGAGAGCGCCACATCCAGACATTGACCGCCGAAATAGGCAAACGCCGCCCCCAGCACGCCAAACAGATGGCAGAACATGAACAGCAACACGATGTAGCCGATTGAAGCGATGGTTTGCGCCACGAGAAAAGCGCGTTGTTTCCCCGCCATCAGCAGCAATGATTCCTGCGGGAAACCCAGCATCGAAATAACAATCGCGCCCAACATGACCTGAATCAGGTCATATGCTTCGAGATATTTAACGCCAAATACCAGCGAAATAAGTGGTTTACCAACGATCAACACCGCAAGCGCAACCAGAATGCCGATCCCGCCCGCCAGCAAGCCGGACTTCACGCCTAACAACCACGGTCTGGTGGTTCGAGGATCTAAACGCATCACTTCAGGGTAAAAGCTCTTACCCAGCAAACTGGCGGGCGTTCCGGCAGCGTCAAAGAATGTCATAGCGATTTTAAATAATCCGGCGGCCGCTGGCCCTAACACGATCCCCACCAGCACCGTGCTGCACGAGTTACGCGCCGACCAGATGGAGTGAGCAATGTTGGTTGACCAGACAAAACTCCACGCGCCTTTAATGTGTCTGGCAGACTCAAACAGATTTAATTTGAAGGCGTTATGGATATTTCTACGACGCAGTTCACGCGCAGCAAACCACCAGTACATCGTGCCACCAACCAGATTCGAGGCGTACCAGGCGATCACGAAGCCCGCAAAACCAAAGTCAAAATACCAGGCAATGACGCTTCCCGCCGCACGCAGAAAAGGTTTCGTCGCCTGCTGCACCGCAATTAAGTCGAAGCGATCCACTGCGCGCAAAATGCCGGTCGGCGTGGAGGAAGCCATTGAGGGGATAAGCGTGCAATAGAGCGCCGCCAGCCAAAAACTTTGCTCATCCAGACCTAACGAGTGAGAAAGAAATGGCAGCAAGGCAATGCCGCCGACAATCGCCACCGCACCACTGACGATATCCAGCGAAAAGGAAAAAGAGACAACATTGCGAAATTGTTGGGGATTATTATTGGTTAAGGCTGGCGTGCCATACTGCACTACCAACTGCCATGTCTGAAACTTAATAAAATCACTGATCGACTTGGCATACGATTGCACAATCACCAGTACGCCAAACATGGCTGGCGTCATCCCTTTCCCTGCGCATGAAAGCGCCAGTAAACCCAGCAAAGCGCTCACGACATTGCTGGAGCCTAACCAGGCGCTATTGCGAATAATGGTGCGAAATGCGCCATCTGCAAACCAATGTTTGATGTTAAAACCCGCCAATTCAGCCAGACCTTATCGTTGAAAATGAAAAACAGCCCGCCAGCCTTAAGTTAAACGTCGGCGGTCAGAAACGATGGCAATCAGAGAAACCGCTTTCTGTGCCTATTCCAGCACTTCGCTGTAGGGCGCTCTGGAATCAATCTCAAGAATTTTTGTGCCGTTATAGCCAATCTTCGACATGACACCGATTTTGTCCTGCAACTCGGCATAGTCATGGTCAGGCTTGCGGGAGATAGCAGTATCAATATCAATACCCAGACGAATGATTAATTCCGGGCGGTATTGCGCCATTTGTTGGTATAACTGCCGCTCACGCTGCGCCAGGAACATGTTGATTTTCCCGGCCGCACGTTCGACGCCAATCCCAGGACCGTCATAATAGAAACCGGAAATTTCAGCCTGCGGAAAGCGATCGCTGACCACCAGAACACCACTTTGCGCCAGTCGCTGAACTTTGCGCAGATTTGCCATTCTTCGCAGCGAAAAGCCGTACATAATCGCCGCCGCCCAAAGCGCCGGAGATTGGGTTTTCATACTTTGGGTTTTGGAGGATTTTGCCGCCAGTCTCCGCTCCAACCAGACACCAACAAACGGTAAGCGTTTAATTTTGTCGCCGTCTTCGCCCGAGAGCAGCCCCAGATAGCGGCGCTCGGTTTGCCAGTGCTGTTGCAGTGATTTCACCAGATCGGTGGTCAGCGTGGATTTCCCCGTGCCATCACACCCGACCACCGCAATCAGCCCTGGAATGTAGTTGGGCTGCGGCGCAGTTGTACTATTAGCAGTTTGCGTGTGTAGTGCATCCATTCGTTAAATCATCCCTTATCCATTTTGGTGATCAGGAAAGCGCGGCGTGAATTGAGCGTAGTGACACTTGCAGGACTTCATCGGCGGGTTGCCGCCCATCCAGTTCAAGGATCTTTGCGCCATTGAACGTCAGTTGTGGCGTGACGGCGATTTTTTCCTGTAACGCCGCCAGTTGATGGTCGGGCTTACGCGAAAACGCCGTCTGTTCATCAATAGCAAGACGAATCAATAACACAGGTAAATAAGACGCCATCCACTGGTATAGTTTCAGTTCGCGCTGCCTTAACATTTTTATCCAGCCGTTACCGCCAGTAGTTTTTGCCAGTTGCGGGCCATCAAAGCGAAAACCCGGCACTTCAACCTGCGGGTAGCGATCTGTAATGAGCAGATAGCCTTGCTGGCTTTTGCGCAACATTTTGCGAAACTTGTACGCCCGCCAGCAAGAAAGCAAATAAATAACCAGCGCGGTAATATTACCGGGCGGCGTTGAAGGCTTTTCATGCACATGTGCCGCTTTGCCTCGCAAATAACGGCCAAAAGGTGCACCAATAATGGGGAGCTGTGAAATCCACTCACCAATTCGCCCGGACGATTGCCCGAGATAAATGTGTTCTGTTGGCATTTTTGCTGCCAGTTCATTCACCAGACTTACCGTGAGGGTCGATTTACCCGAACCATCACATCCCACAATGGCAATAACGCGCACTGGCGTGGAATTAATTATTGACATATTACGTTGATTCACGAAAAACCCGGCAGCAAATAATGTATTGAATATTACGTGGTCCGTGCTCAGAATATCCGTTCAACCTTATTGTGACAATGGTTAATTGTGGTATTACCCTGAATTACGCTTTCATAAAAACACATTAACCAAATAAATATTTTGGGTGGATATTTAAATTTAAGGATATATTCATGCAATCAATAACCTCTCCGTTAATTGCCGTTATCGGCAGTGATGGTTCAGGCAAGTCAACGGTGTGTGAACATCTCATTACCGTTGTCGAAAAATATGGTGCCGCAGAAAGAGTTCATCTCGGGAAACAAGCAGGGAATGTGGGGCGAGCAGTAGTCAAATTGCCCTTAATGGGGAAATCACTTAATAAATCTATTGAACGCAATAAAGTGAAAACGGCGAAAAAATTACCGGGTCCCGTTCCGGCGCTGGTAATTACAGCATTTGTCGCCCGTCGCTTACTACGCTTTCGCCATATGCTTGCCTGTCGTCGTCGCGGGTTAATTGTTTTAACCGACCGTTATCCGCAAGACCAAATTCCTGGCGCTTACGATGGTACGGTGTTCCCGCCTAACGTTGAAGGCGGTCGTTTTGTCTCATGGCTGGCAAGTCAGGAACGTAAGGCGTTTCACTGGATGGCGAGCCATAAGCCTGATCTGGTCATCAAACTCAATGTCGATCTGGACGTTGCCTGCGCGCGTAAACCCGACCACAAAAGGGAATCGCTGGAAAGGAAGATAGCCATAACGCCGCAGTTAACCTTTGGCGGTGCACAACTGGTTGATATCGATGCCAATCAGCCGCTGGAGCAGGTGCTGATTGATGCGGAAAAAGCGATTAGGGATTTTATGACGGCACGAGGTTATCACTAGTCAGAAGTGATAATGCCCGATCGCAGGGAGCGGGCATTATCAGGAAGGTTAAATAAGCTGCAATGCTATCCAGTACAGACTACCAGACAGAAAAATTGCCGCCGGTAAGGTAAACACCCATGCCATCAGGATACTGGTTACCGTTTTACGCTGTAACCCACCGCCATCCACTACCATCGTCCCCGCCACCGCAGAAGAGAGTACGTGCGTTGTGGAAACAGGCATACCGATGTAACTGGCAAGACCGATAGACACTGCCGCCGTCATTTGCGCCGCCATGCCTTGCGCATACGTCATGCCACGCTTACCAATTTTCTCACCGATGGTCATCGCCACACGACGCCAGCCAATCATGGTGCCGATACCGAGCGCCAGTGCTACCGCCATGATAATCCACACCGGAGCGTACTCAATGGTGCTTAACATATCGCTGCGCAGTTTTTTCAGCAGGTTCTGGTCTTCTTTGCTAACGCCTGGCAGTTTCGCCAGTTTCGCGGAAGTATCAGAGATGCAAAGCATAATGCGCCGCAACTGACTGCGTTGACTTACGTTTAACGGCTCGTAGCTTTCCATATTGCCCGGCAGCATCGTTTTGACACGAGCAATCGCATCAAAAGTATTTGCTGGATGACAGTGGAACTCCGTCGCTTGCGTGCCTTCAGTTGATGCCGCAGGCAACGGGGGTTCCATCGCAATCAATTTCTGCGGCAGTTCCGGATGCTGTTGCAGATAGTGTTCGAAGTTGGTCACTGCATCGCGAGTACGGGTAATTTCATAGCCGGAAGCATTCATATTGACGACAAACCCGGCGGGCGCAATTCCCACCAGAACCAGCATCACCAGGCCGATCCCTTTCTGTCCGTCGTTCGCGCCGTGCGAAAACGCTACGCCCGCAGCGGAAACAATCAGTGCAATGCGCGTCCAGAATGGCGGCTTACGTTTACCTTTTTTCTTTTTGCGATCTTCAGGAATGCGGTGAATACGGTCACGCTTTTTCGTTCCGCTCCAGAAACGGCGCAGCAGGAAAATCAGCCCTCCCGCAATGACAAGACCGACGATAGGGGAGACAATCAGCGAGGAGAAAATCTTGGTCACTTCACGCAGGTTTAACGCATCCATCACCGATGAGCCGGTTAACAGCGCGTTGGTTAAACCAATGCCGATAATAGCGCCAATCAAGGTGTGCGAACTGGAGGCCGGTAAACCAAAGAACCATGTTCCCAGATTCCAGATAATCGCCGCCAGCAGCATGGAAAAGACCATCGCCAGACCATGAGTTGACCCCATATTCAGCAACAAATCGGTTGGCAACATATGGACGATGGCATAGGCGACGCTAAGTCCGCCAAGCAATACACCAAAAAAGTTAAAAAATGCTGCCATCACCACAGCAAGTTGTGGCTGCATGGCACGGGTATAAATAACGGTTGCGACCGCATTCGCTGTGTCATGAAAACCATTAATTGCTTCATAGAACAACACAAACGCCAGAGCAAGTAATAACAAAAGCCCCGTATATACATCAAGGCCAACAAATAAATTTAGCATATATTAGATTACGCCATTTTGAATTTACGAACGAACGCATTATCAGTGACTTTAATGGCATGGGCAAAGTGAAATATCGCTTTTTAGTGATAAAAACAATGTTATTTCTTTAGGATCAGGGAATAAGTCACCATTCAGAAATCACGGAAAGAATTCATGACAAAGAATTTCAATCCCTAATATATTTATATTATGAATTTATTAATCTAAATAAATCCACCCGATAAATGTTTTGATTATTACACAAACAATTTTCCGCACTGGTTATTTCCATAATCAGTGCGGTTTATGGCAAAGTTTATTACTCTTTCACCACAATTAACGGTTCAATATCACTCTCTTTCTTGATGACCAGTGATTCATCTCCGCGCAAGCAAGTCCCACCGTAGTTACCGCCAACAGTGAAGGTACATACCTGAATGTATTTACCGTCCACTTTTGGCAGACACCACAACTGCTGGTAAATGTTTTTCTGCTCGGCAAATTTACCGCTGGTTTTGTCCAACACCTCTTCATGATGGCTGACGAGGTCGATATTGCTGCCACAGCGACCGGCAATCGGCTTCACGGCGTAACCGGTTTTCACCAGCTCATCATTAACGGTGAAATCGGTATCCAGCAGGTAGCGATGGTGCGGGAACAACGACCAGAGGATCGGCAGAATCGCTTTGTTGCCAGGGATCACCGTCCACAGCGGCTCAAAGACCAGTACTTCCGGACGCAGCAGAACGTCTATCAGGCGCACTTCATTTTGCGGATGGCCGGTACGGATCGGCACCGCAGCAAACTCACGGTCGCTGACTTCGCGAATCTGATCAAACGCGGTTTCCCATGCCCAGGTTTTCCACACGCAGTTAACCAGTCGCCCTTCCCCATCAATCAGTTGCCCGGCAGCATCCCAGCGCAGCTCGTCTAACCCGCGCAAGATACGCGTTTCAAAGCCCGCCTGTTGCAGCGCCTGCTCCATAAACTGCGCGTGATAGTTCTCCTCGATATCTTTGTCCTGCATGATATGGACAAACGGACGTGCACGACTGTGTTTCCAGGCACCAGCCAGTTCGTTAATCAGCCCTTCAGCCGGATTGAAGCCGTTGCCTTTATAGCCTTGCTCCGCCCAACGTTCGAGGATCAAGCCCGCTTCAGTATGACAGGAGGCAGAATCGGCGTTGTATTCGTAGACTTTCAGGCCACGCTCATCCATGCAGAAATCCATACGACCGGTGATCATATGGTGACGGCGACGCTGCCAGGAGAGACGCAAACGCGGCCAGAGGATTTTCGGAATGTCGAACAGCGCCAGCAGATTGTCATCTTTCAGCACCTTGTCGGTGGCGTGGAGATACATCAGGTGCAGCTCGTTGGTGGCTTTAATCAGCTCCTGCTCGGCACTCTCGGTAATGGTGTAATAATGATACGGATCCTGATTGATCACTTGACCGTTCGCCTGCACGTAGGCGTTTTGTAGCGGATCTTTTTCATCCAGCCATTTGCCGTCAAACTGGCCTTTGTTTTCCAGCCGCGCCCCGCTGATTTTCAACAAATCACCTGCAATTTCCGGCTGCGGTAAACTGTGTTCGGTATCTTCTGTCTGGATCATCCAGCCCAGGATGGTGGTGTCATCGAAGGTGTCTTTCAGGGTATAGCAACCGTTTTCGACCACCATTTCCAGCTCACGCGTCCACTGTTGCCCTTGCGGCAATGGAGAATGAATCACGTTCTGTTCCGCAATACGGACTTTATTGCCGCGTAATTGGGTAATGATGGCGACATGGCCGGTGTCTTTAAATTCACCGCCCTTATCCCAAATAAGAAGCGCTCCTGCGACCGGCGCACGCGGCGAGCCGTTAGGAAATGCCTGCAATGGCAGGATGTTGTCGTTAACCACTTCACGCAGGAAGCGCAATGAGAAAATCTCCCACGCCATGCCCACATCGGTGAAGACCACACCGTAATTCAAAAAGAGAAAACGGCGAGCAAATTCAACACATTGCCATTTGTGGCCCATATATTCATCGTCGATATAGCTACGGAATACGGCGTCATCTTCGTATTCCTGCGGATCGAGAGAACTGTAATCTGAAGAGTAGATTGCTACACCACCGGGGGCGTAGCCCAATAATGTCCCGAACGGGGCATCCTGGCTGGTCGTTCCTTTGCTCATCACTTTACCTTTAACAATACAACCTAAGCAGTTGGCGTAATTGTTGTGCTCTGATTACCTGCTCAGCGACATTAACCGGACAGAGGTCTGACTTATCATACACCTCAACGCAGCGGCTGGTGCAAAGGGTTAAAAAATTCACAATCTGTACAGCAAGCGAGCTGCTACACTGCTTCAACACTACCACTCAGAAGGCAATTCAGTATGACTGACAATACTTATCAGCCCGCGAAAGTCTGGACGTGGGATAAATCTGCTGGCGGCGCGTTCGCCAATATCAATCGCCCGGTTTCTGGTCCGACGCATGAAAAAACGCTGCCTGTTGGCAAGCACCCGTTGCAACTTTATTCGCTGGGTACGCCAAACGGTCAGAAAGTAACGATTATGCTCGAAGAGCTGCTGGCGCTGGGCGTCACCGGCGCAGAGTACGATGCCTGGCTGATTCGCATTGGCGATGGCGATCAATTCTCCAGCGGTTTTGTCGAAGTGAACCCGAACTCGAAAATCCCGGCACTGCGCGATCATACGCATAATCCGCCGATCCGCGTGTTTGAGTCAGGTTCGATTCTGCTTTATCTGGCGGAGAAATTTGGCTACTTCCTGCCGCAGGATCTGGCGAAGCGCACTGAAACGTTGAACTGGCTGTTCTGGTTACAGGGTGCTGCGCCGTTCCTCGGTGGTGGTTTTGGTCACTTTTACCATTACGCGCCGGTGAAAATTGAGTACGCCATTAACCGCTTTACTATGGAAGCCAAGCGTCTGCTCGACGTGCTGGATAAGCAACTGGCGCAGCATAAGTTTGTGGCGGGCGATGAGTACACCATTGCTGATATGGCAATCTGGCCGTGGTTTGGCAACGTGGTGTTAGGCGGCGTGTATGATGCCGCAGAGTTTCTTGATGCGGGTAGTTATAAACACGTGCAACGCTGGGCGAAAGAAGTGGGTGAACGTCCGGCGGTGAAGCGTGGGCGTATTGTTAACCGCACCAACGGACCGCTGAATGAGCAGTTGCATGAGCGCCATGACGCCAGTGATTTCGAGACAAATACAGAAGATAAGCGTCAGGGGTAATGGTTAGCGTTCGTCGCAGCAAGCCCTCCAGACCGATGTAGGCCGGATAAGGCGTTCACGCCGCATCCGGCAATCAGGCAATCAGGCAATCAGGCAATCAGGCACAATGCCTGATGCGACGCTCGCGCGTCTTATCAGGCCTACGAAAGCATCCGACTTTAATTATCACGCGCTGGTAATGTCGTAATCCATATTGCGCAGCGCGTCTAATGTGGCTTTGGCTTCATCTTCATCGATGATGCTCATGGCAAACCCGACGTGCACCAGCACCCACTGGCCCAGCAAATCAGCCGGATTGCCTTCGCAAATCAGGGCGATATTCACGTCGCGCTTGATACCACAAACTTCAACCTGCGCAAGTTGGTGAATATCTTCACCGACGGCCAGCACCTGGCCAGGAACGCCAATACACATTGTTAACTCCGGTTATTCAACTTCAATACTTTTGACGATCAGCGAATCGCCGGTATCGACACGCAACCGCTCGCCATGACAGAGCGGACACTGCGCATCGTGCTGATGAATCTCCACTACCTGGCTGCAATCCCAGCACCAGGCCTGGGCGGGTTTATAGACGATATGTAAATCGCACCCTTGCGCCACCGTTCCCTGGCAGACAATTTCAAAACTAAAACGAACCGCGCTCTCCTCAACGCAGGAGAGCGCGCCAATTTCCAGCCACACGGCGGTGACGCGCTTAACATCGTGCTGCTCCGCCTGCCGTTGGATAATTTCAACGGCGCTCTGGCAAAGCGACAACTCATGCATTTTCATCACTCCTGCGGCCAAACAGCAGGGCGCGACGCCCTGCGTGTGGCACATCCGGATTCGTGACTGGCAGCGAAAGGATCATTCGCGCGCAGTCATCCGTCAGGCGTTTGCCCTCTTCAATCGACATGCTGTGCGAAAGCGGCGACATCAGCGAGCAAGAGAGGTATTGCGAAACACCGTCCAGTTCGCCAACGGTAAAGGTCATAGTGCCATAAGGCAGTTGCAGACCGATCTTCTCACTCACTTTGCGCAGCGGCCAGAGTTGATCCGGACCGGGGAAGATCACTGCACTCAGCATCCACGGGGTGATCACACACCCCGTCCACTGACCTTCGAACAGCGTAAAATCGGAAACATACACCGGCATGGAAGGATGCAGAAACGAGAGGTCGTGCATCGAACGCCGGGCAATTTCTTCAAACGCTGCCTGTACTTGCGCCTTTGGGGAGGTCTGGAAACCAGCAATCTCCTCAGTCATGTGCTGCCTCCCGCGGGATGGCTTCCACGCCTGATTCGCGCAGCGCAGCCAGAACCTGCTCAAGCGCAGGTTCAATCATTGCTTCGACCGTCGGCGTTAAACCGATGTGCGGCTCCAGCGATTCCGGGATCACGCCGACCAGAGTCAGCTTTTTCGGAAACTCGCCGGTGAAGCGCAGGGCCGACAATACGTCGGCCAGGCCAAGCTGATGCGGAGAGATTTTGTTGGTAAACAACGCCGGAACTTCTTCGTCCCGCAGGATCATCATCGTTCCCGGCGCGTTCTTTTTCGACACAATGGCATCGGCAATGATCAGATGATCGCGATTTGCCATGTCGCCAAGCAGTTCCATTCCCGCCGTGCCGCCATCGAGGATCTCAACATAATCCGGCAGAACGTATCGTTGCTCTAACGCTTCAACAATCCGCACGCCGATGGCTTCATCGGTCAGCAAAATATTGCCGACCCCTAAGACTAAAATACGCATTACAGAACCTTCACTGAAACCACTTCGTTGCCATCGGCATCCACTACGTGAACCGCACAGGCCATGCACGGGTCGAAGGAGTGAATGGTACGCACCACTTCCAGCGGTTTATTCGGATCGGCAATCGGTGTACCCACCAGCGACTGTTCATACGGACCGACGTCATCATTGAAGTTACGCGGGCCAGAGTTCCAGGTGGATGGAACGACCGCCTGGTAGTTGCTGATGATACCGTCTTTAATCACCATCCAATGGGAGAGCATACCGCGCGGCGCTTCAAGGAAGCCAACGCCTTTGAACTCGCCCGTTGCCGGAATGTTCGGCTTCACGAACGTGGTGTGGTCGCCTTTGCCGATATTAGTGATCAGTGCACTGTATTGATTTTGCAGGATATCCTGCAATTCGCAGCAGTGAACGGTACGACCTATAATACGCCCCAGCGTGGAGTGCAGTTGCGCCACTTCCAGCGTGTTGCCCGTCAGTTTCTGATAAATCGCAACGATTTCATTCAGTTTGTTCTGGGTAGACTCGCGTCCTGCCGCCAGTTTCACCAGCATGTTCGCCAGCGGCCCCACTTCTACCGTTTTGCCGTAGAAAGTCGGTGATTTCACCCAGGAGTATTTACCGTCGTCAGACCAACCGTCGTAAGCCGGAATGGTTGTGCCTTCCCACGGTGCCTGCGGTGCTTCGTCTTTATACCAGGAGTGTTTCGCGCTTTCCTGAATCCCTTTGATCAGGTATTCATCGGAATGGGAAGTAATCAGACGATACGAGGACAAATCCGCGTTTTCGATATATCCGCCAGGGAACAGGAAGCTACCGTTTTTGCTGTCGGTCGGGAATTCCGGCACACTCAGGTAGTTCACCGCACCTTTACCGCGCTCCAGCCATTCCGGATAAAACGCCGCGATAACGGCAGTATCAACCTTATAAACCTGCTCAACAAAGTCGCTCAGCTTGTCGATGAAGGACTTGATGTACATCAGGCGCTCAAGGTTCAGTACGCCCAGACCGTCGAGG
Organism: Escherichia sp. MOD1-EC6098; assembly: GCF_002965865.1. NCBI lineage: Bacteria > Pseudomonadati > Pseudomonadota > Gammaproteobacteria > Enterobacterales > Enterobacteriaceae > Escherichia > Escherichia sp. MOD1-EC6098. The sequence continues at coordinate 57,701 of NZ_PTSN01000002.1, forward strand.
TTGATCGGGTTAGCGACCCCACCTACCGCCAGGTTCTGAATGTGTGGCGTTTTACCGCCCAGCAGCGCCACCACTCGGTTTGCGTCACGCTGGCACTCCAGCGCCTGTAAGTAGTGCGCTACCGCAATCAGGTTCACTTCCGGCGGCAGTTTCATCGCCGGGTGCCCCCAGTAGCCATTGGCGAAAATACCCAACTGACCGCTGGCAACCAGATCTTTGATCTTGTTCTGAACTTTGGTGAACTCTTCCGGGCTGTTCAGGTGCCAGGTCGAAACACCTTTCAGCATTTCAGAAGCTTTAGTCGGATCAGCTTGCAGTGCAGAAGTGATGTCCACCCAGTCCAGCGCAGAGAGCTGATAGAAATGGACGATATGGTCATGCGTGGTATGCGCAGCCAGAATAATGTTACGGATGTATTGCGCGTTAACCGGAACGTCAATGTTCAGCGCACTCTCTGCCGCACGAACAGAAGAGAGCGCGTGAGTGGTGGTACATACGCCACAGATACGTTGCACAATCATCCAGGCATCGCGCGGATCGCGGTTTTTCACGATCTCTTCCATGCCGCGCCACATGGTTCCGGAAGCCCATGCTTTCGAAACGACGCCATTTTCGATTTCGCAATCGATGCGTAAATGCCCTTCAATACGGGTTACCGGATCAATAGTAATTCTCTGGCTCATGCTTTGCTCGCCTCATGACGATTATGATCGTTTTGTTTTAAAGGAGGAAGTATCGGCAGTAGACGAATGAGTACGATGTAAGCGCAAATCTCAATAGCCACAAAACCAATAGAAATCAACAGTTCTTCCCACGTCGGGAAGTAGGCGTAACCGCCGCCCGGGTTGAATGCCACCAGCGAATAGGTCAGACGCCAGGTTGCACAACCTAACAGTGCGCTCAGTGCCGACAGGAACAGCATACGTGAATCATTACGCAGCTTCGCCACACGCAGAACGACCAGCGGGAAGAGCATCAGCAGGACTTCAATCCAGAACATGACGGAGTAGAAGTCACCGGCAAACGCTAACGACAGCTTGTCGCGATAGATTAACTCGCCAAAGCGCAGCACGATGAAAATCGCCAGCAGCACGCTGATGGTGTTGGTCAACTTGACGAACAGGCTCTTCTCATCCGGCCCGTTGCCACGCAGACCCGCCTGCACCAACGAACCTTCAAAGATGACTATCGAGAAGCCCATGATGAACGCCGTCAGCAGCGAGAACAGCGGCAACATTTCATAGCTCTGCCACAGCGGATGCACTTTGTAGCCCGCCGAGATCATCAGTGATCCCATGGAAGACTGGTGCATAGTCGGCAGCAGCGCGCCAAGCGCGATGATAAAGAACATCACCTTGTTCAAACGCTTGAGCGATACCTTCCAGCCCAGACGTTCAAACAATGCAGGAGCAAACTCCAGAGCCATCACACCGATGTAGATGGTCATACAAACCGCCGTCTCGAACAGTACCGAGTTCACGTTGAAGTGACCCGGAATGTAGAAGTACGGCAGGTTCCAGTAACGACCGACGTCGATGGTAATCGACAAGCCACCCAGTGAGTAACCGAACAAACTTGCCAACAGCGCCGGACGCACCAGCGGATGGTATTGTCCACGGTTAAAGACGTATACCGCCCACGCCAGCGCCCAGCCGCCACAGGCGAAACCGGTGCCGATCAGCAGGTCAAACGCAATCCACACGCCCCATGGGAAGCCGCCATTCAGGTCGGAGACAGAGCCCAGACCGAACACCAGACGCTTCACAATCAGGAGCATACAAATGACGATTAACGGTCCAAAAATCATGACCGGTTTACTGATGATTTTGCCGCCCAGCGGTTGTGGATCATGACTCATGATCGTCTCCTCCGTCGTGATGGTCGTTTTTGGTGTTGCGACGAACCAGCACGGTTAAGCCCGCCAGCACAGCCAGTGGTAGCATCATGCCTTTATACAGGGTGTGTTGAATATTTTCGGAACGCGCGCCGGTAGAAAGATCGTCCAGCTTCGGCAAGTCGAGATTTTCATAAGGAACCCCCGTCAGTACCAGAACCTGAGTACCGCCGCCCTCTTTCTCGCCGTACAGATGCGGATAATATTTCGGCACTGTGTGCAGGTAAGTGTCGCCAGATTTCAACGTTTGACGCGGATAGTGGTATTCGCTGCCAGGCTTCAGCGCCAGGCGTTTTTTCGCCTCAGCCATCAGCTCTTCACGCGTACCAAAAATCACCGCGCCCGCCGGACACACTTCTACGCAGCCAGGTAGACCGCCTTTATCGAGACGCTCCACACCTTTCTGGTTACACAGCTCACACTTATGCAGCGCACCAAACGGGTTGTTGTAGTCGTACTTCGGCACATTGTACGGGCAGGCGACCATGCAGTAACGGCAGCCGGTGCACACGTCTTTGTCGTAATGGACAATGCCGGTTTTCGGATCTTTTTTCAGCGCAGAAACCGGGCACACGGAGACACAGTTCGGATCGACGCAGTGCATACACTGTTTCTTAATGTACGCATAGCCATTCTCTTCCTGGTCTTTGTTGACGCCAGTGCCGCTGGTCCACACCTGGATGATGTTATTGGTGTACGGCGACAGTTTGTCGTTGTTCGACCACGTCTGTTCCCCTTGCGGGTTACGTTCCGGGAAGTTGATATCCTGACACTTAGTCACACAAGCCTGGCAGCCTACGCACAAGGTCGAGTCATACAACATTCCCAGCGATCCCGGAATTGGCGGGCGGTTTTCAGCAGCCGCATGGCTGACAGACGGCAATGCGCCCGTCAGCAATGCCCCGCAGGAGGCTGCTTTAATAAAATTACGTCTGTTCACGGTTATTCTCCCCGTGAGTCAGCGTTATCTTTCTTTTGCTGACGACCCAGTTCACGCACCGCCATCACGCTGACACCGGCAACCAGCCCAACCACACCGCCAAGCAAACCGATAGCGCCCGCAGAAACGTTGCCGCCCTCTTTAGCGTTAACGTCCGGTTTCTGTGAACGCGGCGTCTGGTTTTCGACGTTGGCAAGCTGATGGATGCCTTTATGGAAGCCGATACCTTCTTCGTTACAGCCGTAGCACGGGTGACCAATCGCCACCGGCCATACACCGCCAACGTCGCAGAATTGCAGTGTGGAGCAGTTACCGTAAGTTTCCGGTCCTTTACAGCCGAGGTGGTACAGGCACCAGCCTTCGCGATGGCCATCATCACCAAACTCTTTGGCGAAACGACCAGCATCGAAGTGCGGGCGACGTTCGCAATGTTCGTGAATCAGACGCCCATAGGCGAAGGTCGGACGGTTTTTGTTATCCAGCTTCGGCGGTTTACCGTAAGTGATGATGTGCGCAACGGTCGCAAGGAAGTTGTGCGGGTTCGGCGGGCAGCCTGGAATGTTGATAACGGTTTTGCCCGGCAGAACTTCTTGCAGGCTGACCGCACCGGTTGGGTTAACCCCAGCAGCGGCGACACCGCCCCACGCGGAGCAGGAACCGATAGCGATAATTGCGGCAGCACCTTCTGCCGCTTTGCGGATGTGATCCACAATCGGCTCACCGGCGACCATGCAGTAAATACCGTTATCTTTTAATGGGATGGAACCATCCACAACCAACACATACTGCCCTTTGTATTTCTCGAGCGCGTTATGTTTGTTCTCTTCAACCTGATGGCCGAAAGCGGCGGAGAGCACTTCGTGATATTCCAGAGAGATAGTCTCCAGCACGAGGTTTTCTACCGTTGGATGCGTTGCACGAAGCAGAGATTCCGTACAACCAGTACATTCCTGCGCGCCAATCCAGATAACCGGCGGGCGCTGCGGGTTAGTGACCGATTCGGCCATCTCTGCGGCGGCTTTGCTACTCAACCCCATGGTGGCGGCTAATGCTGCACAAAGCTTCATGAAATCACGGCGATTAATGCCGTGAGAATGGATGAGGGTGTTATCTCCAGTCATTTATAGTTATTCCGTTGCGAAGACCTGGCATATATTTTGCCTCAACCGCAAAATCGATAATGCGATCGATGCGCCATTTACCACACATTTATTATGGTTATCATTGTCATGATACTGCGGCGGGGCGCTAAAACGAAGGGGAAGGAGCATTAGTGTAATTAATTAAAGCAAGATAATACGTATGTTTGATCAATTTTCGAGGCGATAACCAGCCATAAAAAAGCGCAAAGTAGAACAGGAATTATTCTCACGAAAGAAATCCATTACCATCTCTTTATCCAGCCCATAACGCCGCGTCAGAATGCCTGCTTCCCAGGCGCTAAGCTGACGATCGCCGGTCTTTTCATACATCCGGTGCGAGTAGCCTAATACAAAACCGCGTTTATAATCGGCGCAGAATTTCGTCACATTAACCGCACTGTCGGCATGTGTTGCTTTTAATCCCGCCATTAAGCCTTTACCAAAATGGTTATTCATAATTTATCTCCAATCGCTATATACAAATCTATATAGCGATATTTTAGGCAAAGTACGACTTTTACGCACGCTATTTTTTCCTGTATGTGAAAGACGTTATCCAGTAAGAGATAAACGCATCAAGAGAGATATTTGTCGAACCATTTCAGCGTTCTTTGCCAGGCAAGATCGGCGGCAGATTTGTCATAACGGGGAGTGGAATCATTATGGAATCCGTGATTAACCCCCGGATAAATATACGCCTCATAGACCTTATTATTCGCTTTCAACGCTGCCTCATAAGCGGGCCAGCCTTCGTTAATTCGCGTGTCCAGTTCGGCGTAGTGGAGCAGTAAAGGCGCTTCAATTTTCGCCACATCGGCGGCCAGAGCCTGGCGACCATAAAACGGCACCGCGCAGGCCAGTTCCGGATATGCCACCGCTGCCGCGTTCGATACCCCACCGCCATAGCAAAATCCGGTTATACCTACCTTGCCAGTGGCTTGCGGATAGCGTTGCATAAACTCAATCGCGGCAAAGAAGTCATTCATCAGTTTGGTTGGATCGACCTGCTGTTGCAGCTCGCGGCCTTTGTCATCGTTCCCGGGATAGCCGCCAACGGAACTTAAACCGTCAGGAGCGAGGGCAATATATCCTGCCTTCGCCACTCGCCGCGCCACATCTTCGATATACGGATTCAGCCCGCGATTCTCATGCACCACCACTACGGCTGGCGTTTTGCTGTTCATCTTCGCAGGTTTCACCAGATAGCCGCGCACCTCACCATGACCATTTGGCGAAGGATACGTGATGTACTCCGCAACAATATCCGGATCGGTAAACTCCACCTGGGTCGCCCATGCGTAATTTGGCCTGAGCAAATCAAACAATGCTAATGCCGTCATCCCGCCCACTGCATACTTCGCCGCAATATTGAGGAACTCACGTTTCGATATTTTCCCGTGAGCGTAATAGTCGTAGTAGTCCAGCAACTCTTGTGGGAAATCTTTAGCGGTCAGACGCGGCATCGTTTCACTCCTCAACTGGTGTTTTTTTAAGCAAAGCATAAGCACGTGTTTTTGCCCAGTTTTTCGTCACACTGTGAGCGATGCTACGGGATCTCCCCTGGCAAATCGCTAGACTAGAAACATCGTTTCGAAATTGAACAGTGGAAAGGAGATGTCATGGTCTGGTTAGCGAATCCCGAGCGTTACGAGCAGATGCAGTACCGCTATTGCGGAAAAAGCGGTTTACGCCTGCCCGCGTTATCGCTCGGTTTGTGGCACAATTTTGGTCACGTCAACGCGCTGGAGTCACAGCGTGCGATCCTGCGTAAAGCCTTTGATTTGGGCATTACGCACTTTGATTTAGCCAACAACTACGGCCCGCCTCCTGGCAGTGCGGAAGAGAACTTTGGCCGTCTGCTGCGGGAAGATTTTGCCGCTTATCGTGACGAGTTAATCATCTCCACCAAAGCTGGCTACGATATGTGGCCCGGCCCGTATGGCTCTGGCGGGTCGCGTAAATACCTGCTCGCCAGCCTCGACCAAAGCCTGAAACGTATGGGGCTGGAGTATGTCGATATCTTTTACTCTCATCGCGTCGATGAAAATACGCCGATGGAAGAAACCGCGTCGGCGCTGGCCCATGCGGTGCAAAGTGGTAAGGCTCTGTATGTCGGGATATCGTCTTACTCGCCAGAGCGAACGCAAACAATGGTCGAGTTGCTACACGAGTGGAAAATTCCGCTGCTAATTCACCAACCTTCGTACAATTTACTGAACCGCTGGGTGGATAAAAGCGGTCTGCTGGATACCCTGGAAAATAACGGTGTGGGCTGCATTGCCTTCACTCCGCTCGCCCAGGGATTGTTAACCGGAAAATATCTCAACGGTATTCCTGAAGATTCTCGGATGCATCGTGAAGGGCACAAAGTTCGCGGCCTGACGCCGAAAATGCTTACCAACGCCAACCTCAACAGTCTGCGTTTATTAAATGAAATGGCACAGCAGCGTGGTCAATCTATGGCTCAAATGGCATTAAGCTGGTTGCTGAAAGATGATCGAGTGACGTCGGTATTGATTGGTGCCAGCCGTCCGGAGCAACTGGAGGAGAACGTACAGGCGCTAAATAATCTGCTGTTTAGTGCCGAAGAACTGGCGCAGATTGACCAACATATCGCTGATGGCGAGCTAAATCTGTGGCAGGCGTCTTCCGATAAATAACGTGTTAATACCGGGCGCGAGAACCGCGCCCGAATAAGATCAGTGATTATGACGGGTGAGTCGGTCAAGATAGCCCATCACAAATGCAGAGAGCACAAACGTCAGATGGATAATGACGTACCACATCAGTTTGTTATCCGGGACATTTTTCGCATCCATAAAGACGCGCAGTAAGTGAATGGAAGAGATTGCCACAATCGACGCCGCCACTTTATTTTTCAGCGACGTAGCATCCATTTTCCCCAGCCAGTTCAGCTTCTCTTTGTTCTCGGAGATATCTAACTGCGAGACAAAATTCTCATAACCGGAAAACATTACCATCACCAGCAAACCGCCAACCAGCGTCATATCTACCAGCGACAGTAACACGAGGATCAAATCAGATTCCGCTATCGAGAAGATATTCGGCAATACGTGAATAATCTCCTGAAAGAACTTCAGCGCCAGGGCAACCAGCGCCAGCGAAAGGCCAAAGTACACGGGGGCAAGCAGCCAGCGAGAAGCATACATTGCATTTTCAAGAAAACGTTCCATACATTCCTGTCGTGTAGTTAAAACGGGCAACAGTATATCGTAATTGAGTAAACAGCACGCAACAGCCAATCAACATATACGTTAATCCTTTGTCGCATAAATCCGACGTTTAGGGATCTTCCTGGTTACCTTATTAACCAGGAAGCGATTCCATTGTTGCCGAAAGGCTCCGGTATCATAACCACTTCGTCAATCCAGGCGTATCAGCCAAGCCCACACTTGCTGGATTATGCTGCAACGAAAACGGCGATTCTTAACTACAGCCGTGGTCTGGCGAAACAGGTCGCGGAGAAAGGGATACGTCACTGCGGAAGTGCACGGCGTGTGCGGCGGTGAGCATTTAGGCTGAAAAAATGCCCGGTTGTGAGAAGCGACCGGGCATCATTGTGCTTTTAACTCTTGCCTGATGCGGCGAAAAAACCTCATCAGGCCTGCAAACTCATGAAAATTCAAAACGTTGCAATAGATTTTGTAGGCCGGATAAGACGCGCCAGCATCGCATCAGGCATTGAGCACCGAATGTCGGATGCGGCATGAACGCCTTATCCGGCCTACAAATTCATGCAAATTCAATATATTGCGATAGAGTCTGTAGGCCTGATAAGCGCAGCGCATCAGGCAATTCTGCGTTACTTCGCTTTGGCAGTTTCTTCGCCAACCAGACCTATCTTCAGGTAACCCGCCTGATGCAGCGTATCCATTACCTTCATCAACGTCTCGTAATCGACGGTTTTGTCCGCGCGGAAGAAGATGGTGGTATCTTTCTTACCTTCGGTTAACGCATTCAGTGCCGTAACCATCGTTTCATCGGTGACAGGATCGTTACCGATGAACATCGAGTTATCCGCCTTCACCGACAGATAAACCGGTTTTTCCGGGCGCGGCTGCGGCGTGCTGGTAGAAGCAGGCAAGTTCACCTTCACATCTACCGTCGCTAACGGTGCCGCCACCATAAAGATAATCAGCAGAACCAACATCACGTCGATAAACGGCGTCACGTTGATGTCGTGCATTTCGCCGTTATCGTCGAGGTTTTCGTTAAGATGCATTGCCATCGGACATTATCCTGCGCGTAATTTTTGTGCGACACGAACCGGATGCGCAGCGGCGCTGGCTTCCAGATCCAGATCACGGCTTTGCAGCAACAGCACCTGCGCTGCGACATCACCCAGCATCGCTTTAAAGCCGCCAATCTGACGTGCGAATACGTTATAGATAACAACCGCCGGAATTGCTGCCACCAGACCGATTGCCGTTGCCAGCAGCGCTTCTGCGATGCCCGGTGCAACAACTGCCAGGTTGGTAGTCTGCGTTTGCGCAATACCGATAAAGCTGTTCATGATGCCCCAGACTGTACCAAACAGCCCCACAAACGGCGAAATCGCGCCGATGGTTGCAAGGTAGCCGTTACCGCGCCCCATTTGACGCCCCACTGCGGCGACCCGACGTTCAAGACGGAAACTGGTGCGCTCTTTAATACCGTCGTTATCGTCGCTGCCTTCTGACAGTTCCAGCTCGTTCTGCGCTTCATTGAGCAAATGCAGACTTAAGCTTTTGCTACCAAAATCAGCGGCGATATCGTTGGCCTGGTTTAAGGAGCGAGCTTCAGCCAGCAGTTGCTGTTCACGCTTCAGGCGACGCTTCTGGTTGAAGAACTCAACGCTCTTGCTGAAGAAGATTGCCCAGGTGACTACGGAGGCCAGAATCAGCCCAATCATCACGCACTTAACGACAATATCGGCGTGCTGATACATACCCCAGACGGAAAGATCCGTCTGCATTAAATTATTACCCACTGTGTATCTCCAGGACGCAAGTCACAAAATCTGCGCACAATAATATCAAAACGACGTCGAATTGATAGTCGTTCTCATTACTATTTGCATACTGCCGTACCTTTGCTTTCTTTTCTTTGCGTTTACGCAGTAAAAAAGTCACCAGCACGCCATTTGCGAAAATTTTCTGCTTTATGCCAATTCTTCAGGATGCGCCCACTATTATTCATGCTAGTTTAGACATCCAGACGTATAAAAACAGGAATCCCAACATGGCAAACAAACAAATTGATACTCAACTGGTCAATGCAGGGCGCAGCAAAAAATATACCCTTGGCGCGGTAAATAGCGTGATTCAGCGCGCCTCTTCGCTGGTCTTTGATAGTGTGGAAGCAAAAAAACACGCGACGCGTAATCGTGCCAATGGTGAATTATTCTATGGCCGCCGCGGAACGTTAACGCACTTCTCATTGCAAGAAGCGATGTGTGAACTGGAAGGTGGCGCAGGCTGCGTGCTGTTTCCTTGCGGGGCGGCAGCCGTTGCCAATTCCATTCTCGCGTTTGTCGAACAAGGCGATCATGTGTTGATGACCAACACAGCCTACGAACCGAGTCAGGATTTTTGTAGCAAAATCCTCAGCAAATTGGGCGTAACGACATCGTGGTTTGATCCGCTGATTGGCGCGAATATCGTTAAACATCTGCAGCCAAATACCAAAGTGGTGTTTCTGGAATCGCCAGGTTCCATCACTATGGAAGTGCATGATGTTCCGGCGATTGTCGCCGCCGTGCGCAGCGTGGTGCCGGACGCCATCATTATGATTGATAACACCTGGGCTGCCGGAGTGCTGTTCAAAGCCCTTGATTTTGGTATCGATATTTCCATTCAGGCCGCCACCAAATATCTTGTGGGTCACTCAGATGCGATGATCGGCACCGCGGTGTGCAATGCCCGTTGTTGGGAGCAACTGCGGGAGAACTCTTATCTGATGGGGCAGATGGTCGATGCCGATACCGCCTATATGACCAGCCGTGGCTTGCGCACTTTAGGCGTGCGTCTGCGTCAGCATCATGAAAGCAGTCTGAAAGTTGCGGAATGGCTGGCAGCGCATCCGCTGGTTGAGCGGGTTAACCACCCTGCTCTGCCGGAAAGTAAAGGCCATGAGTTCTGGAAACGAGACTTTACAGGTAGCAGCGGACTATTTTCCTTTGTGCTGAAGAAAAAACTCAACGACGAAGAACTGGCGAACTATCTGGATAACTTCAGTTTATTTAGCATGGCCTACTCGTGGGGCGGCTATGAATCGTTGATCCTTGCGAATCAGCCGGAACATATCGCAGCCATCCGCCCACAAGGAAAGATTGATTTCAGCGGCACGTTGATTCGCCTGCATATTGGTCTGGAAAACGTCGACGATCTGATTGCCGATCTGGACGCGGGCTTTGCACGAATTGTGTAACATTGCCAAATTTGGACAATTTTGCAGACATTTAATTGTGATTAGTCTTAAATTGTTGCGTCCGGGATCAAGGCGTCCCGGACGATTCAGGAGTACAATAGGCAAATAAAGGCTTAAACGCTGTTCCACAGGAAAGTCCATGGCTGTTATTCAAGACATTATCGCTGCGCTCTGGCAACACGACTTTGCCGCGCTGGCGGACCCTCATATTGTTAGCGTTGTTTACTTTGTCATGTTTGCCACGCTGTTTTTAGAAAACGGCCTGTTGCCCGCCTCGTTTTTGCCAGGCGACAGCTTGTTAATACTGGCTGGCGCACTGATTGCCCAGGGGGTTATGGATTTTCTGCCAACAATCGCGATTCTGACTGCCGCAGCCAGTCTGGGCTGCTGGTTAAGTTATATTCAGGGACGTTGGTTAGGTAATACCAAAACGGTGAAAGGCTGGCTGGCGCAGCTTCCGGCTAAATATCATCAACGCGCCATCTGTATGTTTGACCGCCACGGTTTGCTGGCTCTGCTGGCTGGGCGTTTTCTCGCATTTGTCCGCACGCTGCTGCCAACAATGGCGGGGATTTCCGGTCTGCCAAACCGTCGCTTCCAGTTTTTCAACTGGCTAAGTGGACTGCTGTGGGTCAGCGTGGTGACCAGTTTTGGTTACGCCTTAAGCATGATCCCGTTCGTTAAACGCCATGAAGATCAGGTGATGACGTTTCTGATGATCCTGCCAATTGCCCTGTTAACCGCAGGCCTGTTAGGCACGCTGTTTGTGGTAATTAAAAAAAAATACGGTAACGCCTGACATTTTCCTCTGTTCCCGGCAGCAATGCCGGGAACGCATTTAACTCCCCTGCATCGCCCGCATTCTTGCTGCATCTTCACCCGGCGTCACACCGAAGTAACGTTTAAATTCGCGGCTGAACTGTGATGCACTTTCATAACCTACACGCATCGCTGCCGCACTGGCTTTCATGCCATCGTGGATGATCATCATTCGCGCCTTATGCAGCCGGTAGTTCTTCAAATACTGCAAAGGCGAGGTGCTGGTGACAGATTTAAAATTATGATGAAAGGCAGAAACACTCATATTGGCTTCTGCCGCGAGTTGCTCGACGCTTAGATTTTCGGTGTACTTATTCTCAATACGTTTCAGCACGCGGCTAATCAGACTGAAATGCGTCTGGCGACTGACCAGCGCCAGTAATGCTCCGCCGCAAGGTCCGGTCAGCACGTAGTAAAGAATTTCGCGGATGATCTGCTTGCCGAGAATGCGCGCATCCAGCGGTCGCTCCATCACATCCAGTAACCGCTCCGCCGCACATAAAATCTCTTCTGACAGCGTGGCGGAGTTTATGCCGCTGGCTGCCATCGACGGTTGAAAATGTTCATCCTCGCCAATGTCCATCAACAGTTCCTGTAACTGCAAAATATCAACATTGAGACGTAAGCCCGCTAATGGCACCTCCGGCGTAGCGTAAGTTTCGCACTCAAAGGGTAATGGCACCGTCAGTAGCAGATATTCATTGGCATCATAACGAAACACTCGTTCATTGATATAACCGATTTTATGCCCGGAAAAGAGAATTATGATGCCTGGCTCGTACATTACCGGCGTACGTGCCCCGGGATTCTCGCCAAACAGCAAGCACACATCAGGCAACAGTTCTGACAAACTATTTTCTTTATTTTTCAGATTATTAATTTTATCCGTCAGCAGTCGGCAAATCTCTTCACGTTTCATATTGTGTAATTTCTTAGGATTAATGCGGCAATTTGATTGTGCGCAATTTTGTACTATTTCTCCAGCACTCTGGAGAAATAGGCAAGACATTGGCAGAAATGAGCATTGAGAGCCACGGCGCTGGCGACCACAATGACAAACATCAGGCAGACTGATCTCTGCCCTCATATTGGCCCAGCAAAGAGAGCAAGTAATGAACAACTTTAATCTGCATACCCCAACCCGCATTCTGTTTGGTAAAGGCGCTATCGCCGGTTTACGCGAGCAAATCCCTCACGATGCCCGCATATTGATTACTTACGGCGGCGGTAGCGTTAAAAAAACCGGCGTTCTGGCTCAAGTACTGGATTCCCTGAAAGGCATGGACGTGCTGGAGTTTGGCGGTATCGAGCCAAACCCGACTTATGAAACGCTGATGAACGCCGTGAAACTGGTTCGCGAACAGAAAGTGACTTTCCTGCTGGCGGTTGGTGGCGGTTCCGTACTGGACGGCACCAAGTTTATCGCCGCAGCAGCAAATTATCCTGAGAATGTCGATCCGTGGCACATCCTGCAAACGGGTGGTAAAGAGATTAAAAGTGCCATCCCAATGGGCTGCGTGCTGACGCTGCCAGCGACCGGTTCAGAATCCAACGCAGGTGCGGTGATCTCTCGCAAAACCACCGGTGACAAACAGGCGTTTCATTCTGCCCACGTTCAGCCGGTATTTGCCGTGCTCGATCCGGTTTATACCTACACCCTGCCGCCGCGCCAGGTGGCTAATGGCGTAGTGGACGCCTTTGTACACACCGTAGAACAGTATGTTACCAAACCGGTTGATGCCAAAATTCAGGATCGCTTCGCAGAAGGTATTTTGCTGACGCTTCTCGAAGATGGCCCGAAAGCCCTGAAAGAGCCAGAAAACTACGATGTGCGCGCGAACGTCATGTGGGCAGCGACTCAGGCACTGAACGGTTTGATTGGCGCGGGCGTACCGCAGGACTGGGCAACGCATATGCTGGGCCACGAACTGACTGCTATGCACGGCCTGGATCACGCGCAAACGCTGGCTATCGTCCTGCCTGCGCTATGGAATGAAAAACGCGACACCAAGCGCGCGAAACTGCTGCAATACGCTGAACGTGTCTGGAACATCACCGAAGGTTCCGATGACGAGCGTATTGACGCCGCAATTGCCGCTACCCGCAACTTCTTCGAGCAATTAGGCGTGCCGACGCGCCTGTCCGACTACGGCCTGGACGGCAGTTCTATCCCGGCATTACTGAAGAAGCTGGAAGAACACGGCATGACCCAACTGGGCGAAAATCATGATATTACGCTGGATGTCAGCCGTCGCATTTACGAAGCAGCCCGTTAAGCTTTTTCCTCCTCAAACTTTCGTTTTTGGGTATTTCGTCCAGACTTAAGTTCACAACACCTCACCGGAGCCTGCTCCGGTGAGTTCATATAAGGAGGAACATATGACTAATCCAACCGTTATTAAGCTACAGGATGGCAATGTCATGCCCCAGTTGGGACTGGGCGTTTGGCAAGCAAGTAATGAGGAGGTAATCACCGCGATTCAAAAAGCCCTGGAAGTGGGATATCGCTCGATTGATACCGCCGCGGCCTATAAAAACGAAGAAGGCGTCGGCAAGGCACTGAAAAATGCCGCACTTGCCAGAGAAGAGTTGTTCATCACTACCAAACTGTGGAACGACGACCACAAGCGTCCCCGTGAAGCCCTGCTGGACAGCCTGAAAAAACTCCAGCTTGATTATATCGATCTCTACTTAATGCACTGGCCCGTTCCCGCTATCGACCATTATGTCGAAGCATGGAAGGGAATGATCGAGCTGCAAAAAGAGGGGTTAATCAAAAGCATCGGCGTCTGTAACTTCCAGATCCACCATTTGCAACGTCTGATTGATGAAACTGGCGTGCCCCCCGTGATTAATCAGATCGAACTTCATCCGCTGATGCAGCAACGCCAGCTTCACGCCTGGAACGCTACGCACAAAATTCAGACCGAATCCTGGAGCCCGTTAGCGCAAGGCGGAAAAGGTGTCTTTGACCAGAAAATCATTCGCGATCTGGCGGATAAATACGGCAAAACTCCAGCACAGATTGTCATCCGCTGGCATCTGGATAACGGCCTGGTGGTGATCCCAAAATCAGTCACACCTTCACGCATTGCCGAAAACTTTAATGTCTGGGATTTCCGTCTCGACAAAGACGAACTTGGTGAAATCGCGAAACTCGATCAAGGTAAACGCCTCGGTCCCGATCCCGACCAGTTCGGCGGCTAACGCACAAATTCTCCCGGTGGCGGTAATGTTCCGCTACCGGACTTTTCAGAAATCATTTATTCCCCTCTCCTCCCGCCCGTTGTTACTCTCCTCCGTTCAGAAATGCCACATTTAAGGACATCATCATGCGGAGCTGGAAGCTCTTAAAGCAACAAAGCATCTACAATATGGATAAACGCGACGGTGAGGTAAAAAACAGATGAGACAAATACTTCTTCTGTTTTTGGCTGTTTTTGCAAGCTTCACGACTCAGGCACAATCACCATCGCTAACCGCTGAACAAACAGTTCGCCTGATTTATCAAAACTATAAATCGGATGCCAGTGCGCCTTATTTCGGTGCAACAGGAGAGCAGGCAATAACATCTGAACGCATACAAAAGGTGCTAACCCTGAATGATAATCTCACTCTACCGGGCAATATTGGCTGGCTGGATTACGATCCGATTTGTGACTGTCAGGATTTTGGCGATCTGGTGTTAGAAAGCGTAGCGATTACCCAAATAGACGCCGACCACGCGGATGCCGTTGTGCGCTTTCGTGCCTTCAAAGACGATAAAGAAAAGACCACGCAAACGCTGAAAATGGTGGCCGAAAATGATCGCTGGGTCATTGACGATATTGCCAGCAATCATGGTAGCGTCTGGCAGGCAGTTAATAGCGAGAATGAAAAAATCCTGGCAACGCTGGCATCGCTGCAAAAAGAACAGCCAGAAGCTTTTGTCAGTGAACTATTTGAGCATATTGCCGATTATAGCTGGCCCTGGACGTGGGTTGTTTCCGACACTTATCGTCAGGCCGTTAATGCCTTCTATAAAACTACCTTCAAAACTGACAGCAACCCCGATGAAGATATGCAAATCGAGCGGCAATTTATTTACGATAATCCGGTCTGTTTTGGCGAAGAAACGCTATTTTCTCGCATTAATGAAATCCGTGTACTGGAGAAAACCGCTGATTCCGCCCGCATCCATGTTCGTATTGCGCTGACCAATGGCAACAGCGAAGAGCAGGATTTGGTTTTACAGCGGCGCGAAGGGCTGTGGGAAATTGCAGATTTCATCCGTCCGGATAGCGGAAGTTTGCTTAAACAGATTGAAGCGAAGACTGCGGCCAGATTAAAGCAGTGAGTTGAATAGGAATAATAAATAAAAGGGAACACTATATGAAAACGATTTTCACCGTGGGAGCTGTTGTTCTGGCGACCAGCTTACTAAGTGGCTGCGTCAATGAACAAAAGGTCAGTCAACTGGCGGGTAATGTACAAACATTAAATGCCAAAATCGCCCGACTTGAGCAGGATATAAAAGCATTACGCCCGCAGATCTACGCCGCCAAATCCGAAGCTAACAGAGCCAATACACGCCTTGATGCGCAAGACTATTTTGATTGCCTGCGCTGCTTGCGTATGTATGCGGAATGATAAAAATATCCCCGGTAGCAATTCTGCTACCGGGGATAATTAACTTAACGACCAACAGCCACTTTTGGGCGTTTCTTCGCCCCTGCATTCACCGGGCGAGATTGCGCGGGCGGCGCTTTCTTTGCTCCGGCAGGTGTCTGGCGCTGGGTCGCCATTGGCGTATGTTTGGTCAACGCCGGACGGGTATTGCGGTTCTGGCGACGGGCCTCGCGCATCTCTTCAATGGTTGGCGCTGGCACTAAGCAATCGCGACGACTGCCAATCAGATGCTTTTTACCCATCGCTTCCAACGCCTGGCGGATTAACGGCCAGTTTGCCGGATCGTGGTAACGCAATAACGCTTTATGCAAACGTCGCTGCTTGTCGCCCTTCGGTACGAAGACGTCTTCGCTCTTATAACCAATCTTCGCCAGCGGGTTTTTGCCGGTGTAATACATGGTGGTCGAGTTAGCCAACGGCGACGGATAGAAGTTCTGCACCTGGTCGAGACGGAAGCGGTGTTTTTTCAGCCACAGCGCCAAGTTCACCATATCTTCATCACGCGTACCGGGGTGTGCGGAGATGAAATACGGGATCAGATACTGCTCTTTGCCTGCCTGTTTCGAGTAGGTGTCGAACAGCTCTTTAAAGCGGTCATAGCTACCCATGCCCGGCTTCATCATCTTCGACAGTGGCCCTTCTTCGGTATGTTCCGGCGCAATCTTCAGATAACCACCGACGTGATGGGTCGCCAGCTCTTTGATGTAGCGCGGATCTTCTACGGCGATGTCATAGCGCACGCCGGAGGCGATCAGGATCTTTTTAATGCCTTTCAGATCGCGGGCACGGCGATAGAGATTGATCGTCGGCTCGTGGTTAGTGTCCATATGCGGACAAATATCCGGATACACACACGACAAGCGGCGGCAGGTCTGCTCGGCGCGTGGCGATTTGCAGCGCAACATATACATGTTGGCCGTTGGCCCGCCGAGATCGGAAATCACGCCCGTAAAGCCCGGAACGGTATCGCGGATCGCTTCAATCTCATTAATGATCGAGTCTTCCGAACGGCTCTGAATAATGCGCCCTTCATGCTCGGTAATAGAACAGAAAGAACAGCCGCCAAAGCAGCCACGCATAATATTGACCGAGAAACGGATCATTTCGTAAGCCGGAATACGGGCATTACCGTAAGCCGGATGCGGCACGCGCTTGTACGGCAACGCAAAGACGCTGTCCATCTCTTCGGTAGAAAGCGGAATGGCTGGCGGGTTGATCCACACATAGCGGTCGCCATGTTTTTGCATCAGCGCACGAGCGCAGCCTGGGTTGGTTTCGTGGTGCAGAATACGCGAAGCATGTGCGTACAGCACTTTATCGCCCTTCACTTTCTCGAATGAAGGCAACAACACGTAGGTTTTTTCCCACGGTTTCGGACGCGGCGGCTGCACAGTAACGGCTTTCGCTTCCTGTTTTTTCGGTGTCACCGGTTTGTTATCCGCGCACGGCAAATCTTCGCCATACGGATGCGGGATCGGGTCAATTTTCCCGGGAGTGTCGAGACGAGTAGAATCCACGCCACTCCAGCCAGGTAGCGCTTCTTTCACGATAATCGCGGTATTACGTACATCGCGGATTTCACTAATCGGCTCGCCCATCGCCAGACGATGCGCCACTTCCACCAGCGGACGCTCACCGTTACCGAACATCAGCATGTCGGCTTTGGAATCTACCAGCACCGAACGGCGCACGGTGTCAGACCAGTAATCATAATGCGCGGTACGACGCAGGCTGGCCTCGATACCACCGAGGATCACCGGTACATCTTTCCATGCTTCCTTACAACGCTGGGTATAAACCAGTGTCGCGCGATCCGGACGCTTACCCGCGACATTATCCGGGGTGTAGGCATCGTCATGACGTAAACGACGATCGGCAGTGTAACGGTTGATCATCGAGTCCATGTTGCCTGCAGTCACGCCGAAAAACAGATTCGGTTTGCCCAGACGCATAAAATCATCTTTGCTGCTCCAGTCCGGCTGGGCGATGATCCCGACACGAAAGCCTTGCGCTTCCAGCATACGACCGCAAATCGCCATCCCGAAGCTCGGGTGATCAACATACGCGTCGCCAGTAACCAAAATGATGTCGCAGCTATCCCAGCCAAGTTGATCCATCTCTTCACGAGACATCGGCAAAAACGGTGCCGGTCCAAAACAGGCGGCCCAGTACTGCGGCCAGGAGAACAGGTCGCGATCCGGTTGGATCAGGGAGATAGAGCTCATTTTGCTTCCAGAAATGGTAAAAAAATAATCAAAGGCCGGGGATTATAAGCCGGAACGAAAGAGAAATCGAAAGGTATTCCATACTCGCCCTCCTCGGGCGAGTATGGAGATTAAGGCACCGGATTAACCAACAGTTGCCCGATGGAACCGCGATCCGCCATTTCCAGCGTCTGGCTATTAAAGTAGAACGGGAAGTGCGCCCAGGAAGGCTGACCGAAATAGACAAGCAGTTCCACTTGCCCATCAACCCATACGGTGTCTTTCCAGCCTCTGTCTTCCGGGAATGGCATCGCACCGTTCACGTTACGGATCTGGAACATCACGCCTTCAATATGGAATGATTGCGGCTCATCTGCCCGCACCGTCCAGCGTTCCCACGTACCTTGCTGCGCGGTGACATCAATACGATTGACGTCCCACAACTGCCCGTTGATGCCAGGATCGTCACCCAGGCTAATATCACGGCTGCGAATCGGAGATCCGGCCATTATTTCGGTCGGTAACAAACGCATCGGCAGGCTGTCTGTCACCAGCGGCAGAAGACCGGTCGGGCGTAGCGTCAGCACCAGCGTGGAAACCAGAATGCTGGATGGCTCAAAGAAGCCACGAATACGATCAACAATGCTCGCCGCTTCACCACAGGTGATCGACACTTCATCACCGTTGCTCATATCCACCAGAATCTCACGACGCTCGCCCGGTGCCAGCGAAAGCTGTTTCACCGACACGGGTGCAGGCAGGAACCCCTGGTCGCCAGAAATCACGTGCAACGGACGTCCGTCACTCATCTGTAATTGATAACGACGGGAGTTCGACGCGTTCAATAAACGCAGGCGCACCCAACCGCGCGAAACTTCAACATACGGGCTTTGTACGCCATTGACCAGTAGCGTATCGCCAACAAAACCGCCGCTTCCCGGCTCGTTGTATTCCGGCGTGCCAAAGTTATCCAGCCGTTTATCCTGGATAATGACCGGAAAATCATCCACTCCATAATGATTAGGGATTGGCAGCGACTTGCTGACTTCATCTTCCACCAGCCACATCCCGGCAAGGCCGTTATAAACCTGCTGTGCCGTGCGGTTCGGTGTGTTAGCGTGATACCACAGGGTCGCGGCGCTCTGACGAATTGGCAGCACAGGTGCCCAGTCAGCATTTGGCGACATCATGCGTGCAGGCCCCCCCATCAGCGGGCCTGGCACCTGTAGCCCGGCGACTGTCATTGAGACATTTTCTGTCAGTCGGTTGCTGTAAATCAGCTTAACATCATCGCCCTTCCAGACGCGGATAGTCGGCCCAAGGTAGCGACCATTGATACCCCAAACCGACGCGCGCGTTCCTGGCGTAAATGACCAGTGCGCACGTTGTACTGTCATAAACAGCGGTTGCCCACGGCGAGATTCAAGCAGCGGCGGAACGGGCAGCGGTTGCTGTTGCCCGGCTGCGCTTGCCTTCAGGGGGACTGCTCCTGCACACAGTGCAATCCCCGATGCCTGAATGAACTGACGCCGACTGAGTGACATATTTGCTCCATGTAAAACTGGCTAAAGTAATACCGTGCAGGAAAACATTCCCGCAAAAACAGACTGCCGACTTAAACTTTTCCGGCGGCTTCGCGCTCTGCGACTTCTTTATCGAGCTCGGCTATTTTTTGTTCCATTATCGAACGACAATGGGCAGCCAGCTCGCGAACCTGATCTTTACCATATTGACTGACGTCAATTGGCGGCAGCATTTCTACGATCACTAAACCATTATTCAGTCGGTTAAGATTAATCTTATTCGAAGTTGTGGAAACACACACGGGAATAATGGGGACGCCTGCCGCAATCGCCGCATGAAATGCCCCTGTTTTAAACGGCAGCAGGCCACGACCACGGCTGCGCGTTCCTTCCGGGAACATCCAGATGGAAATACGGCGTTTTTTGAAGTGATTCACCACTTCCGCGATAGTGCCGTGCGCTTTAGTACGATTGTTTCTGTCGATCAATAAGTTGCCAGTTAACCAGTACAACTGACCAAAAAAGGGGATCCACAGCAAACTCTTTTTACCCACAGTGACTGTCGGTGGCTGCACGATATTCGATACCGTCACCATGTCATAGTTGTTCTGGTGGTTAGCGATATAGATAGCATTACCATAACTTTCAGCATCAGCGGGTTTGCGACACTCAACTTTAAGGCCGAACAGCGGCGCAAGACGACCAAACATATGCCCAAAGGTGGCCACATGCTTCGGATTTCTCGGGCTGAACAGACAGTAAATGGAGCCGAAAACACAGACTAACAAGCTGTAAATCACGGTAATAATAAGACGAAAGATATATAGCATAACACCCTCTGAAGATCTGAGAGACTGGCATTGTACGTCACCTGAAATCAGGTTAGGGCATTGTTAAAAGCCGCTCTCTGGAAAAGCGTATTGTTAATCGCAACGCATGAATAAACAACGGTTTCAAGGGAATTTTTATCGTTTCCTGGGGCTGATTACGCTGCCGGATGACGACTTAACGTTCCATCCGGCAGTCCTTGCAAACGGGAGAAAGCCCCCTCCGGCATATTACTCTTCGCTATCGCTGCTGCTGGCGCGGAGAGGCGAATCAATCTCGACACGGTCGATACGCTGCAAACCACGCATCAAGGTGCCGCGACGGCCACGCTCACCGGTAACTTTCAGCAATTCTTCCGGGCGCAGTTTGATTTTGCGTTTCCCGACATGAATGGTCAGGGTACTTTGCGGCGGCAGTACATACAGGTGTGCCAAACCATCCTCGCCCCGCGCGGCTTCTGCCGACGGAATGTTGATGATCTTGTTGCCTTTACCCTTCGACAGTTGCGGAAGCTCGCTTACCGGGAACATCAACATGCGGCCTGCCTGAGTAATTGCCAGCAACATATCAGAAGCATCTTCAATGACTACCGGCGGCATGACATGCGCATTTTCCGGTAAAGTGATCAATGCTTTACCTGCACGATTACGCGCCACCAGATCGTTAAAGGTGCAGACAAAACCGTAACCCGCATCGGAAGCCATCAACAGTTTCTGATCGTCGCTTTCCATCAGCATATGGTCAACGGTAGCACCTGGCGGCAACGTCAGTTTGCCAGTAAGCGGTTCGCCCTGACCACGCGCCGACGGCAGCGTAATTGGGTCGATGGCATAGCTGCGTCCGGTAGAATCAACAAACACCACTGGCTGGTTGCTCTTGCCTTTCACCGCAGCTTTAAAGCTGTCACCCGCTTTGTAGTTCAAACCTGGGGCGTCAATGTCGTGGCCTTTAGCGCTACGCACCCAGCCCATCTGCGACAGCACGATGGTAACGGGTTCAGACGGCAGCATGTCGTGCTCACTCATTGCTTTCGCTTCTTCGCGTTCCTGCAACGGTGAACGGCGATCGTCACCATATGCTTGCGCATCGGCCTGCAACTCTTTCTTCAGCAGATTATTCATCTTGCGCTCGGAAGCCAGAATGCTCTGCAACTGGTCACGCTCTTTTTCCAGCTCGTTCTGCTCACCGCGAATCTTCATCTCTTCCAGTTTGGCGAGATGACGCAGTTTCAATTCGAGGATCGCTTCCGCCTGGGTTTCCGTGAGGCCAAAACGCGACATCAGCGCCGGTTTCGGTTCATCTTCATTACGAATGATCTCAATCACTTCGTCGATATTGAGAAACGCCACCAGCAAACCTTCCAGGATATGCAGGCGCTTGAGGACTTTCTCCAGACGATAGTTCAAACGGCGGCGCACGGTATCGCGACGGAATACCAGCCATTCGGAGAGGATTTCCAGCAGGTTTTTCACCGCCGGACGCCCATCCAGACCAATCATATTAAGGTTAATGCGATAGCTCTTTTCCAGATCGGTGGTGGCGAAGAGGTGATTCATCACCTGATCCATATCCACGCGATTAGAGCGCGGCACAATCACCAGACGGGTCGGGTTCTCGTGGTCGGATTCATCGCGTAGATCGTCAACCATTGGCAGCTTTTTGTTACGCATTTGCGCAGCAATTTGCTCCAGTACGCGCGCACCAGAAACCTGATGCGGTAAGGCACTGATGACCACCGCGCCATCTTCTTTCTTCCACACTGCGCGCATACGCACAGAACCACGACCATTTTCGTAGATTTTGCGGATCTCCGCCCGGGAGGTGATGATTTCCGCTTCGGTCGGGTAATCCGGCCCCTGCACAATATCCAGTAACTGATCGAGCGTGGTTTTCGGCTGGTCGATTAAGGCGATTGCTGCCTGTGCGACTTCGCGCAGGTTATGTGGCGGAATGTCCGTTGCCATCCCGACAGCAATACCGGTGGTGCCGTTAAGCAAAATATTCGGCAGGCGGGCAGGCAGCATTTTCGGCTCCTGCAAGGTGCCGTCGAAATTTGGCACCCAATCCGCCGTCCCTTGCCCCAGCTCGCTCAATAACAGCTCGGAATATTTCGACAGACGGGATTCGGTGTAACGCATTGCCGCGAACGATTTCGGATCGTCCGGCGCGCCCCAGTTCCCCTGACCATCAACCAGCGGATAACGGTAAGAAAACGGCTGCGCCATCAGAACCATCGCTTCATAGCAGGCGCTGTCGCCGTGCGGATGGTACTTACCCAGTACGTCACCGACGGTACGGGCCGACTTTTTAAATTTGGCGGTAGCATTCAGACCCAGCTCAGACATCGCATACACAATGCGGCGCTGAACGGGTTTCAGACCATCACCAATAAACGGCAACGCACGATCCATGATGACGTACATGGAGTAGTTTAAGTAGGCGTTTTCCGTAAATTCATGTAGCGCAAGGCGCTCTGCCATATCGCTCATTAATTCTGATTCCTCAACTTATTCGCCAGCCTTCAAAGGGGCAATATTGCCGGAGATACTACATTATCTGTCGCGTCGAGTCACAGGAGATCAGCGTGAATAGCGCCGCCGGACGTGCTCCGACGGCGATAAAGGCATCAATGTGCCTTGATATACAACTCTTTGCTGTAGACATAATCCTGGGGATTATGCAGCGGGAAACCGCCAACGTAAGGTTTAAGCAATTTGATCAGCGGCTGATAGTAGATGGGAATGAGCGGTGCCTGCTGATTAATGATCATCTCTGCCTGCTGATACAACGCATTACGCTTTGTCGCGTCAGTGGTCTGCGCCGCCTGATTTAGCAACGCGTCATACTGCGCATTTTTCCAGTGACCGACATTCTCTTCACTATCGCTTTTGAGCGTGTTCAGGAAAGTGGAAGCATCATTGTACGTCGCATCCCACGACTGCCGCGATAGCATGAAATCACCGGCTCGCCGGGTATCAAGATAGGTTTTCCACTCCATCGTGCGCAGCGTCACCTGTGCACCAAGCCATTTTTTCCATTCGGAAGACAACGAAATTGCCGTTTTTTCATGCAAATCATACTTGTTGTAGAACAGTTCAAAGCGTAGCGGATGAGAAGCATCGTACCCCGCTTGTTTGAGCAAGGCTTTTGCCGTCGCCACGCGCTCACTCATCGGCTTTTGCAGTTCATCAAACGTCGTCGCGTTAAAGCCTTCTACCTCTGGCGGCGTCAACGTGGTTGCAGGCGTTCGCAACCCGAGTATCTTTTGCGCAATTAACGGCCTGTCGACCGTCAGATATAGCGCCCGCCGGACACGAACATCGTCAAACGGTGGTTTCTGGATATTGAAATTGTAATATTCACTGTTCAGACGCGGGATAATTTGCAACTCACCAGGCAGTGATTTTTCAATAGCAGGAATTTGTTGTGCCGGAACCCAGGTGAGATCGACTTCACCCGCACGATAGCGGTTATAGCCGGTGACTGAATTATCCAGTGCCAGATACTCAACCTGCTGCAATACCGTATGTTGTGCATCGCGGTACTTTGGATTTTTGCGTGCGGTAATCTTTTCGTTAACCACCCATTTATCAAGCACAAAAGCACCGTTGTAAACCATATGCTCTGGCTTACTCCAGCTATCGCCATACTTCGCAATCATATGATGCGGAACCGGAAACAGCGTCGGCCAGGCTAGCATTGTCGTAAACCACGGTACGGGCTGCTCAAGCGTGACTTCAAAAGTGCGGTCATCCGTCGCTTTCACGCCTAACGATGAGACATCCGATTTTCCCGCCGCGATAGCCGCTGCATTTTTAATATGCGCCTGCGCCAGATAGCCAGCAAAAGGGCTTGCCGTTTTGGGGTCAACCGCGCGCTGCCAGCCGAGGACAAAATCCTGCGCTGTCAGAGGCTGACCATCAGACCACTGTAAGCCGTTGCGTAAATGGAAAATATAGCGTTTGCCGCCATCTGACACTTCCCAGGATTCAGCCTGGGCAGGTTGCACTTTACCTTCGCCGTCCATCCATACCAGACCTTCAAACAGATCCAGCACAATCTGCGCGGCGGTATTCTCCTCAACCTTTTGCGGGTCAAGCGTGCCGGGGTCGCTATGATTGTTGTAACGAAAGAGCTGTTGCGGGGCGAGCGGTGTGTTGGCGGGAACGTCAGCAGCATAGAGAGGAGCCGCACTTACCAGGCTGACCAGCCATAATAAATTTCGCGTATACATGGTATTCCTTACCGGAGAAATTATAAGCCTGACAACAATACGCCAGTGGCATTGTTAGCTCAAACTTATCGCGAGTGATTTGGCTCACACTCCGGAAAAGATCCCCCTTCACATTAACGGCACATAAATATCCGTTTCCAGCCGCTTCTCTGACATCCCTTCGGCCAGGTTGGTGTAGTGAAACAATATCGGTGCGTTACGCATTTTCTCGCCGCTATCAGGAAGCCAACGGCGAATGATGGCCCGGATAGTGTGAGATATGTTATCCAGGTCGCCAGAATGACGGGCAACCGCATAACGCCCTGCGGTGAGTTCGCCATTACTCACACCATAACGATTCTCCGGAACAGGCTCGTTAACGCTGCCGCAAATATCAAAGCGAAACGCGTCTGGCGCAGTGGTGGCAGGATCGTCCCAGGCGACGCCAAAAGTCTGGCTTTGGTTAACGGGAGATAACCCCGTGTCTTTGCGCCACATGATAAATTTCGCCACGCTGTAGTTGAGCAACTCAGGGCTACAGCGATGCGGCAACATCGCCACGCGGGTTGATGGGAAATCGATAATATTTACGTCCAGTGCACGGTTTTTCATGTTGCTCCCTGCGAAATTATTCCCGGGAACGCGTCCCGGGAGCAGTAACAATTACGGATTGACTTTACTGATCTGTTTCACGTCAATCTCAACAGAGTTCCAGTCTTTATCCACTTCCCCCTGAATCTCAACCGTATCTTTCGGCGTAACTGTCACGCCGTTCCAGCGTTTGTGGTCGATATCGACATTGATGGTGCCGCTGGCATCTTTGAACACATACAGATCGTCAGAGATGCGCTCAACGATATTGCCACGCAGAGTTACCCAGGTGTCGTCACGCAAAGATTTCGCGTTTTCTACGTTAGTTACGCTGCCGTTCGGCCCCTGGAATCCTCCGGTTTGACTTTGTGTTGCCGATGGGCCAGAAAAGCCCCCCTGCTCTGCTGCCATAACCGGTGCGCTACACAGGGCCATTACTGCAATTACTGCTGCGAATTTTTTCATGTTTGTTACTCCCTTTGATGTCTGTTTCCAGGCATTAAACAAGATAGTCCTTAACAACTTCTTAAGGAAAAAAAAGAAAATTTAGTACTGTACAGAGCGCGTTACAACACGGTTTACTGACAACGAATACAGCTATCGCAGGGATGAAAAGATGCGAATTTTACTGATAGAAGATGACATGCTGATTGGTGACGGCATCAAAACAGGTCTTAGTAAGATGGGCTTTAGTGTTGACTGGTTTACGGAAGGTCGTCAGGGAAAAGAGGCGCTTTATAGCGCACCTTATGACGCGGTGATCCTTGATCTCTCCTTACCGGGAATGGATGGCCGCGATATTTTGCGCGAGTGGCGGGATAAAGGTCAGCGTGAGCCGGTACTGATCCTGACCGCGCGCGACGCACTGGCGGAACGCGTGGAAGGTTTGCGTCTGGGGGCCGACGATTATCTGTGTAAACCTTTTGCATTGATAGAAGTGGCCGCCAGGCTGGAAGCGCTGATGCGCCGAACCAACGGCCATGCCAGCAACGAGCTACATCACGGCAACGTCATGCTCGACCCGGGCAAACGGATCGCCACCCTGGCAGGTGAATCCTTAACACTCAAGCCAAAAGAATTTGCCCTGCTGGAATTACTGATGCGTAACGCTGGTCGTGTTCTACCACGCAAACTGATTGAAGAAAAACTGTATACCTGGGACGAAGAGGTCACCAGCAATGCCGTCGAAGTACATGTGCATCATCTGCGACGCAAACTCGGCAGTGACTTTATTCGCACCGTTCACGGTATTGGCTACACATTAGGTGAGAAATGAAATTTACCCAACGCCTTAGTCTGCGAGTCAGGCTGACGCTGATCTTTTTGATTCTGGCCTCGCTGACCTGGGTTGTCTCCAGCTTTGTAGCCTGGAAACAAACGATTGATAATGTCGATGAGTTGTTCGATACCCAGTTAATGCTGTTTGCCAAACGATTAAGTACGCTCGATCTTAACGAAATTAATGCGGCAGATCGTATGGCAAGAACGCCGGATAAATTCAAACACGGCCATGTGGATGACGATGCCCTGACATTTGCCATTTTTACCCGCGACGGCAGAATGGTTCTTAACGATGGCGATAATGGAGAAGATATTCCCTATAGCTATCAGCGTGAAGGTTTTGCTGACGGGCAACTGGTGGGTGATAAAGATCAATGGCGCTTTATCTGGATGACATCACCTGATGGTAAATATCGCATCGTTGTCGGCCAGGAATGGGAATACCGTGAAGACATGGCGCTGGCAATCGTCACCGGCCAGCTCATCCCCTGGCTTGTTGCGCTACCCATCATGTTAATCTTCATGATGGTGTTACTGGGTCGTGAGCTCTCGCCACTGAACAAACTAGCGCTGGCGCTACGTATGCGCGATCCCGACTCGGAAAAACCACTCAACGCCGCGGGCGTACCCAGCGAAGTGCGTCCGCTAGTCGAGTCGCTGAATCAACTGTTCGACCGTACACATGCGATGATGGTGCGTGAACGGCGCTTTACCTCTGACGCCGCTCACGAACTGCGTAGCCCATTAACGGCGCTGAAAGTTCAAACCGAAGTTGCGCAACTCTCTGACGATGATCCGCAGGCACGGGAAAAAGCACTGACGCAATTACATTCGGGGATCGATCGCGCCACCCGTCTGGTTGATCAACTGCTCACACTATCGCGGCTCGACTCGCTGGATAACCTTCAGGACGTCGCGGAGATCCCACTTGAAGATCTCCTGCAATCGGCGGTGATGGATATCTACCACACGGCGCAGCAGGCAAAAATTGACGTACGGCTGACGCTCAATGCCCACGGCATCAAACGCACCGGACAACCGCTATTGCTAAGTCTACTGGTACGAAATCTGCTGGATAACGCAGTACGCTACAGTCCACAGGGCAGCGTAGTGGATGTCACTCTGAATGCAGATAATTTCACCGTAAGAGACAACGGCCCCGGCGTGACGCCAGAGGCGCTGGCGCGAATTGGCGAACGTTTCTACCGCCCACCAGGACAAACCGCAACCGGTAGCGGACTGGGGTTGTCGATTGTCCAGCGGATCGCAAAATTGCATGGCATGAATGTTGTGTTTGGGAATGCGAAACAAGGTGGATTTGAGGCGAAAGTGAGCTGGTAGTGGTGAGACTTTTGCAAAATTCGCAAAAGACTTTGCACATTTTGCTAATTTCACCGCACCGCTCTGTGACGTACTATTGTCGGTAAATGTCTCTCCTTGAGGATAAAAAATGAGCAATATTCTGATTATCAACGGTGCGAAAAAATTCGCCCACTCTAATGGTCAACTGAACGACACCCTGACCGAAGTCGCGGATGGCACGCTGCGCGACCTCGGACATGATGTCCGCATCGTTCGCGCTGAGAGCGACTACGATGTCAAAGCCGAAGTACAAAACTTTCTCTGGGCTGATGTGGTGATCTGGCAGATGCCTGGCTGGTGGATGGGCGCGCCGTGGACGGTGAAAAAATACATTGATGATGTGTTCACCGAAGGTCACGGCACGCTGTATGCCAGCGATGGTCGTACCCGCAAAGATCCGTCGAAAAAATACGGTTCTGGCGGTCTGGTACAGGGTAAAAAATATATGCTCTCGCTGACCTGGAACGCCCCAATGGAAGCCTTCACCGAAAAAGATCAGTTCTTCCACGGCGTTGGCGTTGACGGTGTGTATCTACCGTTCCATAAAGCAAACCAATTCCTCGGCATGGAACCGCTGCCGACATTTATCGCTAATGACGTGATAAAAATGCCTGATGTTCCCCGCTATACTGAAGAATATCGCAAGCATCTTGTGGAAATTTTTGGTTAACTAGAGCTCTGGCTTTAGAAGGAGTTAACCATGATTACAGTAATCGCAGAAATCCGTACTCGCCCTGGCCAACATCACCGTCAGGCGGTATTGGATCAGTTTGCTAAAATCGTTCCAACAGTTTTGAAGGAAGAAGGTTGCCACGGCTACGCGCCAATGGTGGATTGCGCTGCTGGCGTGAGTTTCCAGTCTATGGCGCCGGATTCTATTGTGATGATTGAGCAGTGGGAAAGCATCGCGCACCTTGAAGCGCATCTGCAAACCCCGCACATGAAAGCATATAGCGAAGCCGTAAAAGGCGATGTGCTGGAGATGAATATTCGTATCCTGCAGCCGGGACTTTGATGTTCCTGAAAAGAGGCCGGTGTTGTTACCGGTCTCAGGCCTGATTAGCCATTCTTTCTTCCCGTTTTCAAACCCCGATGGAAATCGTTAATTCGCTTAATGGTTTTAACCGCACGCTGCGGCACCGCTGAGGCCACCGACCAGACAATCATTTCCAGGCACAACAATACCGTACCATGTAGCGGCGTTTTCCCCTTTTCATCCCCGCGCGGAACGTGGATGACGATACTGGCGTCTTTACTAAAACGCGAATCCAGAGCGTTTGTCAGCAAAATAACCGGGATCCCCAGCCGTTTCGCTTCACGCAGCGTTGTCAGCCCTTCCCGGTGTGCAGATTTTTGCGCCATCATGATCAGCACATCGCCACGCTGAAGCGCGATCAATTGCTCGGCAAGGCCAATACCCGTACGGTTTAGCGCCGTGGCGGGCAAGCCAATGCGGTTGAATAGCCGCGCGGTATAATCCGCCAGAATACCCGAAGCGCCAATGCCAAAAATAGCAACTTGCCGCGCCTGCACCAACAAGGCTACCGCTTGCGCAAGCGAGTGGCGGTTTTCAGGCTCTGACAGGACATTGCAGGTATACAGATGCCCTTCAAGAACAAAGTCGATTGCGGTGTTAACATCGCTCGTCAAGTTACTCACCGTCGTAGACATCTTTTCGCTGGAGCTAAGGGCTGGGCCAAGCCACTGTTCCAGAGTACGTTTCAGATCGCGCAGCCCGGCAAACCCCAGAGCCTGTATAGCCCGAATTACTGTGGCATCGGAAGTGTTTAACGTGGCCGCAATTTCCATCGCCGTTTGCTCGAGGACCACTTCACGGTGCTCATTAATGTAGCTGGCGACGGTTCTTAACCCTGGCGTTAACTGACTCGCACGAGTACGAAAACGCTCCCCAAAAATATCAACCCGCGTTTTGTCTTTCTGGATCATTTGGCCTCCGGTAAAGGTCGCCCCGCAATTTGTGATTGTATCTGCGCAGCCATCAATCCCAGAGATGCAAAGGAGTTAGAAATCGCCTCTTCACGCGAAATCAACACATAACGTCCGGAACGACAGGCTGTCAGAAACTGACACCATCCCGGCATGACTTTTTCCATTGCTGCCAGCTCGTCCTGAGGTTTACCACCAGAATCACCGCGCCAGGTTGCAAAAACAAAATCGGCATCCAGTTCAGGCAAACGCTCCGCGCTCACATCCATTCGCCCACCTTCAGGAATGCTCTCAATCAGCGGCGGAAAGCGAAAACCAGCATCGCGTAATACCCGCCCCAGCGAATGATAGCTATGCATCACATTAATTTTTCCCTGATTTGCCTGAATCACCGATACCGTTATTTTTTGACTGTCCAGCGTCGCCTTCAGCGCATTGATTTGCGCCTGATAGCGGCGTTCAAGTATCGCCAGCCGCGCCTGTGTTCCTGTAAGTTCGGCCAACTTGCGGTAGATTTCTGGCGCGCCCCCTTTGAGATGATCAATGCTCACCGTGGGCGCAATTTTCTCCAGTTGTTCAATGGGCGTATTACGGGTCGGTTCTGTGATGATCAGGTCCGGCTTTGCCGCCACAATCGCTTCAATATCAATATCGGCTGTTCCAATGAAGGCGATCGATGAATTATCGAAATCAACACCTGTCAGTAACGCACCTGATCGAATGAAATGGCTACCGTCAGGCCGTGTACGCCCGTGGCTGGCGACAGGAGGTACACCGAGTTCAATCAGAGGAATGGTGATATCAAGATCGTGTAAAGAAACGATTCTCTTTGGATGTGCAGGCACTGTGACTTTGCGCCCTAAATCATCGGTAAACACCTGAACAGGCTCTGTTGCACGAGCAAAAAATGACAACAGTATCAGCAGAGAAAAAAATAAACGCATATAACTCCCGTTAAAAACTGTTCCTGCGTTGCCAGAGAAGTAGCAGAAAGAATGGTCCACCAATCAGTGAGATAACGATTCCTGCAGGGAGTTGCAAAGGCAAAAAAGCCAAACGACCAATGCTATCCGCCAGAATGACTAACAACGCCCCCGATACGGCGCTCCCCAGCAGTAATGTCGTCTGTCCACCACGCAGAATAAAACGTGATATATGAGGTGCTATCAGCCCGACAAAGCCGATGTTGCCAACACAAGAAACGCAGACGGCTGTCAGGATTATTGGCGCGGCTACACGCAACAACGCCAGACGAGAACTATTCACGCCTAATCCGGTTGCAACCTGATGACCAAGCAGAGCAATATCCGCCGTCCGGGCTGTGAACAGCAATAAAAGAGCGGCTGGCAACATCCAACAGGCTGAAATACCGACTAACATCCAGTTGGCTGCATGTAGGCTTCCCGATAACCACATCAATGCAGTTTGTACGTCACGAACATCTGCTGTGGTCATAAATACACCGATCCCCGCGGCGAAAAACCAGGAAACGCCAATGCCGATCAAAACAAATCGCGGGCGGGAAATATCGCGTGCACAGAAAATCACCACTAACGCAACGAATAAGCCGCCAGCGAGGCCGGCCACTGGACGCCAGAACATCCCCAGCATTGGAAACTGGAAAATCAGCCACAGCACTGCCACGCTACATCCTTCCTTGACCCCGATAAGACCGGGATCCGCAAGGCTGTTACGAGCAATAGACTGCATTGCGGCTCCCGCCATACCTAACATGGCTCCGCATAGCAACGCCATGATGACTCTCGGCAAGCGAATATCCTGCACAATATAACGTGTGTCTGTGTTCACATTTTCTGGAGAGAACAACGCTCGTCCGACTTCCGATGCCGGGACAGAAAAAGAACCATGCATCAGACCGAATATCAGTATTCCAACAGCAAACAGAGACAGTCCACCAAGCAACACCAGATTTTTAGGGCGTACCAGTGTCGAAAACTCACCAACACGTAGCGGGCGTAACCCAACGTTCATTATCCGGCTCATTTGAACATCCTCGTCGCCATAATGACAAAAACAGGTGCACCAACTAATGCCGTCATGACACCTGTCGCCAGCTCATGGGGCGTGAAAAGCGTCCTGGCAATAATATCTGCCAGTAATAGCAGTAAGGCACCGACACAAGCTGAAAGAGGTAGCAGAACGCGCAGATCCGTTGATACCAGACGCCGGACAATCTGCGGTACGAGCAAGCCGACAAAACCAATCGGGCCAGCAATCGATACGGCTGCGCCACAGAGCAACGTCGACTTTCCACAGCCGTTTGCCCCAACCAGAACGGTCATTTTCTCTGTGGGAACGGAGAAAGAAACACCATCAACAATGATGTTCTTGTGATACCCGGCAGAAACATTGTCGAGGATCAGCCCCTGCCCTTTTGCGTTATGTGCCACGTGTACGCCAACTTAATCAAAGACAAACAAAAATAAAACTCATTCTCCTTTGAGAGTTTGACGCCACAAAATGTAGTAGTCAAGAAGTTAAAAGCCACACAAAAACAAGGTAAATAACAGGTAAAATCTTTTTGAAAATAAAAATTAAAACATTAAATATTAATGAGTTAAAAACAATCAACCTGCATTAAATCATCGTGAAAACACCTGTAGCATTTTTTCGTTATTTCTCATTTACTACTACATTATTGCATGATTGAATGATTCTCAATTACATATCCGATGGCGAAATAACAAACGGATAGTGCTTAGTGAGCAACAAGAAACAATTTTCACTCGCGACAATCCGCGAGTTTTTGGGATAAAAGACTAAATGGCTAAGTTCACACCTTCATTCTCAGGAGTCAAAGGTCGGGCGCTCTTTTCACTGCTCTTTGCGGCACCGATGATTCATGCAACAGACACTGTAACGACCAAAGATGGCGAAACCATCACGGTTACCGCGGATGCGAATACCGCAACTGAGGCGACCGACGGTTATCAGCCTCTGAGCACCTCCACGGCGACATTAACCGATATGCCGATGCTGGATATTCCGCAGGTGGTCAATACGGTTAGCGATCAAGTTCTGGAAAATCAGCATGCGACGACGCTGGATGAGGCGCTTTATAACGTCAGTAACGTGGTGCAAACCAATACATTAGGCGGGACTCAGGACGCTTTTGTACGTCGTGGGTTTGGTGCAAACCGGGATGGCTCCATCATGACCAACGGCCTGCGAACCGTACTTCCTCGCAGTTTCAACGCCGCAACAGAACGTGTGGAAGTGCTAAAAGGCCCGGCCTCCACGCTGTATGGCATTCTCGATCCTGGTGGGCTGATTAACGTCGTGACAAAGCGCCCGGAAAAAACGTTCCATGGTTCTGTCTCAGCCACGTCCTCCAGTTTTGGTGGTGGTACAGGGCAACTTGATATCACAGGTCCCATTGAAGGCACTCAACTGGCCTACCGCCTGACGGGGGAAGTGCAGGATGAAGACTACTGGCGGAACTTCGGTAAAGAGCGCAGTACATTTATTGCCCCATCACTCACCTGGTTTGGTGATAATGCAACAGTAACCATGCTCTATTCACATCGGGACTATAAAACGCCATTCGATCGCGGAACAATTTTCGATCTTACGACGAAACAGCCCGTAAACGTTGATCGAAAAATACGTTTCGACGAACCGTTTAATATTACAGATGGTCAGTCCGATCTGGCGCAACTCAACGCAGAATATCATCTCAATAGCCAGTGGACTGCGCGCTTTGATTACAGCTACAGCCAGGATAAATACAGCGATAATCAAGCTCGCGTTACCGCGTATGATGCAACAACAGGAACGCTGACACGGCGTGTTGATGCAACTCAGGGCTCTACCCAGCGTATGCATTCTACTCGTGCGGATCTGCAAGGGAATGTCGATATCGCTGGATTCTATAATGAGATTCTGGGCGGGGTGTCATATGAATATTATGATCTTCTGCGCACAGATATGATTCGCTGTAAAAACGCTAAAGATTTCAATATCTACAACCCTGTTTATGGCAATACCAGCAAATGTACAACGGTCTCGGCATCGGACAGTGATCAGACGATCAAACAGGAGAGCTACTCAGCTTATGCTCAGGACGCGCTCTATCTGACCGATAACTGGATTGCCGTCGCCGGGATCCGCTATCAGTATTACACGCAGTATGCGGGTAAAGGCCGTCCTTTTAATGTCAATACTGACAGCCGCGATGAGCAATGGACTCCCAAACTGGGGTTGGTCTACAAACTGACGCCATCGGTATCCTTATTTGCCAATTATTCGCAAACATTTATGCCGCAATCGTCAATTGCCAGCTACATTGGCGATCTTCCCCCGGAATCATCTAATGCTTACGAAGTCGGGGCAAAATTCGAGCTGTTCGATGGTATAACCGCAGATATTGCGCTGTTTGATATCCATAAACGCAACGTGTTGTATACCGAAAGTATTGGTGACGAAACCATCGCCAAAACGGCAGGCCGCGTTCGTTCAAGAGGGGTAGAAGTCGACCTTGCGGGAGCATTAACTGAAAATATTAATATTATTGCCAGCTACGGCTATACCGATGCTAAGGTTCTGGAAGATCCTGATTATGCAGGAAAACCATTGCCGAATGTTCCTCGTCATACCGGTTCGCTATTCCTGACCTATGACATTCATAATATGCCTGGCAATAACACGCTGACGTTTGGCGGTGGCGGACATGGCGTAAGCCGTCGTTCAGCAACCAATGGGGCTGACTACTATCTGCCGGGCTATTTCGTTGCCGATGCCTTCGCCGCATATAAAATGAAATTGCAGTATCCGGTCACTCTGCAATTAAACGTCAAAAACCTGTTTGATAAAACGTATTACACCTCTTCCATAGCCACAAATAATCTGGGTAATCAGATTGGCGATCCGCGTGAAGTGCAATTCACGGTGAAAATGGAATTTTGATAAAAAAAGCCCGGTATGTTTACCGGGCTATATTTTATTCTCCTGGCGGGAATTATCAGACCTCAATCTCCGCCATATCACCTTTCTCTTGCAACCAGTTACGGCGGTCTTCCGAGCGTTTCTTCGCCAGCAGCATGTCCATCATCGCGTCAGTACGCTGATCGTCTTCATCATCAATGGTTAACTGCACCAGACGGCGAGTATTCGGATCAAGCGTGGTTTCGCGCAATTGCATCGGATTCATTTCGCCCAGACCTTTAAAACGCTGGACGTTAGGCTTGCCTTTTTTGCGTTTTAACTGCTCAAGCACGCCCTCTTTTTCTTCTTCCGTCAGCGCGTAATAAACCTCTTTCCCGAGGTCAATGCGGTAGAGCGGTGGCAGAGCAACGTAAACGTGGCCGTGTTTCACCAGCGTGCGGAAGTGCTTTACAAACAGTGCGCAAAGCAACGTAGCAATGTGCAGGCCATCGGAGTCCGCATCCGCCAGGATACAGATCTTGCCATAACGCAACTGGCTAAGGTCGGCGCTGTCAGGATCAATACCGATCGCCACTGAAATATCATGCACTTCCTGCGAGGCCAACACTTCATCAGAAGAGACCTCCCAGGTGTTAAGGATCTTACCTTTCAACGGCATGATCGCCTGATATTCACGATCGCGCGCCTGCTTGGCAGATCCACCTGCGGAGTCACCTTCCACGAGGAACAGTTCGGTACGATTGAGATCCTGCGCGGTACAGTCAGCCAGTTTGCCAGGCAACGCCGGGCCACTGGTCAGCTTTTTACGTACCACTTTCTTCGCCGCACGCATACGACGCTGGGCGCTGGAAATCGCCATCTCCGCCAGCAATTCAGCAGCCTGGACGTTCTGGTTCAACCACAGGGTGAACGCATCTTTCACCACGCCAGAAACGAATGCCGCACATTGACGCGAAGAGAGACGTTCTTTGGTCTGCCCGGCAAACTGCGGATCCTGCATTTTTACTGACAGCACATATGCGCAGCGATCCCAGATATCTTCCGCTGACAGTTTCACGCCGCGCGGCAGAATGTTGCGGTATTCACAGAACTCGCGCATCGCGTCCAGCAGGCCCTGACGCAGACCGTTAACGTGCGTCCCGCCCTGCATCGTTGGGATCAGGTTGACGTAGCTTTCGGTCAGCAGTTCGCCACCTTCCGGCAGCCACAAGAGCGCCCAGTCCACCGCTTCGGTATCGCCAGAAAAATTACCGATAAACGGTTTTTCCGGCAGCGTCGGCAAGCCATTTACCGCTTCCGCGAGGTAATCATTCAGACCGTCCTGATAGCACCAGCGTTGTTCGGTATTGTTGATCTCATCTTTAAAAGTGATCTCAACGCCGGGGCACAGTACCGCTTTGGCTTTCAGCACATGCGTAAGGCGCGAAACAGAAAAACGCGGACTGTCAAAGAAGGTTTCATCCGGCCAGAAATGTACGCTGGTGCCGGTATTGCGTTTACCGCAAGTGCCGACAACCTGCAAATCCTGTACTTTTTCGCCATTTTCAAACGCGATGTTATAAATCTGGCCATCGCGGCGCACGTTGACTTCTACGCGCTTTGACAGGGCGTTAACCACCGAAATCCCCACGCCGTGCAGGCCGCCGGAGAACTGATAGTTTTTATTGGAGAACTTACCACCCGCGTGCAGACGGCAGAGGATCAATTCGACCGCCGGAACACCTTCTTCCGGGTGAATATCCACCGGCATTCCACGGCCATCGTCAATGACCTCCAGCGACTGGTCAGCATGTAAAATAACGTCCACGCGTTTTGCGTGACCGGCCAGTGCTTCATCGACACTGTTATCAATAACTTCTTGCCCCAAATGGTTTGGGCGAGTGGTATCGGTATACATCCCCGGGCGGCGGCGAACCGGCTCAAGCCCGGTGAGTACCTCAATGGCATCAGCGTTATAAGTTTGCGTCATGGTTTAAGTTAGCAATTCGAGTTGATCGTCAGAGATGGTGCAGACCAAGAAAATCGACGATCGGGTTGAAATAATCTTCGAAGCCCGTGAATGCGTGGTTGCCGCCTTCTATTACAGTCTGGCGGCAGGAGGCGTAGTACGCCACCGCCTGGCGGTAATCCAGCACTTCATCTCCCGTCTGTTGCAGCAGCCAGATAAGATCCGGTGCTTCCAGTGGGTCAATCTGCATGACTTTGAGATCGTAAATATGGCGTGACTCTAGCACATATTGCTGCCCGGTGTAGGGGTTCTCGTTCTGACCGAGATAGTCCGTCAGCAGTTCAAACGGGCGCACAGCCGGGTTTACCACTACCGCTGGCAGCATAAAACATTGCGACAACCAGGTAGCGTAATAACCCCCAAGTGACGAACCAACGATACCCAGCGAATCACCACCATGTTCCAGCACAATGGATTCCAGCAGTTCTGCCGCATCGGAAGGATACGGCGGCAACTGCGGAATAATCATCTCAACGTCAGGGTGATGCTCCGCCAGCCAGTTTTTCAACAAGCTCGCTTTCGCTGAACGCGGCGAACTGTTGAATCCATGCAAATAAAGAAGCGTTGACATCAGTAGCCTTCTGAAGCGGTATCTGGTTGGAAACGAGTGTCCGCCAGGCGGTGCACTTCGGTAGTCAGGGTGCCATCGGCATGGAGTTCCAGCGTACGCCAGCCAGGGGCAATAGTGTCCAGCGTAAAGTTGGAACAGTGTGGTTTAAACTGCACACAGGTTGACGGCGTTGCCAGCAGGCGGCGACCATTCCAGTCGAGATCGAGTTCCTGATGGATATGTCCGCACAACAGATATTTGACGTGCGGAAACTTCACCAGCACGTTATCCAGTTCACCCGCGTTACGCAGACTGTGCTGGTCAAGCCAGCTACAACCCGCAGGCAACGGATGATGGTGCAGCAGCAGCAAAGTATGACGTTCTGGCGCATCGGCCAGTTTACGTTCCAGCCAATCAAGCTGAAACTCGCTCAACTCGCCGTGCGGTACGCCAAACACCTGGCTATCCAGCATCAGGATTTGCCATTGCTCACCAATAAACACACGCTTCGCCGGGGAGATACCCGCATCCTGTAATGCGCTGTACATCGCAGGCTGGAAATCATGGTTACCCGGCAGCCAGACGCAGGGCGCACGAAAGCTTGCGATGCCTTCTGCAAAGTGCTGATAGGCCGCAGAGGATTGATCCTGTGCCAAATCACCTGTCGCGACAATCAGGTCGAATTCGTGCTGGTGTGGGCGAATCGCCTCCAGCACCGCCTGATAGCTCTCCCAGGTGTTTACCCCCAGCAGGGCTTCGTGCTTTTGTGCAAACAGGTGAGTGTCAGTAATTTGTAAAATCCTGACTCTGGCCTCACCAGCCAGAGGAAGGGTTAACAGGCTTTCCAAATGGTGTCCTTAGGTTTCACGACGCTAATAAACCGGAATCGCCATCGCTCCATGTGCTAAACAGTATCGCAACCAGTCCGCTAAAAACTGATTAATTTGATGCTTTTCGTCGCGTTGATGCAACTTTTTATTAGGATAATCATACCGCGCTTTAAAGCGAAAAATCTGCTGACTTGAACACACTTCAGCCACCATCGCGTCATGATACAGACGCACCGTCATTGACGGAAGGCTCCAGTAACTGATTGCAGGTGCAATCTGTTCAATTGTCACCAGGGTAGTGTATCGGGTCGATTCCACAATCGTTAACCGATATTGTGCGTTTGCCACCTGATAGCTTACAGTTTCGCCGGGTGCGTCATTGCGCGGCAACAAACGGCGCAATTGTGAAAAGTTCATCTCGCACAGGCGCATCATTTCAGGAAAGTCAGGTGTGTAACGCTTCATTTATGCCCACTCATTTTTTAACGCTTGATGATGCAGTTGCAGCCATTGCAAAGCGATGACCGACGCTGCGTTGTCGATTTTCCCCTCTTCTACCCACTGGTATGCCTGCTCCCTGCTTACCACATGAACGCGAATATCTTCGTTTTCATCAGCCAGACCGTGAATACCGCTTGCGGTCGTGGCGTCCACTTCGCCCACCATAATTGACGAACGCTCACTGGTGCCGCCCGGGCTTGCCAGGAAACTTAACACCGGTTTGATCCGTTTGACTATCAGTCCCGCCTCTTCAATCGCTTCGCGACGGGCGACATCTTCTACGCTTTCACCTTCTTCGATCATCCCGGCAACCATTTCCAATAACCAGGGCGTTTCGCTGGTGTCATAGGCGGCAATCCGAATCTGCTCAATCAGCACAACTTCATCGCGTACTGGGTCAAAGGGTAGCAAGACTGCGGCGTGCCCGCGCTCAAAAATTTCCCGCCGGACCTCATGACTCATTTGTCCGTTGAATAGACGATGACGAAATCTATAAAGATCTAATGAAAAAAAGCCGCGATAAAGTGTTTCTCGTGCAATAATTTCTACATCGTTTTTGCCAAATGTAACGGGCAGGTTGTCTGGCTTAAGCATTGTTAATGTCCTGACACTAATAGTGAATTAAATGTGAATTTCAGCGACGTTTGACTGCCGTTTGAGCGGTCATGTGTTAAATTGAGGCACATTAATGCCCTATGGCACGTAACGCCAACCTTTTGCGGTGGCGGCTTCTGCTAGAATCCGCAATAATTTTACAGTTTGATCGCGCTAAATACTGCTTCACCACAAGGAATGCAAATGAAGAAATTGCTCCCCATTCTTATCGGCCTGAGCCTTTCTGGGTTCAGTACGTTGAGCCAGGCCGAGAACCTGATGCAAGTTTATCAGCAAGCACGCCTTAGTAACCCGGAATTGCGTAAGTCTGCCGCCGATCGTGATGCTGCCTTTGAAAAAATTAATGAAGCGCGCAGTCCATTACTGCCACAGTTGGGTTTAGGTGCAGATTACACCTACAGCAACGGCTATCGCGACGCGAACGGCATCAACTCTAACGCGACCAGTGCGTCCCTGCAGTTGACCCAGTCCATTTTCGATATGTCGAAATGGCGTGCGCTGACCTTGCAGGAAAAAGCGGCCGGAATTCAGGACGTCACTTACCAGACCGATCAACAAACTCTGATCCTCAACACCGCGACCGCTTATTTCAACGTGTTGAATGCGATTGACGTTCTTTCCTATACCCAGGCGCAAAAAGAAGCGATCTACCGTCAGTTAGATCAAACCACCCAACGTTTTAACGTGGGTCTGGTGGCGATCACCGACGTGCAGAACGCCCGCGCACAGTACGATACCGTGCTGGCAAACGAAGTGACCGCACGTAACAATCTCGACAATGCCGTTGAGCAACTGCGTCAGATCACTGGTAATTACTACCCGGAACTGGCGGCGCTGAATGTTGAAAACTTTAAAACCGACAAACCACAGCCGGTGAACACTCTGCTGAAAGAAGCTGAAAAGCGTAACCTGTCGCTGTTACAGGCACGTTTGAGCCAGGACCTGGCACGCGAGCAAATTCGCCAGGCGCAGGATGGTCACTTACCGACTCTGGATTTAACGGCCTCTACCGGAATTTCTGACACCTCCTACAGTGGTTCGAAAACCCGTGGTGCGACCGCAGGCCAGTATGACGACAGCAATATGGGCCAGAACAAAGTGGGCCTGAGCTTCTCGCTGCCGATTTATCAGGGCGGAATGGTTAACTCGCAGGTGAAACAGGCGCAGTACAACTTCGTGGGTGCCAGCGAGCAACTGGAAAGCGCACACCGTAGCGTCGTGCAAACCGTGCGTTCCTCCTTCAACAACATTAATGCATCTATCAGTAGCATTAACGCTTACAAACAAGCCGTTATTTCCGCCCAAAGCTCATTAGACGCGATGGAAGCTGGTTACTCGGTCGGTACGCGTACCATTGTTGATGTATTGGACGCCACCACGACGCTGTACAACGCCAAGCAAGAACTGGCGAATGCACGTTATAACTACCTGATTAACCAGTTGAATATTAAATCAGCTCTGGGTACGTTGAACGAGCAGGATCTGCTGGCATTGAACAATGCGCTGAGCAAACCGGTTTCCACTAACCCGGAAAACGTCGCGCCGCAAACGCCGGAACAAAATGCTATCGCTGATGGTTATGCACCTGATAGCCCGGCACCAGCCGTTCAGCAGGTATCCGCACGCACTTCCACCAGTAACGGTCATAACCCTTTCCGTAACTGATGACAACGACGGGGCTTCGGCCCCGTCTGAACGTAAGGCAACGTAAAGATACGGGTTATCTGCCGCATTCTTCCCCCTTCTCGCTTCAATTTCGACCAGCCATCCTCTATTCTGATGGGTATTTACCACTGGTCCCGGAAGACAAAAATGAAACGGACAAAATCCATACGCCACGCATCGTTCCGCAAAAACTGGAGCGCACGCCATCTGACACCTGTCGCTCTTGCTGTTGCCACTGTTTTTATGCTGGCAGGCTGTGAAAAGAGTGATGAGACCGTGTCTCTGTATCAAAACGCTGATGATTGTTCAGCCGCAAACCCAGGCAAAAGCGCAGAATGCACCACCGCGTACAACAATGCGCTGAAAGAAGCCGAACGTACCGCGCCGAAATACGCCACCCGTGAAGACTGTGTTGCCGAATTTGGCGAAGGTCAATGCCAGCAGGCACCTGCCCAGGCAGGCATGGCACCAGAAAACCAGGCGCAGGCCCAGCAATCCAGCGGAAGCTTCTGGATGCCGCTAATGGCAGGTTACATGATGGGTCGTCTGATGGGCGGCGGAGCGGGTTTTGCACAGCAACCGCTGTTCTCCTCAAAGAACCCTGCCAGCCCGGCTTACGGTAAATATACCGACGCAACCGGTAAAAACTATGGCGCAGCCCAGCCAGGCCGCACCATGACCGTACCGAAAACAGCAATGGCACCAAAACCAGCGACCACCACCACCGTTACCCGCGGCGGCTTTGGCGAGTCTGTTGCCAAACAAAGCACCATGCAGCGTAGCGCAACCGGCACCTCTTCTCGTTCAATGGGTGGTTAATACCGATGGAAAGAGTCAGTATTACCGAGCGCCCGGACTGGCGCGAAAAAGCCCACGAATACGGTTTCAATTTTCACACCATGTACGGCGAGCCGTACTGGTGTGAAGATGCCTACTACAAGTTGACCCTCGCCCAGGTTGAAAAACTGGAAGAAGTTACCGCCGAACTGCACCAGATGTGCCTGAAAGTGGTGGAAAAAGTGATCGCCAGCGATGAGCTGATGACCAAATTCCGCATTCCAAAGCATACCTGGAGCTTTGTACGTCAGTCATGGCTGACCCACCAGCCGTCGCTTTATTCACGTCTTGATCTGGCGTGGGACGGTACAGGCGAACCTAAGTTACTGGAAAATAACGCTGATACGCCAACATCACTGTATGAAGCAGCGTTCTTTCAGTGGCTCTGGCTGGAAGATCAGCTTAACGCTGGCAACCTGCCGGAAGGCAGCGATCAGTTTAATAGCCTGCAAGAAAAGCTGATTGATCGCTTTGCCGAGCTACGTGAACAGTATGGCTTTCAGTTGCTGCATCTCACCTGCTGTCGCGACACGGTGGAAGATCGCGGCACTATTCAGTATTTGCAGGACTGCGCGACCGAAGCTGAAATCGCTACCGAGTTTCTGTATATCGACGATATCGGTTTAGGTGAAAAAGGCCAGTTCACGGATTTACAGGATCAGGTCATCGCTAACCTGTTCAAACTATATCCGTGGGAATTTATGCTGCGCGAAATGTTCTCTACCAAGCTGGAAGATGCTGGCGTACGCTGGCTGGAACCGGCGTGGAAGAGCATTATCTCCAACAAGGCGCTTCTGCCACTGCTGTGGGAGATGTTCCCGAATCACCCGAACCTGTTGCCCGCTTATTTTGCGGAAGATGATCATCCGCAAATGGAAAAATATGTGGTTAAGCCGATCTTCTCACGTGAAGGTGCAAACGTGTCGATCATTGAGAACGGTAAAACCATTGAAGCGGCGGAAGGCCCGTATGGCGAAGAAGGAATGATTGTTCAGCAATTCCATCCGCTGCCGAAATTTGGCGACAGCTATATGCTGATTGGAAGCTGGCTGGTGAACGATCAACCTGCCGGAATTGGCATTCGTGAAGACCGTGCATTGATCACCCAGGATATGTCTCGCTTCTACCCCCATATTTTTGTTGAATAATACTGCTTAAAATTGCCCCGATAACCGGGGCAATTCATTATTAATCCGCAATTCATAACTCCAATCAATATATAACCACATACATCTCTACATTTTATTTAACATTAATAATCAATCTAATGTTAAATCGTCATATACAGACGGTTTTGTAATTAAAACAAGTAAAGAAATCACAATACAAGCCACTGATATTCCTTAAATATTTTGTTTTTATCACATTAAAATTTGATTTAATAATAAAAAAACAATGCCGCAGAGATCACACTACACAATATTGAATATTGTTATTGATATATCGCCACCCTACTATCCATTAAAGATAAATATTCATTTCAGAGAATGACAACATATTAAAAAACAACAAAAATATTCTCACTATTTATTTAACCTGCATATTCATTCATAAAATTAATTTATTAGTCCTATCTCAACAGTCGATATTCATCATTATTATATATTTGCGTTATATAAGGAGATATATCCATGTTTGATAAATACAGAAAAACACTGGTAGCCGGAACTGTAGCATTAGCTCTGGGTTTATCTGCAACTGGCGTGATGGCTGCAGGTTTTAAACCAGCGCCACC
Source organism: Escherichia sp. MOD1-EC6098 (assembly GCF_002965865.1). Classification (NCBI taxonomy): domain Bacteria; kingdom Pseudomonadati; phylum Pseudomonadota; class Gammaproteobacteria; order Enterobacterales; family Enterobacteriaceae; genus Escherichia; species Escherichia sp. MOD1-EC6098. The sequence goes on from NZ_PTSN01000002.1 coordinate 101,188, forward strand.
AGCCGGGCAACTCGGTGCTGTCATCGTTGATCCCTACGGTAATGCACCTCTGACCGCTGTGGTTAATTTAGACAGTCACGTCATTTCAGACGTCAAAGTTACCGTCCACGGTAAGGGCGAAAAAGGCGTTGAAATCAGCTATCCCGTGGGTCAGGAGTCACTAAAAACTTATGATGGCGTACCGATTTTTGGTCTTTATCAGAAATTTGCAAACAAAGTGACCGTTGAATGGAAAGAAAACGGCAAAGCCATGAAAGATGACTACGTGGTGCAGACTTCGGCCATCGTCAACAATTACATGGATAACCGCTCCATCTCCGATCTACAGCAGACCAAAGTTGTTAAAGTCGCCCCCGGTTTTGAAGACCGCCTCTATCTGATTAATACCCATACCTTTACCGCACAAGGTTCCGATCTCCACTGGCACGGCGAAAAAGATAAAAATGCCGGTATCCTCGATGCAGGCCCGGCAACCGGTGCACTGCCTTTTGATATCGCCCCCTTTACCTTCATTGTCGATACCGAAGGTGAATATCGCTGGTGGCTGGATCAAGACACCTTCTATGATGGCCGTGACCGCAACATCAACAAACGTGGTTATCTGATGGGTATCCGCGAAACACCGCGTGGCACCTTTACCGCAGTACAAGGCCAGCACTGGTATGAGTTCGACATGATGGGCCAGGTGCTGGAAGATCACAAACTGCCGCGTGGATTCGCTGACGCTACCCATGAATCCATTGAGACGCCTAACGGCACGGTACTGCTGCGCGTAGGCAAGAGCAACTACCGTCGCGATGATGGCATACACGTCACGACCATTCGTGATCACATTCTTGAAGTCGATAAATCGGGTCGCGTTGTCGATGTATGGGATCTGACAAAGATCCTCGATCCGAAACGTGATGCTCTGCTTGGCGCACTGGATGCCGGCGCAGTTTGCGTTAACGTTGATCTGGCCCACGCGGGTCAGCAGGCAAAACTGGAACCGGATACACCGTTCGGTGACGCTCTGGGTGTAGGACCAGGCCGTAACTGGGCGCACGTTAACTCCATCGCATATGACGCCAAAGATGACTCAATTATTCTCTCCTCTCGTCATCAGGGCGTAGTGAAGATTGGTCGTGATAAGCAAGTGAAATGGATCCTTGCACCATCCAAAGGCTGGGAAAAACCGCTGGCCAGCAAACTGCTGAAACCTGTGGATGCCAATGGTAAACCTATCGCCTGTAACGAAAATGGCTTATGTGAAAACTCGGATTTCGACTTCACCTACACCCAACATACCGCATGGATCTCCAGCAAAGGTACGCTCACTATCTTTGATAATGGCGACGGTCGCCATCTGGAACAGCCCGCCTTACCGACCATGAAATATTCACGCTTCGTGGAATATAAGATTGATGAGAAGAAAGGTACTGTTCAGCAAGTTTGGGAATACGGTAAAGAACGCGGTTACGATTTCTATAGCCCAATCACCTCCATCATCGAATATCAGGCCGACCGTAACACCATGTTCGGCTTCGGCGGTTCCATTCATCTGTTCGACGTCGGTCAACCTACCGTCGGTAAGTTGAACGAAATCGACTACAAAACCAAAGAAGTGAAAGTGGAAATCGACGTGCTGTCTGATAAACCCAACCAGACTCACTATCGCGCGCTGTTAGTCCATCCAAAACAGATGTTTAAATAATTAAGAAGGGAATAAAAATGTCGAAATTAGGGATCTCATCACTGCTTAAAAGCGTGCTACTTACCGCTACCCTGGCGGTTTCATTTACTGCTTCCGCCTTCACCGAAGGCACGGATTATATGGTTCTGGAAAAACCCATTCCGAACGCCGACAAAACGCTGATCAAGGTTTTCAGCTATGCCTGCCCGTTCTGCTACAAATATGACAAAGCAGTTACCGGCCCGGTATCGGAGAAAGTGAAGGATGTCGTCGCTTTTACCCCATTCCATCTGGAAACCAAAGGTGAATACGGTAAGCAGGCAAGCGAAGTCTTTGCAGTATTGATTAATAAAGATAAAGCGGCCGGCATTTCTTTATTTGATGCTAACTCGCAGTTTAAGAAAGCCAAGTTTGCTTACTACGCGGCTTATCACGACAAAAAAGAACGCTGGTCTGACGGTAAAGATCCGGCTGCTTTTATCAAAACCGGTCTGGATGCCGCAGGTATGAGCCAGGCGGATTTTGACGCCGCACTGAAAGAGCCTGCGGTACAGGAAACACTGGAAAAATGGAAAGCGGCCTATGACGTAGCCAAAATTCAGGGCGTTCCGGCCTATGTCGTCAATGGTAAATACTTGATCTATACCAAGAGCATTAAATCTATCGACGCTATGGCAGACCTTATCCGTGAGTTAGCAAGCAAATAACAGGGAAACAGGCTATGGGTATTAAGGGAATGTGGAAAGACCTTAGCACTTCACCGGTGAACACGCTGGTAAGATGGCAGGAACAACGCTTTTTATGGTTGTTAATGGCTGTTGCGATGGGCGCGCTGATTATCCTGGCGCACTCTTTCTTCCAGATCTATCTCTACATGGCACCCTGTGAGCAGTGTGTTTACATTCGCTACGCCATGTTTGTGATGGTTATTGGTGGATTGGTTGCGGCGATTAATCCGAAGAATATCGTCCTTAAGTTGATTGGCTGTGTGATGGCCTTTTACGGCAGCATTATGGGACTGAAGTTTTCGCTCAAACTGAACGATATCCATCATGCAGTGCATAACCCGGATCCCGATTCACTGTTTGGCGTACAGGGTTGCTCGACCGATCCCACTTTTCCCTTTAATCTGCCGCTGGCACAATGGGCTCCAAACTGGTTCAAGCCTACCGGGGATTGCGGCTATGATGCGCCAATCGTTCCCGATGGCGTCACACTGAGCAGTATGCAGCAGTGGTTTGTGGAGATGTATCAGCAATCTGAAGGTTGGTATCTGCTACCTCCGTGGCACTTTATGAACATGGCACAGGCCTGTATGTTGGCTTTTGGTCTCTGTTTGTTGCTGCTACTGGTGATGAGCGGTGCGTGGGGACTTAAACTGCTGAGAAAGTAAGGTAATGCAAACCGAAGCCAATAATTTGGCTTCGGTTTTCTTCATCTATTAACCTACCTGCACCGATAGCATACTTAAACTCCCCATTTCTATGCCATCGACTGGAATGGTAATTGCCTCTTGCCCATCCCATGCGCCTAAAATATACAAAAGCGGTAGATAGTGTTCCGGTGTTGGATTCGATAACGCCCCGCCCTCATGGTCCAGGTAGTTCACCAGAGGATGCTGTTCCACCGGCCCTTGCCACGTTAAATTCGCTTTCACATACTCATTGAACGACATCGCCCACGGATACGGTGAGCTGTCGCCATGCCATTTTACTGTGCGAAGGTTATGCACCACATTGCCGCTGGCGACTAACATTATTCCTTCATCGCGCAGCGCCGCCAGTTTACGCCCCATTTCGAAATGCCAGGCGATGGGTTTAGTACTATCGATACTCAACTGCACCATCGGAATATCAGCTTGCGGATACATCTTAATCAGCACGCCCCACGAACCGTGATCAAAACCCCAGGCTTCTTGATCCAACGTGACAGGGGCTGGCGCTAACAATTCAACCAGACGTTGCGCCAATGCTGGCGATCCTGGAGCCGGGTAATGAGTGTCGTAAAGCGCCTGCGGAAAGCCACCAAAGTCATGAATAGTGGGCGGCGCTTCCATCGCAGTAACTCCTGTTCCCCGGGTAAACCAGTGAGCCGAAACCACAACAATCGCTTTCGGGCGCGGTAACGTCATCCCCAACTTGTGCCAGCTACGGGTATATAGATTATCTTCCAGCACGTTCATCGGACTACCGTGACCTAAAAACAATGCTGGCATACGTGTTGAAGACATGATGATATCCTTAACTAAAGGTGTCATTTTGATATCCTCACAATACGCTTGTTCGGCGGAGTAAGAACCCGGATAACAATGATGATCATCATCAGTTATTTTGAAGATCCGCCTGAAGGTGAAGATTTATAAGGAGTAGTCGATGTCAGTACCTCTCATTCTGACCATACTGGCGGGGGCAGCCACGTTTATTGGCGCGTTTCTCGGCGTTCTCGGGCAAAAACCCTCGAACCGGCTACTGGCGTTTTCGCTAGGATTTGCAGCGGGGATCATGTTGCTTATCTCATTGATGGAGATGCTACCTGCCGCATTAGCCGCTGAAGGGATGTCCCCTGTTCTGGGCTATGGGATGTTTATCTTTGGTCTGCTGGGCTATTTTGGTCTGGACCGTATGTTACCGCATGCGCATCCGCAGGATTTAATGCAAAAATCGGTGCAACCGTTACCAAAATCGATCAAGCGTACTGCCATTCTGCTCACTCTTGGCATCAGTCTGCATAACTTCCCGGAAGGTATCGCTACCTTTGTAACGGCAAGCAGCAATCTGGAACTGGGCTTTGGCATCGCGCTGGCCGTTGCATTACACAATATTCCTGAAGGTCTGGCAGTGGCGGGTCCTGTTTATGCAGCTACGGGGTCAAAACGAACAGCGATTCTGTGGGCGGGAATTTCTGGGCTGGCGGAAATACTCGGCGGCATTCTGGCGTGGTTGATCCTCGGCAGCATGATTTCACCCGTCGTTATGGCGGCAATTATGGCGGCGGTGGCTGGGATTATGGTGGCGCTCTCTGTTGACGAATTAATGCCGTTAGCGAAAGAGATAGACCCCAATAATAACCCGAGCTATGGCGTGCTATGCGGAATGTCAGTGATGGGATTCAGTTTAGTGCTGCTACAAACGGCAGGAATTGGCTAAAAACAATTTCAGATGTTGTCCTGTACATGGACAACATCTGCTGGCTCCCATAAAGCCCTATTCTAGCTTTTCGGCCGTCTCTTCTCTCGTACTGTTTAAGTATTTGTTTCGCGCTTCCAGCAGTGCGTCTCTATCCTGGCGAAAAGCCCGACAATAACGTTTCAAATGCAGGAAATAACCCACTACAACCAGCGCAATCAATACAATCCAGTACCAGGCGATAAACATCCTTTTTACCCTTAATATTTAACAATACTAAACATTTGGCGCATAAATTTCACATACCCTTTTCGGATATATTCATATGGTCGCATAATAACGGAACAAATATATGATTTTGATCATAATGAAAAAGGTTGGCTGATATCAGTGAAATTTTTTCATAGAAAAAGAGGGGATATTTACATTCCGCAGGTGAAGACAAAATAAAACCGAAGCCTGCTACCGCTTCGGTTTCTTTGATTATCGCGCCAGTTTAAGCAGCCGTTTTCAGCTAGCTTTACGCTCATGCGCCTGCCGATACGCCACCAAATCTTCAATGGTGACCAGCGCCATATTGTGTTTATTGGCAAATTCAATGCATTCTGGCGCACGCGCCATAGTGCCATCATCATTAGTCAATTCACACAGCACACCTGCTGGTTTAAAGCCTGCCAGCGTCACCAGATCGATAGTCGCTTCAGTATGACCACCGCGAGTCAGTACCCCCCCCGCCTGTGCACGCAATGGAAATACGTGACCCGGACGATTGAGGTCAGAGGGTTTCGCATCATCGGCAATGGCGGCACGAACAGTCGTAATACGATCAGCAGCAGAAACACCGGTAGTCACACCTTCAGCAGCTTCAATGGTTACGGTAAAACCGGTGCCATAGGCACTGGTGTTATTTTCTACCATCATTGGCAGATCAAGTTGTTTACGGCGATCCTCGGTAATGCACAGGCACACAATACCGCTACCGTGGCGGATGGTCAGCGCCATCTGCTCAACGGTCATGGTTTCTGCCGGGAAGATCATATCGCCTTCGTTTTCACGGTCTTCGTCATCAAGCACCATTACACCGCGTCCTTCACGCAGCGCAGCCAGTGCATTTTCAACACGTTCGAAAGGCGTACCAAAAGAGGAAAGTAGCGTCTGATTCATGGTAAAAAAACCTCACTAAAATTATGGTTACCAGAATCAGGGCAGTCTTAGGAGTGGCGGCATACAGCCAAAATAACGTGAGCGGGTCCATGCCCGACAGAATCGTTACTCTCTCCCATCCGGACTTTAACCGTCGGCCCCGGAATTACACCGGATCTGCTGTCCTTTGAGTTTGCACCCAAAGCGCTCGCGGGCTTTCAACTATGTTGATTTACCGCCGGTGGGGAATTTCGCCCCGCCCTGAGAATAAGCGAGATCACTATAACGCTAATGGCTAGCGGCAGCAACGCTGCAGGTTCACATAATTCTGGTTTATGCCTGTCTCTTATCGCACTACAATGTTACTCAATACCTATCAGTTCAGGGAAACTACAATGATTGACCCGAAAAAAATTGAGCAAATCGCTCGCCAGGTTCACGAATCGATGCCTAAAGGAATCAGGGAGTTCGGGGAAGATGTGGAAAAGAAAATCCGCCAAACCCTACAAGCGCAGTTGACGCGTCTCGATCTGGTAAGCCGTGAAGAATTCGACGTTCAGACGCAGGTCTTGTTACGGACTCGTGAGAAACTGGCATTGCTGGAACAGCGCATCAGTGAACTGGAAACACGCTGCACCCCGACAGCAGAAACTCAATCTCCACCAGCTATCCCACCAGTTGATAAGCCTGAATAAAATAAACAAAAACGGGCCAAATGGCCCGTAATATCAATGTTCTAATTCCAGTTCTCTTGGCTGTGTCATCTGCTGGCAATACCATGCATAGCGGGCGCAAAACCAGGTTCGATGTTCTTCATCCATATTACCGGTGACGGCCAGAATATCGACCGGGCGGCCTTCAGTATGCATTCTGGCAAAACTACGCGCCAGGAAATCGAAATTATTTAAAGAATTAAGACTATGATCCATAAGCACATCCTCCGGTTATCGCATACCTTTTAAGGCTATATGCTTTTTCTGATTTCAGTATTCCTTAATCAGTGTAGTGCCTTTAAACATAACGTGCGTAAATATATTGTTTCGGATCACACTTTTTATCGAAAAATAAAAAATAACATTAATGGACTTCCCCTTTTAAAACATCACTAACACATGTTATTATTAGCAAAGGCAAATGTAAGAAAGGAAACAATACCATTGTAAACAATGCGTCACTGAATGGACGATGGAGTGACAGATGATTTTATTTACCGACTATAACGCACCTTATCTTTTTGCTATTTCCTTTGTACTATTGATCGGTTTGTTGGAAATTATTGCCATTATCTGTGGCCATATGCTCTCCGGCGCTCTTGATGCACATCTTGATCATTACGATTCCATAACCACAGGTAATATTAGCCAGGCACTTCATTATCTCAATATTGGAAAACTGCCAGCCCTCGTCGTCCTCTGTCTGTTGGCAGGCTTTTTTGGCCTCATTGGCATTCTTCTTCAGCATGTCTGTGTCATGCTCTGGCAAACACCACTCCCAAACCTGTTCGTAGTTCCAGTTAGTTTACTGCTCACAATTATCATGGTGCATTATACCGGCAAGGTGATTGCGCCCTGGATCCCTCGCGACCATAGTACTGCCATTACAGAAGAAGAATATATTGGCTGCATGGCATTAATTACTGGTCATCAGGCCTCTTCCGGAAAACCCTGTGAAGGAAAACTCACTGATCAATTTGGTCAAATACACTATTTATTACTGGAACCCGAAAAAGGGATATTCTTCAATAAAGGCGATAAAGTATTAATTATTTGTCGACTTTCTACAACGCGGTATTTGGCTGAAAAAAATCCCTGGCCAAACATATTGTAATTATTTAATTAAAAGGAAATTTAATAATGGATGATATTGTCAACTTAGTTCCGTCATGGATGTTTACCGCGATTGTTGCCGTATGCATTCTATTTATTATCGGTATTATTTTCGCGCGGCTTTATCGTCGGGCATCCGCCGAGCAGGCATTTGTCCGTACCGGATTAGGCGGGCAAAAAGTAGTCATGAGCGGCGGCGCAATTGTTATGCCTATCTTCCATGAAATAATCCCCATCAATATGAATACATTGAAACTGGAAGTCAGTCGCTCGACAATTGATAGTCTGATCACGAAAGACCGTATGCGCGTCGATGTGGTTGTCGCTTTCTTTGTGCGCGTAAAACCTTCAGTTGAAGGAATTGCCACCGCAGCTCAGACGCTGGGGCAACGCACTCTGTCGCCTGAAGATTTACGTATGCTGGTCGAAGATAAATTCGTCGATGCCCTACGTGCGACAGCGGCACAAATGACGATGCATGAGTTGCAAGATACGCGCGAAAACTTCGTTCAGGGAGTGCAAAATACCGTTGCAGAAGACTTATCGAAAAACGGCCTGGAACTGGAAAGCGTGTCACTCACCAACTTTAACCAGACCTCCAAAGAACATTTCAACCCGAATAATGCCTTTGACGCTGAGGGTTTGACCAAGCTGACCCAGGAAACAGAACGTCGCCGCCGCGAACGTAACGAGGTTGAACAAGATGTAGAAGTTGCGGTTCGTGAAAAAAACCGTGATGCGCTGTCGCGGAAGCTGGAAATTGAACAGCAAGAAGCGTTTATGACCCTTGAGCAGGAGCAGCAGGTGAAAACCCGCACTGCCGAGCAGAACGCAAAAATTGCTGCTTTTGAAGCTGAACGTCGGCGTGAAGCAGAGCAAACGCGTATTCTTGCTGAACGTCAAATTCAGGAAACCGAAATCGACCGCGAGCAGGCCGTCCGCTCCAGAAAAGTTGAGGCTGAACGTGAAGTTCGCATTAAAGAAATCGAACAGCAACAAGTCACCGAAATCGCCAACCAAACGAAATCGATCGCCATTGCGGCCAAATCGGAACAACAATCGCAGGCAGAAGCCCGTGCCAACCTGGCTTTAGCAGAAGCAGTAAGCGCCCAGCAAAACGTAGAAACGACACGTCAGACCGCCGAAGCTGACCGTGCCAAGCAGGTAGCGCTGATTGCAGCAGCACAGGATGCGGAAACCAAAGCAGTTGAACTGACCGTGCGGGCGAAAGCAGAGAAAGAAGCTGCAGAAATGCAGGCGGCAGCCATTGTTGAGTTAGCCGAAGCTACGCGTAAAAAAGGCCTGGCAGAAGCAGAAGCGCAACGAGCGTTGAACGACGCCATCAACGTACTTTCTGACGAACAAACCAGCCTTAAATTCAAGCTGGCACTATTGCAGTCTCTGCCTGCTGTAATCGAGAAATCCGTTGAGCCGATGAAGTCTATTGACGGTATCAAGATTATTCAGGTCGATGGCTTAAATCGTGGCGGCGCTGCGGGTGATGCGACATCAGGCAGCGTTGGCGGAGGAAACCTGGCGGAGCAGGCATTATCAGCCGCTCTTTCTTACCGTACACAGGCACCGCTTATTGACTCTCTACTTAATGAAATCGGTGTTTCAGGCGGTTCGCTGGCGGCACTGACTTCACCATTGGCTTCATCGATTCCCGTCGCAGATAAAGTAGAATAAATCTTCTTATATTCACATCCCTGGCTCAAAAAGCCGGGGATTTTTTATATCTACGTTCCAGCAAAAAGTGCAAATGATCAGGCTGTTGCAGCGTTTTGCGTGACCGCTCGGGGAAGACCAAACTGCATCAGAGAAAGCATTGTGCAGGGTCTGTCACTCATCAACACTCGGAGAGTCAGTAAGGGGTTGAAACGGAAAAGCCCCTCCCAAGGAAGGGGCCTTATAGAAGGAAAGGGTTATGATGAAGTTCGTCATCATACTGGTTGTGTTGTTACTGTTAAGTTTCCCGACTTACTAACAACTCATCAGAGGGAGAGAAATCCTCCCTTACCCTTGTTCCTTTACCTTAGGTTGAAAAAACAACAGCGCCAATAGCTCTACCTGGCACGAAGCGAGATCTGCGAACCGCTTTCCAGTTAGCCTTTTTTATCCTGTTGGATCTTCTTGATGATGTTGGTTGTCGAGCAACCATCTTCGAAGTTGAGCACCAGCACTTCACCGCCGTTGGCCCAGACTTCTTTACTCCCGGCGATCTCTTCCGGTTTATAGTCGCCGCCTTTCACCAGCAGATCCGGCAGGATCCCGGCGATCAGGCGCTGCGGCGTATCTTCTTCAAATGATACCACCCAGTCGACCGCTTCCAGTGCGCCCAGTACAATCATGCGCTGTTCGAGCGGATTAACCGGACGAGAATCCCCTTTCAGCCGTTTAGTGGAGGCATCGCTGTTCACGGCGACAATCAAGCGGTCGCCCAGTTTACGGGCATTTGCCAGATAGGAGACGTGCCCGGCATGCAAAATATCGAAGACGCCGTTGGTCATCACCACTTTTTCACCGCGTTTACGCGCCGCGGCTACAGCCAGCTTCAGTTCTTCTTCAGTCATCACGCCAAAGCCGGTGTCCGCACGTCCACGTACTGCGTTTTCCAGCTCGATCGGTGAAACCGTGGACGTCCCCAATTTACCGACAACAACGCCTGCTGCCGCATTCGCAAAGAAGCAAGCTTCTTCCAGTGAATTACCCGCAGCCAGCGTTGCCGCCAGCACGCCAATCACCGTATCGCCTGCGCCAGTTACGTCATAAACTTCCTGCGCCTGAGTTGGCATATGCAGCGGCGCTTTCCCCGGTTGCAGCAGTGTCATCCCTTGTTCGGAACGGGTTACCAGTAGCGCAGAGAGTTCATAATCGGCAATCAGTTTCATGCCGCGTTCAACAATCTCTTCTTCGGTCTTACATTTACCAACAACAGCTTCAAACTCAGAGAGATTCGGCGTCAGCAGCGTAGCGCCACGGTAACGTTCAAAATCAGTACCTTTTGGATCAATCAGCACCGGAACGCCCGCTTTACGCGCTAGTTGGATCATATGCTGTACGCTTGCCAGCGCGCCTTTGGCGTAGTCAGAAAGCACCAGCGCGCCAATCGAACCCAGCGCCTGATTAATCCGCTCGTGCAGTGGCTGCGGATCGACGCCTTCGAAACCTTCTTCAAAGTCCAGGCGAATAAGCTGTTGGTTACGGGAAAGCACCCGCAGTTTGGTAATGGTTGGATGCGTCGGCACAGAAACGAAGTCGCATTTTACGTTCACGTCCGCCAGTGATTTACTGAGCGCGCGCGCCGCATCATCAATACCTGTCAGCCCAACCAGACGCGCGTTAGCACCGAGAGAAGCGATGTTCATCGCCACGTTGGCTGCGCCGCCCGGACGTTCTTCAATGGTATTGACCTTAACCACAGGCACCGGCGCTTCCGGCGAAATACGACTGGTGGGGCCGTACCAGTAACGATCCAGCATCACATCACCAACCACCATCACTCCAGCACGTTCAAACTCTGGCAGCGTTACTTTCATTCCTGTCTCCTGAGAGATTCAAAATTTGCGCGCGATAATATCACACTTCATTCCTCCACCAGCCACTTCTGCCAGCTTGCCCGCACCAGTTCACGCTCTGCGGTGAAGCACTCATCCGGCACATGGCCCGGCAACTCCTGTAACGCCAGGTGGTGAAGTTCATCGCGAAGCGTAGTGTAAGCACGGGTTAGCGCCATCGCTTCCCGCTCTTCCATAATGTCGTTTTGCGCCAGCAGTTCCAGAATGCGCACGTTGTCTGACCAGCGCGTTAACTTTGGTTTTTCATGAGCGTAGCGCAACACCAGATATTGGGTAATAAATTCGATATCGGTAATTCCGCCCTCATCGGCTTTGATATCAAAGCGATCGCGATGTTTATTGCCGAGATGAGCGCGCATTTTCTCGCGCATTTCCCGCACTTCCGTTTGTAGGTTTTTACCTTCACGCGGCAGTGTCATAATTTCCCGACGCACCGCGTCGAATTGCGCTGTCAGTTGTGGATCGCCATACACCACACGCGCACGCACCAACGCCTGATGCTCCCACGTCCAGGCCTCGTTTTTCTGATAATCGGCAAACGCTTCTGTGGAGGTAACCAGCATTCCCGCCGCTCCGGACGGGCGCAGCCGCGCATCCACTTCATACAAAATGCCGGAAGAAGTACGTGTGCTGAACAGGTGCATAATGCGTTGCGCCAGACGCAGATAAAACTGCCGTCCGTCGATTTCCCGATCGCCGTCGGTCATTACATCCATCGGGCAATCGTGCAGGAAGATCAGATCAAGATCAGAACTGTAGCCTAACTCCCAGCCCCCCAGCTTACCGTAGCCGACCACCGCAAAACCGCGGCCTTCGCGTTCACTCAGGTGATTCGGTTTACCATAGCGGGCAACCATTTGTCCCCATGCTTGCTGTACCACAGCATCGATCATCGCCTCCGCCAGCCAGGTTAAGTGATCGCTCACTTTCATCACTGGCAGCGTTCCGGCAATATCCGCGGCAGCAATACGTAACAACTGTGCCTGTTTAAATTGACGCAACGCCTCAAGCTGCTGTTCTTCATCATCTTCTGGCACGCGCAGCAAATACTGGCGCAGTTCATCACGATATGCATCAGTCGCCGTCGGCTGGTAGAGCGTGTTCGGATCGAGCAGTTCATCCAGCAATAATGGATAACGCGCCAGTTGGCTGGCAATCATCGGAGATGCAGCGCACAGCGAAATCAAATGTTTAAGCGCCGCCGGAAATTCACTGAGCAACTCAAGATAAGTGGTACGAGTGACAATCCCCACCAACAAGGCGGTAATACGCGACAGCGTGACGGCGGCATCTTCACGCCCACAAACGTCACTCAGCAGATGCGGCATCAGATGGTCGAGTACCTGACGTCCGCGCGGCCCGATGGTACGTTTGTCTAACTCTTTACGGAAATCGGCAATCAGCGCCAGCACTTGTTTGCGATCATCCTCGCTAAGATGCGCCAGCACCGGCGTGGTGTCATCTTCCTGCAACGCATCCTGCCACAACTCACGCCACTGCTCCGATAGCGACTCTTCCTGAGTTTCGCTTTCGTCATCGCCAATCAGTTCGTTAAATACCCGGCGCACATTGGTCATATGTCCGATCAGCGCTCCGGTCAGTTGCAACCAGTCAGCGAAATCCATCGCCCACGCCAGCCGCGCACGGTTAAGCTCATCGGCTGGAAGCGTCTGGGTTTGTTCATCATTAATGCTTTGCAGCAAGTTTTCCAGACGACGCAGAAACAGATATGCCACTCGCAATTGTTCGGCATCGTTTTCAGAAAGCAGATGCAGCGCGGCAATGGCGCTGAGTGTTGGCAGTAAAGAGCGTGATTGCAGCGACGGTTCGCGTCCACCGCGAATGAGCTGAAACACCTGGACGATAAATTCAATTTCACGAATGCCACCGGCACCAAGTTTGATGTTGTCAGTAAGGCCACGACGGCGGACTTCACGGGCAATCATCCCTTTCATGTTGCGTAGCGACTGGATCACGCTGAAATCGATGTAACGGCGGAAAACAAACGGACGCAGCATCGAACGCAATTCGTTAGCATAAACGCCATCGCTATCGCCCATAATCCGCGCCTTGACCATCGCGTAACGCTCCCAGTCACGCCCCTGTTCCTGGTAATAATCTTCCAGCGCCGCGAAACTCAGCACCAGCGGGCCACTTTCACCAAACGGGCGCAGCCGCATATCCACGCGATAGACAAAGCCATCTTGCGTCGGTTGATCCAGCACTTTAATCAGCCGCTGGCCCATGCGGGTAAAGAACTGAGCATTATCCAGTTCGCGACGTCCTCCCTGCGTGCAACCATGTTCCGGCCAGGCAAAAATCAGATCGATATCCGAGGAGAAATTCAGTTCTCCACCACCCAGCTTACCCATGCCTAAAATCAGCAGCGGTTGCGCTTCGCCCTGCGCATTACACGGCGTTCCCCATTCGCGGCAGCAGGCGTCATACAGCCAGTCACGCGCCGCGACAATCAGCGTCTCCGCCAAATGGCTGAGTTGCTGCAAAATGTTCTCTTCCGCAACCAGCGCCAGTGTTTGCGCCCAGGCAATACGCACCATAATGCGCCGACGGAACAGCCGCAGTTCGCGCATTAAGCTGGCTTCATCGTTTACATCACTGAGCGCCTTCTGTAACCATGCAGCGTAATGCTGCCATTCGTCGGCCTGCGGTGGTTCGCTTTCCAGTTCCACCAACCACTCTGGATGCGCAATCACACTGTCCTGCACAAAATCACTGAAGGTAAGTACTGACTTCGCCTGTGAGCTAAGTGATTCCTCGGCTAAAGGCGCTGGCAGCCGCTCAACAACGGTCTGCCAGTACTGCTGTAACGGTGAAGAGAGCGGCTTCATACGCGATTTTATCCTTGCCTGATTAACGTTTTCCGCTGTGCAACCAGAACGGTTCCTGATTGTTTGCCTCATTACGGAAATGTTCAATTTCAATGCGTTGCCCGGTCTCAATAGCGTGACGCAGCCCCTGCCAGTTCTCCAGCCAGGCTTGCGCGACGAGAGGATCGTAATAACCTGCCAGCAGCAATACGGAGTCAATATCACGCGTAAGACGTGGCAACTGATCACGATAGCGATCGCCCAACGGCTGGCAAAAAACACTTTTCAGCTCAGCGGCGTGGCGGGAGAGATGGATATCAGCAAAGCGTTTAAAGGAATCACTCATTTTGCTCTGCGCTTTGCTATCTAAAAACGGCTGCCAGGCTTTGCTTACCAGCCATTCGGTCAACGCCAGTTTCGCCATTGCCGTTTCGGTAGAGTAGACAGCCGTTACGGCAGAAACCGCAGAAACAATTGTCGCTTCACATTGGGTCAGCAGATCACGTAAGTGAGTGCTCGCTTTACGTGGGACAATGCCACCGAACAGCATCAGCGTATGACGAACCAGGCCGATGGCTGCCAACACTTGCTCTTTCGCCGCATCGTTGCCGCGTACCCACAGCTCCTCATGATACTGCCATTGCGCTAATGCCAGCTCCAGCGCCGCTTCCAGCCCCTGCTCGACATCCGCTTTTGCCGCAATATGCAGAATAGAGGTGGGTTTAATTTCACGCGCAGGATTGCCCTGTGCCAGGTGATAACCACGTGCGGCTTTGCTCAGGCTGCCCTGACGCAATCCGGTTTGCGATACCAGTTGGCTCGCCAGTTTCAGCACCGCGCGCGTTTCACCGCTAAGTAATTCCAGCTCCAGTTCGCAGATGGGTTCAGCAAATTCACCGGCTTTCACTTCCCCCAAATCTAGGGCAATCTCAATCTGGCTGCCATCAACATCTACCAACCATTTTTCGCGATAAAAATCAGTGCTGAACAGCGGCTGTACGCGGGAAGCAAGATCGGCAGGTAATTCATTGTTTGGCCAGACTTCTACTGGAAACTGTGCCAGATCGAGGTTCGCCTCACTCAACGCAACGTTATATTCCGGTCGCTGGTGTAACCCGCCCGTTACCCGCCCGGCAACTTTCATGGTCATCTCATAGCGACCATTTTCGCCACGAATACGCAGGCCCATATCGTGCCCACGCAGCCAGTTATCCGGCGTTTCGTAGTAGACGTTGAGCAACTGCACGGGGTCATGATGCTCACCGCCCAGCGTATTGAGATGGTCACGCAACGCCTCAACGGCACTGTGATTAACAATAAACTTTAATTCGATTTCCTGAGCCATGGCCTTTACTTATCGGTTATGTCACATAAGTGACGATGAACGGCGAACTAAATGCGATCTTTTTTGTCAGTAGATAGTATTTTGCGCCAAATTGCCATGCAACGAGCATTTTGACGGGCGTAAAAGTTTGAAACAGTGGCAAGAGCTGACACAGAGGATTCCGATTGATGCCGAATGCTTTGCGTAGCGACACTGATGCCACTACTATCGTTCCACTTTCCATGACAATAACGACAGCCTGATGCCAAAATTACGCCTGATCGCACTAACTTTACTCGCGCTTAGCGCCACTGCCGTCTCTCACGCGGAAGAAAAGCGCTATGTTTCTGACGAACTGAATACCTGGGTCCGCAGTGGCCCGGGAGATAATTATCGCCTCGTGGGCACGGTTAACGCCGGTGAGGAAGTGACATTATTACAAACTGACGCCAACACCAGTTACGCCCAAGTGAAAGACAGCTCTGGTCGTACCGCCTGGATCCCGTTGAAACAACTTAGCACAGAGCCAAGTCTACGCTCCCGTGTGCCAGATCTGGAAAATCAGGTCAAAACCCTGACTAATAAGCTCACCAATATCGATAACACCTGGAATCAGCGCACGGCAGAAATGCAGCAGAAAGTGGCGCAGAGCGACAGCGTGATCAACGGGTTAAAAGAAGAAAATCAGAAGCTGAAAAACGAACTGATTGTCGCTCAGAAAAAAGTTGATGCCGCCAGCGTGCAACTGGATGACAAACAGCGCACCATCATCATGCAGTGGTTTATGTATGGTGGCGGCGTGCTGGGGCTTGGCTTGCTGCTCGGTCTGGTATTGCCGCACCTGATCCCAACGCGCAAACGTAAAGATCGCTGGATGAACTAAATCGCCTTCTTCGTCACACTATCTTATTATTAGGAATTGTGTATTTGACGAAGGGAAAATGGCGTGAAGATTTATCTGGTCGGTGGTGCGGTTCGGGATGCGTTATTAGGGCTACCGGTCAAAGACAGAGATTGGGTGGTTGTCGGCAGCACGCCACAACAGATGCTTGACGCGGGCTACCAGCAGGTAGGCCGCGATTTTCCTGTTTTTCTACATCCGCAAACGCATGAAGAGTATGCGCTGGCGCGTACCGAGCGGAAATCCGGTTCGGGATACACAGGTTTTACCTGTTATGCCGCGCCTGATGTCACGCTGGAAGATGATCTTCAGCGTCGCGATCTGACTATCAATGCGCTGGCCCAGGATGATGACGGCGATATTATCGATCCGTACAACGGTCTGGGCGATCTGCAAAGCCGTCTTCTGCGCCATGTTTCCCCCGCTTTTGGCGAGGATCCGCTACGCGTGCTACGCGTAGCGCGTTTTGCCGCACGTTATGCTCATCTCGGTTTTCGTATTGCCGATGAAACAATGACGTTGATGCGCGAGATGACCCACGCGGGTGAACTGGAACACCTGACGCCCGAACGCGTGTGGAAAGAAACTGAAAGCGCCCTCACAACCCGCAATCCACAGGTGTTCTTTCAGGTACTACGCGATTGCGGCGCATTACGCGTTTTATTCCCGGAGATCGACGCGTTGTTTGGTGTCCCCGCTCCGGCGAAATGGCACCCGGAAATCGATACTGGTATTCACACCTTAATGACACTCTCAATGGCGGCGATGCTAAGTCCGCAGGTCGATGTCCGTTTCGCAACGTTATGCCACGATCTCGGTAAAGGGCTAACGCCGCCGGAGCTGTGGCCACGTCATCATGGTCATGGTCCGGCAGGCGTGAAATTAGTAGAACAATTGTGCCAGCGCCTGCGCGTCCCTAATGAAATCCGCGATTTAGCCAAACTGGTCGCGGAGTTTCACGATCTCATCCACACCTTCCCAATGCTGAATCCGAAAACCATCGTCAAATTGTTTGATTCCATCGATGCCTGGCGTAAACCGCAGCGTGTCGAGCAACTGGCGCTGACCAGCGAGGCAGACGTGCGCGGTCGAACCGGTTTTGAAGCGGCAGATTACCCACAAGGACGCTGGTTACGTGAAGCGTGGGAAGTAGCGCAGTCAGTACCAACAAAGGCGGTTGTTGACGCGGGATTTAAAGGCGTGGAGATCCGCGAGGAGCTGACACGACGCCGAATTGCGGCGGTGGCTACCTGGAAGGAACAACGTTGCCCAAAGCCTGAATAAGTTTTGGGCATTTTGCCGGATGCGGCATAAACGCCTTATCCGGCTACATGTCAACGACGGTTGTAGGCCTGATAAGACGCGCAAGCGTCGCATCAGGCGTTGATTGCCGGATGCGGCGTGAACGACTTATCCGGCCTACGCAATCGTGGACAATTCCAGGCATCCGACACTGTTCTTCACATCAAAAGAACACAACGTACACCGCAGCCGCCACAATAAAGCGATAAATGGCGAACGGAATAAACGAAATCCGCTTAATTAATTGCAGGAAGGTTTTAATCGCAATCAGCGCCACCACAAAGGCGGTGAAAAACCCAACGGCAAACATCGGGATATCACCGGTTGTCAGGAACCCCCAACTTTTGTAGAGATCGAGCGCCGTTGCGCCCATCATCATCGGCACCGCCAGCAGGAACGAGAACTCAGAAGCGGCGTAACGACTCACGCCCATCAGCATCCCACCAGAAATAGTCGCTCCGGAGCGGGAGAAACCCGGCCACAGCGCCAGACACTGGAAACAGCCAATCATAAACGCCTGACGATATGTCATATCATCCAGACCCGGCGCGCGCGGCTCTTTCGGCTTCAGGCATTCCGCGGCAATCAACAATAGACCGCCAACGACCAGCGCGTACATGACATTTATCGGGTTAAACAATGACTTAATCGTATCGTGGAATAACAGCCCCAGGACAACTGCCGGGATCATCCCCAGTAAAATGTGGATCAGCGTTAACCGGCCTTTGCTTTCTCCTTCGCGCTGCAATGGACGGCCAAAATGAATGCCAATCAGGCCAAACAAACGCCGCCAGAACATGACAACCACAGCCAGAATCGATCCTAACTGGATAACGACTTCAAAGGTTTTCGCCGTATCGCCCTCAAATCCCAACAAATGACCGACAATAATCATGTGGCCCGTGCTGGATACCGGCAGAAATTCTGTCAATCCTTCGACCACACCCAATATTGCCGCTATCAGCAGCGAGTGCATATCGCTCATCAATAAACCCCTAAATTATAAAAATATACCGCTTGTCCAAACTACTGCAGTATGACCCGCTTATAACCATTTGGTTTAACAGCTATAAAATTAATTATTCTCTTTCAGATTATTGCCACGCTCAATGATTACGCCAACATTAACAGCGCGCGCCACTGCACCTGGCTTGCTGAGTTTGATGCGCACCCACGGAGAGTTAAAGCGAGTCAGTAGCAATTCCGCCACCTCTTCCGCCACGCGTTCCACTAACGCAAAACGCGCCCCCTCGACGTGGCTAACCACCGTTTCTGCGATGTCAGCGTAGCTGAGGCAGTCCGCCACATCATCGCTTTTCGCCGCTTTACGGTTATCCCACGCCATTTCGATATCGAACACCAGCTTCTGCTCGATGGTCTGTTCCCAGTCGTAAACACCAATAGTGGTGATTACCGAAAGTTGCTCTATAAATACAATATCCATCACGACCTGCTCGCTTTTTGGCTAACCCGGATACCACTTCCGGCGAAATGTGCGTATTATCCACGGATTCATCGTTAAACACGAATTTTCAAAACGGAACAGCTTATGAGTGCAATCGCGCCTGGAATGATCCTCATCGCGTACCTCTGCGGCTCCATTTCCAGTGCCATTCTGGTTTGCCGCTTGTGTGGTCTGCCCGATCCGCGAACCAGCGGCTCCGGTAATCCTGGCGCAACCAATGTATTACGTATCGGTGGCAAGGGAGCAGCCGTAGCAGTACTGATTTTCGACGTTCTGAAAGGAATGTTGCCCGTTTGGGGCGCGTATGTATTAGGTGTCAGCCCCTTCTGGTTAGGCTTAATTGCCATAGCTGCCTGTCTTGGACATATCTGGCCGGTTTTCTTCGGTTTTAAAGGGGGGAAAGGCGTTGCCACCGCTTTTGGTGCAATAGCCCCGATTGGCTGGGATTTAACGGGCGTGATGGCGGGAACCTGGCTGCTTACCGTGCTATTGAGTGGATATTCGTCGCTGGGGGCGATTGTCAGCGCGCTGATTGCTCCGTTTTATGTCTGGTGGTTTAAGCCACAATTCACCTTCCCGGTTTCGATGCTCTCTTGCCTGATCCTGCTGCGTCATCATGACAACATCCAGCGTCTGTGGCGTCACCAGGAGACAAAAATATGGACGAAATTCAAAAGAAAGCGCGAAAAAGATCCTGAGTGATTTTTCAGCCCGTGCTTATCCTTTTCACAGGCTGAATCATAGCCTTACGCAGCCGGTAACTCTGCCAGTGGCCAGCGCGGACGCACACTCACGCCGAGATCCGCCGTCGCGCCTGCTTTAAACCGCACCATTCCAGCATAGGCGATCATCGCGCCGTTATCGGTACAAAACTCCGGACGCGCGTAGAATACCTCGCCACGACGCTTTTTCATCATTTCCGCCAGTTTCGCCCGCAGCGTGCGGTTAGCACTCACGCCGCCTGCCATGACCAGTCGCTTAAAGCCCGTCTGATCCAGCGCTCGCTTACACTTAATCATCAACGTATCGACCACCGCATCTTCAAAAGCGCGAGCGATATCAGCACGCGTCTGGTCGTCGGTGCCGTTGTCACGAATGGTATTTGCCGCGAAGGTTTTCAGGCCAGAGAAGCTGAAATCCAGCCCCGGACGGTCGGTCATCGGACGCGGGAAGACAAAGCGCCCGGCAGTACCCAGGGCGGCCATTTTCGACAGTAACGGCCCGCCTGGATAATCCAGCCCCAGCAGCTTCGCGGTCTTATCAAACGCTTCCCCGGCAGCGTCATCAATGGACTCACCGAGCAACTCGTACTGACCAATACCAGTGACGCTGATTAACTGCGTATGACCGCCGGAAACCAGCAGCGCGACAAACGGAAATTCCGGTGGGTTATCTTCCAGCATCGGCGCTAACAGATGCCCTTCCATATGGTGTACCGGGATCGCCGGAACGCCCCAGGCAAACGCCAGCGAACGCCCAACCGTTGCGCCAACCAACAGCGCGCCGACTAATCCAGGGCCTGCGGTATAGGCCACTGCATCAATATCTTTTGCTGTCAGCCCGGACTCTTTCAGCGCCGCCTGGATCAACGGTACGGTTTTACGCACGTGATCGCGGGAGGCCAGTTCAGGCACTACGCCGCCGTAGTCAGCGTGTAATTTCACCTGACTATACAATTGGTTGGCTAACAAACCTTTTTCATCGTCGTAAATGGCGATGCCGGTTTCATCGCAAGAAGTTTCAATACCCAGTACACGCATGACTTGTTTTACCTCGCTTTATTACCGCGCAGTGTAGGACCAATGCGGGTTGATGTAAAACTTTGTTCGCCCCTGGAGAAAGCCTCGTGTATACTCCTCACCCTTATAAAAGTCCCTTTCAAAAAAGGCCGCGGTGCTTTACAAAGCAGCAGCAATTGCAGTAAAATTCCGCACCATTTTGAAATAAGCTGGCGTTGATGCCAGCGGCAAACCGAATTAATCAAAGGTGAGAGGCACATGCCGGTAATTAAAGTACGTGAAAACGAGCCGTTCGACGTAGCTCTGCGTCGCTTCAAGCGTTCCTGCGAAAAAGCAGGTGTTCTGGCGGAAGTTCGTCGTCGTGAATTCTATGAAAAACCGACTACCGAACGTAAGCGCGCTAAAGCTTCTGCAGTGAAACGTCACGCGAAGAAACTGGCTCGCGAAAACGCACGCCGTACTCGTCTGTACTAATTCCCCGAGAGCGTTGCTCTCCGATCAGACCGAGTTGTAGTTGTAAGGCCGTGCTTCCGAAAGGAATGCGCGGCTTATTTTCGTTTATGAATTGCTAAAAATCGGGGCCTATGGCTGGACGAATCCCACGCGTATTCATTAATGATCTGCTGGCGCGCACTGACATCGTCGATCTGATCGATGCTCGTGTGAAGCTAAAAAAGCAGGGCAAGAATTTTCACGCGTGTTGTCCATTCCACAACGAAAAAACCCCGTCCTTCACCGTCAACGGTGAGAAACAGTTTTACCACTGCTTTGGATGTGGCGCGCACGGCAACGCGATCGACTTTCTGATGAACTACGACAAACTCGAGTTCGTCGAAACGGTCGAAGAGTTGGCGGCAATGCACAATCTTGAAGTGCCATTTGAAGCAGGCAGCGGCCCCAGCCAGATAGAGCGCCATCAACGGCAAACTCTTTATCAGTTGATGGACGGTCTGAATACGTTTTACCAACAATCTTTACAGCAACCTGTTGCTACATCTGCGCGCCAGTATCTGGAAAAACGCGGATTAAGCCATGAGGTAATCGCCCGTTTTGCGATTGGTTTTGCGCCCCCCGGCTGGGACAACGTCCTGAAACGGTTTGGCGACAATCCAGAAAATCGCCAGTCATTGATTGATGCAGGCATGTTGGTAACCAACGATCAGGGTCGCAGTTACGATCGTTTCCGCGAGCGGGTGATGTTCCCCATTCGCGATAAACGCGGTCGGGTGATTGGTTTTGGTGGGCGCGTGCTGGGCAACGATACCCCAAAATACCTGAACTCGCCGGAAACTGATATTTTCCATAAAGGCCGCCAGCTTTACGGTCTTTATGAAGCGCAGCAGGATAACGCTGAACCCCAGCGTCTGTTGGTGGTCGAAGGCTATATGGACGTGGTTGCTCTGGCGCAATACGGTATTAATTACGCCGTTGCATCGTTGGGTACATCGACCACTGCCGATCACATTCAGTTGTTGTTCCGCGCGACCAACAATGTCATTTGCTGTTATGACGGCGACCGCGCAGGTCGTGATGCCGCGTGGCGAGCGTTAGAAACTGCGCTGCCCTATATGACAGATGGTCGTCAGCTACGCTTTATGTTTTTACCGGATGGCGAAGACCCTGACACGCTGGTACGCAAAGAAGGTAAAGAGGCGTTTGAAGCGCGTATGGAGCAGGCCATGCCGCTCTCTGCGTTTCTGTTTAACAGCCTGATGCCGCAAGTTGATCTGAGCACACCTGACGGGCGTGCGCGTTTAAGTACGTTGGCGCTGCCGCTGATTTCTCAGGTGCCCGGAGAAACATTGCGCATCTATCTTCGTCAGGAATTAGGCAACAAGTTAGGCATACTTGATGACAGCCAGCTTGAACGATTAATGCCGAAAGCAGCGGAGAACGGTGTTTCTCGTCCTGTTCCGCAGCTAAAACGCACGACCATGCGTATACTTATAGGGTTGCTGGTGCAAAATCCAGAATTAGCGACGTTAGTCCCGCCGCTGGAAAATCTGGATCAAAATAAGCTCCCCGGACTTGGCTTATTCAGAGAACTGGTCAACACTTGTCTCTCTCAGCCAGGTCTGACCACCGGGCAACTTTTAGAGCACTATCGTGGCACAAATAATGCTGCCACCCTTGAAAAACTGTCGATGTGGGACGATATAGCAGATAAGAATATTGCTGAGCAAACCTTCACCGACTCACTCAACCATATGTTTGATTCGTTGCTTGAACTGCGCCAGGAAGAGTTAATCGCTCGTGAGCGCACGCATGGTTTAAGTAATGAAGAACGCCTGGAACTCTGGACATTAAACCAGGAGCTGGCGAAAAAGTGATTTAACGGCTTAAGTGCCGAATAGCGATCGGGAAGCCCCCGACAGCCGCACTGAGAGGCAGCGGCAATGATATAAGTACGCCCTCGTAATTATCGTTGGCGGTAAACAACCGTTGGATTTCAGCATTAATATCTGAATGATATCCGGTCAATCGCCCAACACCAACCTCATGAAATAAGTGTGGATACCGTCTTATGGAGCAAAACCCGCAGTCACAGCTAAAACTTCTTGTCACCCGTGGTAAGGAGCAAGGCTATCTGACCTATGCCGAGGTCAATGACCATCTGCCGGAAGATATCGTCGATTCCGATCAGATCGAAGACATCATCCAAATGATCAATGACATGGGCATTCAGGTGATGGAAGAAGCGCCGGATGCCGATGATCTGATGCTGGCTGAAAACACAGCAGACGAAGATGCTGCCGAAGCCGCCGCACAGGTGCTTTCCAGCGTGGAATCTGAAATCGGGCGCACGACTGACCCGGTACGCATGTACATGCGTGAAATGGGCACCGTTGAACTGTTGACCCGCGAAGGCGAAATTGACATCGCTAAACGCATCGAAGACGGGATCAACCAGGTTCAATGCTCCGTTGCTGAATATCCAGAAGCGATTACCTATCTGCTGGAACAGTACGATCGCGTTGAAGCGGAAGAAGCACGTCTGTCCGATCTGATCACCGGCTTTGTCGATCCGAACGCAGAAGAAGAACTGGCACCAACCGCCACTCACGTCGGTTCAGAGCTTTCTCAGGAAGATCTGGACGATGACGAAGATGAAGACGAAGAAGATGCCGACGACGACAGCGCCGACGATGACAACAGCATCGACCCGGAACTGGCTCGCGAAAAATTTGCTGAACTGCGTGCCCAGTATGTTGTAACGCGCGACACCATCAAAGCGAAAGGCCGCAGTCACGCAGCCGCTCAGGAAGAGATCCTGAAACTGTCTGAAGTGTTCAAACAGTTCCGCCTGGTGCCGAAGCAGTTTGACTACCTGGTCAACAGCATGCGCGTCATGATGGATCGCGTTCGTACACAAGAACGTCTGATCATGAAGCTCTGCGTTGAGCAGTGCAAAATGCCGAAGAAAAACTTCATCACCCTGTTTACCGGCAACGAAACCAGCGATACCTGGTTCAATGCAGCGATTGCGATGAACAAACCGTGGTCGGAAAAACTGCACGATGTCTCTGAAGAAGTGCATCGCGCCCTGCAGAAACTGCAGCAAATTGAAGAAGAAACCGGCCTGACCATTGAGCAGGTTAAAGACATCAACCGCCGTATGTCCATCGGTGAAGCGAAAGCCCGCCGTGCGAAGAAAGAGATGGTTGAAGCGAACTTACGTCTGGTTATTTCTATCGCCAAGAAATATACCAACCGTGGCTTGCAGTTCCTCGATCTGATTCAGGAAGGCAACATCGGTCTGATGAAAGCGGTTGATAAGTTCGAATACCGTCGTGGTTATAAGTTCTCCACCTACGCAACCTGGTGGATCCGTCAGGCGATCACCCGCTCTATCGCGGATCAGGCGCGCACCATTCGTATTCCGGTGCATATGATTGAGACTATCAACAAGCTCAACCGTATTTCTCGCCAGATGCTGCAAGAGATGGGCCGCGAGCCGACGCCGGAAGAACTGGCTGAACGTATGTTGATGCCGGAAGATAAGATCCGTAAAGTGCTGAAGATCGCCAAAGAGCCAATCTCCATGGAAACGCCGATCGGTGATGATGAAGATTCGCATCTGGGGGATTTCATCGAGGATACCACCCTCGAACTACCGCTGGATTCTGCGACCACCGAAAGCCTGCGTGCGGCAACGCACGACGTGCTGGCTGGCCTGACCGCGCGTGAAGCGAAAGTTCTGCGTATGCGTTTCGGTATCGACATGAACACCGACCACACGCTGGAAGAAGTGGGTAAACAGTTCGACGTTACCCGTGAACGTATCCGTCAGATCGAAGCGAAGGCGCTGCGCAAACTGCGTCACCCGAGCCGTTCTGAAGTGCTGCGTAGCTTCCTGGACGATTAATCTGTAGGCCGGATAACACGTTCACGTCATATCCGGCACTCGTCTTGCTACTCTAACGCCACCTTTCTGGTGGCGTTTTTTATCGCCCACGCACTACCAGTGCCTGATCCAACTCCCGATATGCCTCAACCAGTTTCTCCAGAGAAACTCGACTTAAACCGCTGGGATTCGGCAATACCCAAATCTGCGTCGAACCAATGGTCAGCGTTTGTTTCCCCCACTGCACGCCTCGCTGACTGAATCCCTGTTCATACGCCTGCTTACCCAGAATCGCCAACGCCTGCGGCTGATAATTCTCAATTTTTTCAATTAGCTTGCGCCCACCTGCGTGCAATTCCTGCTTTGACACTTCATTAGCCTGCACCGTTGGCCTGTCAACCAGTTTGGTGACGCCACAACGATAATCCAGCAGATGCTGCGCTTCCTGCGGCTTCAACTGACGGTCGGTAAACCCGGCCTGATAAATCACCTTCCAGAAGCGATTCGCCGGATGGGCAAACGGAAAACCAGACTCCGCGGAAGAAAGACCCGGATTGATGCCACAAAACACCACACGCAATCCTGGAGCAAGAATATCGTCAACCATATTAACTCCTGAACAACACAACCCGCAGGAAGTATAACGAATTGAAAACACATTGTTTATAAAAACAGCAGCCGCGCGGTAATGGCTGGATTGCGACACGGAGTTACTTTATAATCCGCTACCATGGCCCCTTAGCTCAGTGGTTAGAGCAGGCGACTCATAATCGCTTGGTCGTTGGTTCAAACCCAACAGGGGCCACCATATACAACAAAGGGTTAGCTAATAAATCAGCTAACCCTTTTTCTTTTGCCTTTGAATTGGGTCAGGTAATGGGTCAGGTAAGCTTTTTCTCCATCTGACTCAGATGGCTGATAGTTGCCCCGGATAATGCTTCGCAACGATGTCATTTAGCCGATCAACCAGTTCTGGTTTTCTGAACGTGATATGCGCGGAGCCCTTCTTAAAGTATCTGATGCTGAACATCTCATCTTCATAGTCCTCTTTACCCTGAACAGACTGGATGTGATCATCCAGACGAATAGTGATGTTTTCCCGGTTGTCGGGGATCGGTTTGCCGCTGAACAGATGCAGCATTCTTTCCAGGTCGGCAAGTCGATCGGCCTGTGGGCCGTTGTTCAGATGAAATCCCCATCTGTCCCACCTCACCAGATTGTTGACGATAATTTTACTGCCAAATTTACAGGGGCAATTGTTTTTGTAATTCCAGCTCAATCCCCTGAAGACGTTGATCACCCCTCGCTCAAACACTTCATCTTTGTTCTGGTGCAGTTGTTCAAATGTGCTCAGAATGTTCGCTTCACTGATTTCCGGAAAATTATCGTACTCCAGTGACCGGTACCATGTCTCACGGGCCTGCGCATCCATTAATGACAGCATCCCGGAACGTTGCATCAGGTCACGCCAGATTTCGCGATCGAGATTGCGGGTGATGGCTTTCATTGCCGTTTCAGGTTTTTCCATCAGCCAGCAACCGCAGCGAAAATCCTGTTTCATCGCCCAGTCCAGTGCGGTTTTACCGCCAATACTTTCTGTCATTGCTGAGATTTCTGCCAGTTGCCGGGTAAGTGTGTCGATTTGCAGCAGCGTACTCTTTCGTACAGCCAGAATGTGGCGGATACTGGTTGAGCAGATAACGTCCGTATGCCCGTTGACCACTTCCGGACGGGGGGCTGTGATTTCAGACATAATCGATATTCCTTTTTGCAGATAAATGAAAACGCCAGCTCTGTTAAGGCTGGCGTCAGGAGAATGAAGTCTGGTGAGTGATATTCACCGGTTCTGGTGCAGAAGCTGCAGTTGGCGCAGGGTACGGATATCCTCCCTGGCCTGTTCAATACAGGGCAGCAGTGCTGCCGAATCCGTTTTATCCTCATCGTTGTCGAAAATAATTCCGGACTCACAGTCGATATTGTCCTGCAGCCACGCAATGAGGATATCCAGCGCTGTTTCAGTGGTTAATGGCATCACGCTCTGTATCACTGTATTGTCTTCCGGCAACTGATGAGGGCTGGCAGAAGTTGCCGGTGTTTCGGTAGCGTCACGTTCATCCACCACGCGGAGTGAATAACCGTTTTCAGCGACTTTGTTAATCAGTTCAGCGAGCTTAATACCATCGACGTCAACGACAATGCGCCCCATGTTCAGTGCCTGCACGTTAACGCTGTCTGCCTCCAGCGTCAGGGCCAGTTTCATTGTTTCGCCTCCGGATGCTTCCCCTGGGTAATGCCATTTACCGTTCTGTAATTGTCGCGGGTCATCAGGCCTGTCGCCCGGCGGGCCCGGAGGATATCGATGCTGTTTATTAACTGAGAGTGGGTACAGGTGCTGAATCCCGGCTGGTCGGTACGTACCAGCGCGTATTTTTCAACGAGAAAGTTCACCGCATCACACAGTGAAATGCCAGCTTCAATATGCTGCTCAATCACACGTTCATCGGCGAACGGTGTGTCATTCAGCGTGAGGCCGTAATGCTGGTCCAGCAGTCGGGTGAGCAGTGTCTGCCAGATTTCAACCGGAGACGGGCGTGAACCGGCCGCCTGCCCGGGTAATACAGGTAATGTTTTCATACTGAAGATTTTCCTGATATGCAGAGATGAGAAATGGGAAAGTGGTGTGGTGAAAGCACCTGGCCGGAGCAGAAGGTTATTCTGATTATTTACTTTTTCGTTTCGGGCGTCGGATAAACAGCCATATAAACGTAGCCACAACTGCCGAGGGTGTCGGCTTCGCAGGTCAGCCCTTTTGCATACAGCGTGACGGTATGCTGATGGCGGGGATTCAGTTCACCGCTGGTGAGCATGAGTTCCAGTTGTTTCATCAGCAGCGGAAGGGCTTGGTCCAGGTGGTACGCATCCGCGTCGCTGAACCGGCCTCTGATACCGGCACGGTCGGCAAGGTAATGCAACTGGTTGTCTTCCTGCACCAGACGTGCCCCGAAACAGGGCGTCACGGTGCAGGGTAGCCCCCACCAGGGGCGGTCGTTGTTGTCGTCGGGATAATTTGTTTCATGGAGCGTGTCTGACACGATAAAATCCTTACAGAAAATCGGTGAATGATAGTTTAACGATGACGAGTCAGCCGGCGCGCAGACCGGCTTCGGTGAAGGTGTATTCGTTGATGAGCAGGGCCTCATCCACAGCGGCGTCTGAGGTCAGCCAGTCGTACTCGTTTTCCAGTTGACGGTACAACCAGAAGGCCAGGTCGCGCAGGGCTTCGCTGACTGCGGCTTCCGCATCGGTTGTCATTATCTGACCAGTCGGACTGTTCCGGGTGACGGTGATATCCATGCTGTACGGATGGCAGTAACGTCCCCGGTGACTGATTTCAGCCTGTAACTGCCAGAAGTTACGCTTCTGTACCGACTGCAGGGCATCCGCGATACGATGAAGTTCACGGTCCTGTGGGGCATACTCCCGGATTCTCCTGGCTGTTGCTGACTGCCAGTGCCAGCGTCCTTCAAAACAGGCTCCGTCCCCCTGGCTGCAGAATCCGCTGAACCAGATGCACGGCTCTTCCATAAACCTGCCGTTGCTGAGCCGGAAAACGCGCTGGCGGAGGCTAATCCCGAAAATGTTACAGACCTCCCTGAAGTCTTCATACACGTTTTCATACCAGTTGCTGTCAGCATGATGCTGACGGTACCAGTCGCGGGCTTTTTCCCGTGCAGCAGGGCAGGAAAGTTCATCCAGCGTATACACAGTGGTGGTGATAATGCTGCTCATCAGAATCCCCTTTCTGATTCAGTTCAGGGTGACGCTCATCAGCCGGACATACGGACCAAAACTGTCCTTACGGCGTTCTGCAAACACGGCCAGCACACCGGGAATATCCTGCACTTCACGACCGGTATACGCTTCAGCACTGCCGTGCCAGCGGTATTTGCCGGTACAGAACGGAAAAAGACGGGATGCCGGATGCTGACGGTGAATACGCATGGCTTCGCCACGGGTGATGATTTTCATAGTGGGATACCTCTGAAGACAGAAGATAAAAGTGAAAACAGGTGTGATGTGGTTGTGACGGGTTAAAGCAGACCATGTTCGGCAAAGGAGAAAACCTGGCTGCCACCGACTATCAGATGGTCCGGCACCCGGATATCCACCAGGCCCAGTGCCTGTACCAGACGTTCCGTGATAAGGCGGTCTGCCTTGCTGGGTGTGACTTCACCGGACGGGTGATTGTGTGCCAGCACCACAGCAGCGGCATTGTGATACAGGGCGCGTTTAATCACTTCCCGGGGATGGACTTCCGTGCGGTTGATGGTGCCGGTGAAGAGGGTTTCACCGGCAATCAGCTGATTCTGGTTGTTCAGATACAGCACCCGGAACTCTTCACGCTCCAGTCCCGCCATGTTCAGAATCAGCCATTCTCGTGCCGCACGGGTGGAGGTGAAGGCCACGCCGGGTTCATGAAGATGGCGGTCCAGGGTTTTCAGGGCCCGTTGAATGAGGCTGAGCTCGCCGGGCGTCATCTCTCCGGGCAGAAAGGAAAGCTGTTGCATTGTACTTCTCTCCATTCAGTCGATGATGCGCATAATGGCGCTGCATTCCGGATGCTGCAGGGCGTAATCCCGCAGCCGGTAATAATGGACCGTCATGGCATAACACTCCGTACGACAGGCATGATGACTGTACGTCATCAGACAGGCAGCAATGCCGGCAGCTTCCGGACTCATTTCAGCGCGGTTACCGTTCATGGCATTGAACAGTACCCATGTTTCGTCATCATCGTCATCCGGTTCGGGTGCTATAAATGCCCCGCCGTTGTTCAGGGTGTACAGATTCCAGATACCACCGCAGTAGTCTTCGCACAGACGGTCCATCCAGCCGAAGACACGGGGCTCCAGGGTCACCCACTGTGGAATGAGGCCAAAATGCTGCGGCCAGAAGCTGATGCGCTGTTCATCAGGGACTATGGTGGCAACCAGTTGTTGCAGGCCAGTCTCCGGTGCACAGGCCGAAGAGGTGGTGTTCTGAGACAATGTTTTCATGTATGAAATCCTTGTAATGTGAATAAATGAGAGGGAGTAAAGGTCGGGAGCTGGCAACATCACGTTCATCACTGACCGTGAGACCCGGCAATATCAGGGATGAATGATATTCGTCTGAAATTCCGGACAGCCGTACGCGTAACCGTTCCGGTCACAGACGGATGGCCAGATGCCATTGTCTGTACTCAGTCTGCACAGACTGAGTTCTCCGGGACGGTAAAGCAGACGGGTACACCAGGCGCACAGGTCATCATCAGAAATGGAACGACACCCCAGCAGCGCCTCCGGGGCGTCGGGTGATTCTGGTACCTGAATCACGCCTTCAGAGACAGGCTGCATCAGCGCATACTCTCCAGCAGCGTTTCTGCCATTACCCACAATGCGCGGTTGAGCTTAATATCGGTATCAATGCTGTGAATGGCACGGGTGTGGATACGTTTTCCTCTGGCACTGCGACCGGAAATCCCGCCTTTCAGCATATTCTCCTGGATGGTCTGATAAGTACTCCACAGGTCCTTACCGTAATCCTCCCGGCGTCGTGGCGTCAGAATGTCGGCGGTGGTGACGGGCTGATGTTCGTCACCATAACGGTAAGTCAGTGCCGCCTGTGCCAGCGCCTGGCGTGCCGGTGGCGGCAGGACCAGCGACTGCATGGCATCACGCTTTTCCTCAATCCGGTCAAAAACCCCCACCACTTCGTAAGCCCCTTCGATAACTTTCTCCACCACATTTCCCCGGTGTGGAACACGCACTTCCCCCAGAGACTGACCGCAGACCAGGCCATTGGTACAAATGGCACGGAAATATCCGGGTAACATCTGGTAGCTGGATGAACCGTCATGGGAGTTGAGCAGAATAATTTCAGGCACATGCTGACCGGTTATCTGTCCGGCCCGCCGCAGGCGCAGCATGTGTTTTGTGTATCCCCGGCGGCCCGGGTCACGTACGCGGGTCTGGCAGGCAAAGAAGGGCTGAAAACCTTCCCGCTGCAGGCTTTCCAGCACGGTGATGGTGGGGATCCAGGTATAGTTCTCGCTTCTGGATGTGTGCTTATCTTCCCCGAATACGCTGGGGACGACCTGCATCAGTTCTTCACGAGTTAAGGGGCGGTCACGGCGTATCTGGTTCGCATAACCAAAACGACTGGCTAATCGCATGATTTATTCCTTATGAATGAGTTAGCGGTATAAATGAAAAAGCCGCGTCTCCCGGAGAAGACGCGGCCTGATGGGGGAAATGAATGACGTTTATTGTCTGAGAAGCCCTTCACTGGCGAGCCGCGTATTAAGTTGTTTGCCGGCATCGGATTCAAAATTCCAGCACCGCCAGCGTAGCTGCCCTTCAGCATTACGGATAACCAGCCGGAAATGCGTTCCCTGGTCATCTTCAGTAAACACATTGCGGTAAGCTGTTGTGACGGCAACCGCCTGTTCGCGTGAGAAAGGGCCTTCGGCAATAAACGTGATGTACAACCCGGCATATCTGTTGCTCCCTGAAAGTAAAAAGCCCCGGTCATGATGACCGGGGCCTGAAGGGGAGTGACCTGATTATCAGAAAGTCACATTCAGCGTGGCCTGACCGTTATAACCTTCAGCGCTGCTGCCGCTGACGCTGTGGGCATAACCGGCCTGAACGCCCAGGGTGATATTTTCCCGGACACGGGCTTCCAGTCCGGCCTGCAGGTCCAGTGACGTGCCATTCTGGGACGGTGAGAACGTCATGTTACTGCCGGCGGCGGCTGTACCCATGCTCATGTCACCCCGGGAGCTGAAAGTGCGGATAACAGAAGGCTGTACCCACCAGTTCACCGGCAGTTCACTCACACGGTGCTTTGCACTGTCGCGCAGAGTGTCACGGGATGAGGTGCCTTCGCCAAAGGTCATATCGTTGTGGCTGCCCAGACGGAAACCGGCACGCACATGTTGTGCACTGCCATGCCCGAACTTCACATAACCGGCGTTATCCTGGCCGTCATCCAGGGAGAGTCCCTGCCAGGTGTACTGCAGTTGTGGCTCCAGCATCAGGTTGTCAGTGATACTGAAGGGCAGACCGGTTTCCAGTGAGCCCAGCCAGCCCCAGCCCCGGGCGCGGAAGTCGTTATTGTCCGATGACGCTTTCATGCTGTGGCAGGTTCCCTGTGCCACAATGTCAGCCCACAGGCCGGAGGACGTGTGTACCAGATTCAGATATCCGCCCAGACTGCCGGCATCATCCCGGACCGTGCCGGCGCGGGAGCCGTCATCATCCTTAACATCAACGGAAGAATGGCCTGCAGCACCATATACCCCTGTCGTCAGAGACATACCGGCCACCTCTGTTCTGAGCAGGTCACCCTCCAGACGGACGAAGCCATAGCTGCCGCTGCTTTCCGGCGTGGCCCCACGGGCAATACCACCGTTGTTATCGTGCCCGAGATGACCGCCCTGAATGCTGAGACGGACGCTGTTATTTTCACCGTTTACACCGGTCTGATGGCTGCGGGAGCCTGCCAGAATCCGGTCATAGTCCATTGCCTGTGTCAGCATGGATGTATACAGGGGGACTTCAGCACGATAAGCATTTTCACTGCGCAGGTACCAGTCTTCATCGCTGTCACGGTTCAGGGTGTAGTTAAAGGCGCCGGCCTGAAGCGGGCGACTCAGGGCAAACGCACCTTCTTCTGTGGTGGCGCCATTCTGTGCATCCACAACCCGGATACCCTGTCCGGAGGTTGCCACCCCGAGGTTACTGTTTCCGACATTTGTAAACGCAAGCCAGGTTTTGCCGGTTGCCTGACCACCATTAATCACCAGCTGGTCAGAGGTATTGCTGCCATCAAGGCGAACACGCATATTGATGGTGCCACCCTGACCGGTGAGGTTACTGGTTGTCAGTTTATGGAACGTTACCGGGGCGTTGCCTTTTGCAACAGCACGGCTCAGTACGGCGTCCGGTGTTGTCTGATTATCAAAGTAAATCTCCCCTGCGTTAACAATATCGCCGGTACTGACCACATCACCATTCAGTACCATGCTGGCGCCTTTACTGAGCTGTGTTCTGCCACTCAGACTTCCCCCGGCAGCCAGCGTCAGTGTTCCACGATATCCGACAGTGGTGTTACCGGCCTGTCCCCCGGCATTAACCGTAAAGCTGCCGCCATTTTCCAGTAGCAGGCCGCTGGCCTGACCGGATATGCCATCAATACTGAACTTACCGCTGGCATTGGTCCCCTCAACAGTGGCACCACTGTCTGCAATCAGGGCACCACCGGATGTCATGGTGACACCTGTCGCCTTACCACCGGCAGACACTGCCAGGGTACCGCCGTCATCCACCAGGGTATTCTGTGCTGAATGGTTCTCCAGTACATCCAGACGACCGCCATTTTCCAGAACGACGTTATCTGCCATGCCATTTCCCACGGAGAAATGCCCCAGGCAGTTTGTGCCGGTGACAGTTGCAGCAGTACTGGTAACCAGTGCACCGCCCGTGTTCTGGGTGACTGCAGTGGCTTCCCCGCCGGCATGTACCCTCAGTTCACCGTTCTGATTTATGGTGGTGTTACCAACAGCACCACCTGCCTTAACAACCTGCCAGCCCCCCTCGTTAATTACCGTGTTCAGCGCAAGTCCGTCCTTGTGCACATACTGGTAACCGCCATTCAGTGTGGTATTCAGGGCCCTTCCGTGTACCGACTGGTCACCACCTGCGTAAATGAGAGTGTCACGGGCTATCCCGGAAAATAAGATAATCTGCCGTCCATTTTTGTTGATGGTGGTGGATTCTGCTGTTCCCTGGACCTTCTGCCCCGTGTACGAGTTGTCAGAATCCGGGCCGCCTTCTGCGCCGGTGTTGATGATGGTTCCTGTTGCCAGCCCGCCACTTTTAACGCTCTGGTAACCGTCGCGGTTGATAATTGTACCGGTGGCAACCCCGCCCTCATGAACCCACTGCTCGCCTCTGTTATTCAGCGTGGTGTTCACCGCCAGCCCGTTCAGGCTCTGTCCCCCGCCGTCACGAATAACCGTATCACTGGCTGTTCCCCCCTCCAGCACGACCTGACGACCATTTGTGGTGACAGTGGTGTTTCCGGCTATCCCGCCATTCTGTATCCATTGCCCACCGGTGTTTTCTTCACTGTCCGGCCCCAGTTCCAGCCCGGTACTGATGGTCATTCCGTTGGCCGTACCGAAGACAATCTGGTTGTCGTGATTTGTCAGTGTTCCGCCGCTCACGGTTTCTCCAGCCTGTACAACCGTGTCAGCAGCCAGTGCCGGGACTGAAGTGGCGGTGGCAAGAGACAGCGCCAGCGCCACGCCAGTACGTTTCCCCCGTGAGCGGGCCAGTTCGGAAGCCACCACCAGGGTGCCCGTAATGTGATTCCATACCAGCCTGTAGCTGGTGTTCAGATGTCGTTTCATCAGCTTTTCCTTACAGAGG
Source organism: Escherichia sp. MOD1-EC6098 (assembly GCF_002965865.1). Taxonomy (NCBI): domain Bacteria; kingdom Pseudomonadati; phylum Pseudomonadota; class Gammaproteobacteria; order Enterobacterales; family Enterobacteriaceae; genus Escherichia; species Escherichia sp. MOD1-EC6098. The sequence continues at coordinate 135,912 of NZ_PTSN01000002.1, forward strand.
GTGAATAAAAAAGCCGGTACCCACAAAAGTGGATACCGGCAGGTACAAAACAGCATGGTCAGATAAAGTGGTTTTTCCCGGACATAAATGCTTCCCCTCTCTCATCCGCCAGAGAAGTATCAGTCCGTTGTGTGCAATTCCGTTCTGCATGATGAAGAGATTCAGCTGCCTTTTCGCAGACCATTAACCACTATAAACGATCGATAGCAACGATCGATACCTATTTTATCGATCGTTTTATTCTATTAACAGCAAAGCAGTCACGCAAGAGAAACAGGAGGGGTATGAGGTGTTTGTGTCATGTTTTCAGTTGGTTAACGCAATGTAATCGGGTATTTCCCCTGGCAGACTGTTCAGAAGAAAATCCAGTTCCATACAGCGCGGGCAACAGAGACCACCGAGTCACGGACGGCACGCAGAACCGTGCGTGCAACAGAGGCAATACAGACGCTCTCCGCCGTGTCAAATATCCGGTCCACCGCACCGGTAAACTGTTCACGGGCCTGAGACCGGACAGATTCCGTGCGCAGTTCGTCCTGCAGGCGGGTCATCAGGGGACTGGCGGCATGGTCGGGAAGCGCTGTCATGAGCGCACTGACCAGCGTATCCAGTTCCCAGCCGGTGCGGGCCGATACGGCAACAACAGGATGTACGGGCCGGAACAGACGGAATACCACCTCCGTTTTTTCGCGAATGTTCTGTGCCTGTGCGGGAGAAGGCTGAATGCCGGCCATATCCCATTCATGGCAGGGTTCGGTTTTGTCGGCCTGTGTCACCACAAACAGCACCTGCTGATGTCCCCGGTGCAGGATGTGTCGCCAGAAATACTCATCCACAGACAGGGCACGGTCATCGGCTTTAATCAGCCACAGTACCAGGTCAAGTTCAGGCAGAATGTTACGGTACAGGGCTTCATACTCTGCATCCCTGTCCCGGCTCTCGCCCACCCCGGGCAGGTCAGTGATAATCATGCTGTGACCGTGGCCACTCAGACGGAAGCGCCGCACTTCCCGGGTGCCGGCGTGAACATCACTGACCGGGGTGACCTCCCCCTGAAACAGCGCATTACAGAGTGAAGATTTACCGGCCCCGCTTTTCCCCATAATGCCAATCACGGGTTCGTGGCTGGTGAGTTTACGCAGATGTTCCAGGATGTGACGGGAAAGCGAATAAGGCAGGGAGGAGAGCGGTTTTTCAATTGCCTCAATGGCATCAGACGGATTCATATATGTATTCCCGGTGAAAAAAGACAAAACCCCGCGCACCGGAAAGGTGGCGGGGGATTCACGGAGATAATATCTGTCTGAAATTATTTAGGATGCAGGTATCTTCAGATAATCGCACCTCCAGAATTTTATTCTTAATAGTTGAATAGTGGTATTTGGTTTCCCTGAGAGAATATAAAGGTGAATCATGCTGTATTGAGTTTGATTCTATTTGTACTGAGACAGGTATCTTCATGATTATAATCAAAAGTCGGGTGGATTGGTCTGGCGCTCATTATTTTTTCGAATAAACTCACTAATTATTGTAACAATCCCAAAGGAGATGATTTTATGTATAATTGTGGTGAATCATATTCAGAATACGACATATCATTATCTGACGATGAAAACTATAACGATGACTATTATCGTGAACGCCCGTGCCCGGGAGAAGTTTTCGGCTATGATAATACTGAGGATAATGATGAGGCGGCATCTGATTATGCATTAAAAATAAATGAAAACTCTGATTAAGACGGGGGTAACTGATAATAAGACAATCAATGACAGATATTAATGAATGAACATAATCAGGCGCTCAATACTTGATTTAATCTGGGCGCCTGATTAAAATCCGAGGTGACATATAATAATTTTCATCAAAATAGTTTTTATGTACTAACTAAGCAGGATTTAAACCTCTATTTCTGGGCATTTGTTATCACTTAATCCATTACTGCTCCTCCTTCAGCATATGTCGTATCCGTTGAAGGATTTACGCATATCGGTAATGCCGGCACCCAGCCAGATGCGGGTACCTGACGGGAGTGAGATCATTGTCCCCTCCCGCTCAGTTCACGGAGCAACACTGTGAGCAGATCTGGTGAAGGATTTTCCAGCGTCATGTTACCGTGACGGAACTCCACCTTGCAGGAGCTGGCACTGACAGTAGTCTGGGTGGATAAAGACGGAGTAAGAGCAGCCACCGGTTCTTGCGGCTCATCCGGCGTTATCTCCACAGGTAATAATTCAACGCCAGTGTCAGAAGAGGTTGTTACCGGAAGACGCCGCGATATACGCCCTTCGTTTTGCCAAAGTCTGAGCCATTTGAAAATAACATTATCATTGACGCCATTTTCTCGAGCAATCTGGGCCACACAAGCACCGGGTTGTGATGCCAGTTCAACCATACGAAGTTTGAATTCATTCGAATACTTTTTACGAGGTTCTTTTCGCCAGTCCTGTAATTCCATACTTAGATGTCCGTCTGTGTCAGATGGGCGTCTAAGTTACCAATTCTTGTCTAATGGCTACATACGGCGGTCGGTTTACGCTTACCTTGTTCTGGAAAAGCTGGAGATGAAATGGTCTCCAGAGCAAATATCAGGATGGTTAAGGCGAACAAAACCACGTCAAAAAACGCTGCGAATATCACCTGAGACAATTTATAAAACGCTGTACTTTCGTAGCCGTGAAGCGCTACACCACCTGAATATACAGCATCTGCGACGGTCGCATAGCCTTCGCCATGGCAGGCGTCATACCCGCAAAGGCGAAAGAGGTACGATTAACATAGTGAACGGAACACCAATTCACGAACGTTCCCGAAATATCGATAACAGACGCTCTCTGGGGCATTGGGAGGGCGATTTAGTCTCAGGTACAAAAAACTCTCATATAGCCACACTTGTAGACCGAAAATCACGTTATACGATCATCCTTAGACTCAGGGGCAAAGATTCTGTCTCAGTAAATCAGGCTCTTACCGACAAATTCCTGAGTTTACCGTCAGAACTCAGAAAATCACTGACATGGGACAGAGGAATGGAACTGGCCAGACATCTAGAATTTACTGTCAGCACCGGCGTTAAAGTTTACTTCTGCGATCCTCAGAGTCCTTGGCAGCGGGGAACAAATGAGAACACAAATGGGCTAATTCGGCAGTACTTTCCTAAAAAGACATGTCTTGCCCAATATACTCAACATGAACTAGATCTGGTTGCTGCTCAGCTAAACAACAGACCGAGAAAGACACTGAAGTTCAAAACACCGAAAGAGATAATTGAAAGGGGTGTTGCATTGACAGATTGAATCTACAGTAGCCTTTTTTAATATTTCATTCTCCATTTCAATGCGTTGTAGCTTTTTCCTCAGCTCACGTATTTCGATTTGTTCTGGTGTTATCGGAGAGGCTTTTGGTGTTTTGCCCTGACGCTCATCACGCAGTTGTTTGACCCATCTTGTCATTGTGGAAAGGCCAACATCCATAGCTTTGGCGGCATCTGCCACCGTGTAGTTCTGGTCAACAACCAGTTGAGCGGATTCGCGTTTAAACTCTGCGCTGAAATTTCTTTTTTTCATTGGAGCACCTGTGTTGTTCTGAGGTGAGCATATCACCTCTGTTCAGGTGGCCAAATTCAGTGTGCCACTTCACTCGAACCCCAAGACCGGCAATGGAATCGCTTTGTAGAGCTAGAGTTAGTGCCGCATCCTCGTATTGAGCACAGCGAAGCGATTGAGCTAGACTATGGCATGACGGGGGGCGCTCTAAAGGTTGAGATTAGAGCGGCCTCGGCAGGCTACTTACTCAGACAATGGAATGTGGATTGTTCTACCAACGCCACACTCCAAGATGGTGGAGCTCAATTGTACTTAAAGAACAGAGCAACACTTTATGGAGTTAAAAACATCATGCTAGCTCCAGGGATTGAAAAAGAACTTGGTAACTAATGCACAAAAACGAACTTGGCGCAGGGAATAAATTTTGATGAAAATAATCGATAACCTTAACAACCTATTAGGTGACGAGCTTCAACAGACGCTGACACCGAATACAAAGTTAAAGATTGCTGCGTCTTGCTTTTCTATTTATGCGTATGAGGCTCTCAAAAAGGAGTTAGCGAAGATAGACTCACTTGAGTTCATCTTCACATCACCTACTTTTGTCGCAGATGAAGTTACCGATAAATTCAAAAAAGAAAAACGAGAGTTCTTTATTCCCAAAGCAGGGCGTGAACGCAGCCTTTACGGAACTGACTTTGAAATACAGTTAAAGAACAAGCTCACTCAAAAGGCGATCGCCAAAGAGTGTGCAAACTGGATCAGAAAGAAAGCGACATTCAAATCAAACAAAACTGATTCTCCAATGCAGTCGTTTGTTGTGACGGAAGCACCTAGACAGCAAACAGAGACAATGAGTGCAGTTTTTGCTCCGGTTAGCGGGTTTACGGCGGTTGATCTAGGGTATCAGCGAGGAAATGCTATTTCGAATTTTGTGCAAAAAATCGATGAGCCAAATTTCACAGCCCAGTACTTACAGTTATTCGACCAAATTTGGAAAGACCCTGCGAAGCTTCAAGATGTTACTAAAACAATTTGCGAGCATATAGAGTCTGTCTACCAGGAAAACTCGCCTGAGAAAGTCTATTTCATTATTTTGTATAACATTTTTAATGAGTTCCTTGATGATATTACAGAGGATGTATTACCAAATGATCGAACCGGCTATCAGGACACCTTGATTTGGAACAAGTTATTCAACTACCAAAAAGATGCCGCGACTGGGATTATCAATAAGTTAGAGACCTATAACGGCTGCATTCTGGCTGATAGTGTTGGTCTTGGTAAAACATTTACAGCGTTAGCTGTCATCAAGTATTACGAGCTCAGGAACAAGTCCGTACTTCTACTGTGTCCGAAAAAATTGGCAGATAACTGGCTCAACTTTAATCGAAACTTAAAGACAAATATCTTTGCTAAAGACCGTTTTAGTTACGATGTTTTGTGTCACACAGATTTGAGCCGAATCTCTGGCGAATCCTTCGGTACTCCGTTGAATAGAATAAACTGGGGTAACTATGACTTGGTCGTCATTGATGAGTCGCATAACTTTAGAAATAACGATGCAGTGAAAGATCGAGAAACCCGATATCAGAAACTGATGAATAAAGTTATTCGGGCTGGCGTGAAAACCAAAGTCCTGATGCTATCAGCGACACCAGTGAATAATAGATTTACTGACCTGAGAAACCAGCTTGCGTTAGCTTATGAAGGCGAGTCGAGCAATCTCACAAAGCATCTTAAAACCACAAAAAGCGTAGAACAGATCTTCAACCAAGCACAAGCCGCATTTAACGCTTGGTCCAAACTCGACCCAGAGACGCGAACAGCTAAAGCCATACTCGATGCCTTAGATTTCGACTTTTTTGAACTGCTTGATAGCGTCACTATCGCTCGCTCACGAAAGCACATCACAACATTCTACGACACAACAGATATTGGCCATTTCCCTGAACGTAACAAGCCAATCTCGTTTCATTGTCCGCTTACTACTCGTTCGGATGTAGTTAGCCTGAATGAGATCTTTGAACAGCTTAAGCTACTCAAACTATCTGTTTATGCGCCAGTGAGTTATATCCTCCCGAGTAGATTGAAGAAATATGAGGAGATGTATGACACGGAAGTTGAAGGCGGAAAAGGTAAGTTAAAGCAAAGCGACCGTGAAAAAAGTTTGGTTGCATTGATGACAACGAACCTCCTAAAGCGTCTTGAGAGCTCCGTATACTCGTTCAGAAGCACCTTGCAATCTCTCCATGATAACCATGTTCGTGTTCTAGGTATTATCGACGAATTCTATAAGCGAGACGGGCAAACCGAAGTGAGCAGTCTCGTTGAAGCGCTAGAGTCTATTGAAGCAGATGAAGACGATATGCCTTCTTATCACGATATGGAAATCGGTAACAAAATCAAAATTAAGCTAATGGATATGGATCTTCCATCCTGGCAGCAGGATTTAGATGGCGATTTGGAGCTGATCAAAGGGTTACTAGATTCTGTTAGCAAAATTAAGCCAGAAGAAGATGCTAAGTTGCAGCATCTGAAATCACATATTGCTGCAAAAATAAATAATCCGATAAATCCTGGAAACCGGAAAATCATCGTGTTCACGGCGTTTGCTGACACCGCTCAGTATCTGTACGAGCAGTTGTCACCTGTGATGTTAAGCGAGCATAGAATCCATACTGCGATGATCACTGGTGGTGCCAGTTTACCTAAGACCACCTTAAAAACCGGACGAAAAGGTTACGACACACAAGAAGTGCTCACCTTGTTTTCTCCAGTTTCCAAATCGAAAGCCAGTGTATTACCTGACGAACCCGCTGAAATCGATTTGTTGATTGCTACAGACTGTATCTCTGAAGGGCAGAACTTACAGGATTGCGATTACTTAATTAACTTTGATATTCATTGGAATCCAGTTCGGATTGTTCAGCGCTTTGGGCGTGTTGACCGTATTGGCTCGGCGAATAAATGTATTCAGTTAGTTAACTACTGGCCTGATATATCGCTGGATGAGTACATCAACTTAAAAGAACGTGTTGAAAGTCGAATGACGATTGTTGACGTAACAGCGACCGGTGATGACAACGTTCTAAGTTGTCAAGCGAATGATGTGTCGTACCGTAAAGAGCAGTTAAAGAAACTACAAGAAGAAGTCATCGAGCTTGAAGATTTAAAAACGGGGGTTTCTATCACCGATCTAGGTCTAAACGAATTTCGAATGGACCTGCTAAATCTAATGAAACTCTACGGCGAACCAAGAAATGCACCAAGCGGCATGCATGCGGTGGTTGAGGCTAAGCCAGAATTAGGGTTATTGCCTGGCGTGGTGTTTGCGCTGAAAAACGTTAATAACAGTATCGATAGAGATCTGCAAAACAGGCTCCACCCTTATTACCTTGTCTATGTATCGAATGAAGGGGACATCGTCGCTAATCATTTTGAGGTAAAGAGACTATTAGATTTAATCCGAAGTAGCTGTAAAGGTCAAACAGCACCGCTCAGTGAGATTTGTGCTTTATTTAATCGCTTAACGCAAGACGGTCGAGATATGCAGTGTTACTCTCACCTTCTAACAGATGCCATAAAAAGCATGGTTGAAGTTAAGGAAGAAAAAGATATTGATAGTTTGTTCAATGGTGGCGCTACCTCAGCTTTAGTGAATACATTTGCCGGGCTTGATGACTTTGAATTGCTGGCATTTATTGTGATCCAGCAAAAGCACCTGATGGAAAATAGTGCTCAGGATGAGGTTAGCTAGTTTATGAACTCACCTTGGATATTTCCTGACAACGCAAAGTTCGGTCGAGTCGTGCCTAAGAACAAAATATATGAGCACAGCGCGGCAAGCACTGGGTTGAAGTCACTTTTTGTAGAGCAAGTAGAGCAAATCCTTTGGGCTTACAAGCTATCGCCTAGCACGCTGAATATTCCTCAAACCAGTGAGGTCAGTGAAATACAGGTTTTCAGTGTGAAGCTTAAAGGTGACTCGATAGACGACAGCGTACTAAAAGCCATTGATTTGGCGATACCTTTTCCCATTCTATTTGAGGTATGGGAAGCTCGCGGTGAGCAAGGCCACTACGTTGCTTGCTATAAGCGTAAGGCAGAAAATGATCAGTCAAAATGGTTTTGTAGCCGCTATTTACGTTCAGAAACCTTCTATTCAAGTGATTCATTAGCAGTGACTTCAGAAGTTTTGGGTTTGCCTACCGCTATCGATATGGCGGAGCTGTATCAAAAGCTTCTTACTCGCTTGTTACCCATACCCCAACGAGCCGCTGAGAGTATAGAAGAGGCTATTCAACGCCTGGAGGCAATTCAGGCATTGGAAAAGCAAATCTCGCAATATAAGAAGAAGGTTCATGCCGAGAAACAGTTTAACCGCAAGGTTGAGCTCAATAAGCAGTTAAAGAATTTAAGGTGCGAGCTTCAAGAGTTACTCGCATAAAGAATAAACAATTTCAATCAGTTAAATAGTGCCACATGCTTTTTATGCAAGGCATCACGCAAAAGGTGAACACATGGACAAATTAAAGATGCACAGCCCCGACATGACGCAGCAAAACATAGAGAAAATTCAGGCGTTGTTTCCGAACTGTGTGACGGAATCAAGAGGAGCTAACGGAGAGCTAAAGTTAGTCATTGATTTTGACCAACTTAAACAAGAGCTATCAAATTCAATCGTTGAAGGCCCGCAAGAGCGCTATCAGCTGAACTGGCCCGGTAAGCGAGAAGCACTACTAACAGCGAATGCACCTATTGCCAAAACCTTAAGACCTTGTCGAGAAGAAAGTGTCAATTTTGACACCACTAAAAACCTCTTTATTGAAGGCGATAACCTTGATGCATTGAAACTGCTACAAGAGGCATATATTGGAAAAGTCAAATTAATATATATTGATCCACCTTATAACACCGGTAATGACTTTATATATGAAGACGATTTTTCTGAAAATGCAGAGAGCTTCTTAATAAAGTCCAACCAGAAAGATAGTGATGGTAATAAATTAGTAGCGAATACAGAAGCTAATGGCAGATTTCACTCGGATTGGCTAAGCATGATGTACTCACGTTTGAAATTGGCTCGTAATCTACTAAGTGATGAAGGAGCTGTGATTATCTCAATTGATGAGAATGAACACAGCAACATAGTGAAATTAGGTGGTCTTATATTTGGCGATGAAAACTTTTGTGGCGAAATAGTCTGGAAAAATAGTAGTAAAAATGACCAGAAATATGTCTCAATACAACACGAATACCTTGTTATATTTGTTAAATCAAAGCAAAACAATAAGGGGGATTGGGTTGAGAAAAAAGAAGGCCTAGACCAAATTTATCAAGCGTTTGATGGTTTTAAACGCAAACATGGCAATGACTGGGATGCAATACATGCAGATGCGCTTGAATGGTATAGGAGTTTCCCTGCATCCAATCCAATTTCATCAAGTAAACATTATAGCTGGATGGACGAGCGCGGTGTATATTTCCCAGATAATATTTCAGGCCCAAACGATGGTCAGTATGTTTATGACGTCATCCATCCTGTGACTAACAAACCATGCAAAATGCCTTCTACAGGATGGCGCTATCCAGAATCAACGTTAATTGAAAGAATAGCTGATAATCGAGTGCACTTTGGAAAGGATCATAAAACTGTTCCAAACAATAAAACGTATCTAAAAGATACTGAATATCAGAGCCTTACGAGCATGCGCTTCGTTGATGGTCGCAGCGCTTCTAAAAGGCTGCAAACCCTTTTCGGTGATAAAGTTTTTACAAACCCTAAAGATGAAATTTTATTAAAAGATTTATTTAAAGCAATTGGTGTATCAGAAAAAGATATAGTCCTTGATTTCTTTGCAGGTTCTGCATCGACGATACATGCTGTTTTTGAACTCAATAAAGAAACTGGCAGTAATTGTTCGTGTATCCTAGTGCAGCTTCCAGAAGATCTGAAAGAAATGTTAAAAACGGCTAAAGGTTCTGCTAAGAAAGTCACGCAGAACGCTATCAATTATTTGAAAAATAAAGGCCTACCACAAACAATTAGTGAAATTGCAAAAGAACGTATTCGACTTTCGGGGCAAAAGTATACCGAAGATTTCGATATTGGATTCCGAGTTCTCAAAGTAGATACCTCCAACATGGCGGATGTGTACTACTCTCCAGATCAAGTTACTCAGGGTTCGTTAGACTTATTGGTAGATAATATTAAAGCAGACCGCACTGATGAAGATTTACTTTTCCAGGTTCTACTTGATTGGGGCGTCGATTTAACCTTGCCAATTAGAAAAGAAACGATTCAAGGTAAATCGGTATTCTTTGTCGATGATGATGCACTGGTGGCCTGTTTTGATCTGCGCATAAATGAAGCTTTGATTAAAGAGTTAGCCACAAAAGAGCCACTTCGCGTAGTGTTCCGTGATGACGGCTTTGAGTCTGATGCAGTAAAAATCAATGCTGAGCAGATTTTCAAGCAAGTGTCGCCACATACTGAAGTTAAAGCGATATAAGGAGGGATCATGACAAATTTTACCGGATTAAAATTTGCACACAGCCTTGTCGCAGACAAGGTGTGCCCGAAGTGTTGCGTACATGGAGGTGCGCAATGAAACTTAAGTTCAAAGTCCAACCTTATCAAACTGTTGCCGTAGAGTCGGTTGTTGACTGCTTTGCGGGGCAACCTAACACATCCGGCGTTACCTACCGAATCGACCCTGGCGTTGCCAAGGATAAGTTTGGCAATGCTGGTTGGGATATGAGCGACCAAGACGGTTTTAAAAATGCAGAACTCGCGATCACTGAATCGCAGTTATTGCAAAATATTCATGGTGTTCAAAGTAGACAGAACCTCCCTGTTTCAGAAGCGTTAGTCAGCAATGCTAGCGCTAAGATTAATCTCGATGTTGAAATGGAAACCGGTACTGGTAAGACATATTGCTACATCAAAACCATCTTTGAGATGAATAAGCGCTATGGCTGGAGCAAATTTATTATCGTTGTGCCTAGCATCGCCATTCGTGAAGGTGTTTACAAGTCGCTGCAAATCACAGGTGAGCATTTTGCTCAGAATTACGACGGTAAAAAGGCCCGGTTCTTTATCTATAACTCGAAACAATTGCACCAGTTAGAGAGTTTTTCTTCTGACAGTGGCATCAATGTGATGGTCATTAATATTCAAGCCTTTAATGCTTCAGGAAAAGACAATAGACGTATTTATGAAGAGTTGGATGACTTTCAGTCTAGGCGTCCTATTGATGTTATTAGTGCAAACCGTCCAATCCTGATTTTGGATGAGCCACAAAAGATGGAAGGCAAGAAGACATTAGATGCCTTAGCCAAATTCAAACCACTGATGGTACTTCGATATTCGGCCACGCATAAGACAACACATAATAAAGTGCATCGCCTGGATGCGCTTGACGCTTATAACAATAAGCTGGTTAAGAAAATTGCCGTTCGTGGTATTTCAGTAAAAGGCTTGGCGGGAACGACAGCCTATCTATATTTGGAATCCATCGAGATCTCGAAAAAAATGCCAGTGGCTCGCATTGAGATCGAAGTTAAACAACAAAATGGTATTAAACGCATACCCAAGAAGGTTACTAAGGGCGATAATCTTTTTGATCTTAGCAATGGTCTGGACCAGTACCGTGACTTTGTGGTTACTGATGTCAACGCGATTAACGACACGGTTGAATTCAAAAATGGCCATGTTTTAACCACGGGCGATGCGACGGGAGACGTGACCGAAGAGACCATTCGCCGAATACAGATCCGCGAGACAATTAAAGCGCACCTTGAAAAAGAAAAAACACTTTTTAACCAGGGTATAAAGGTTCTCTCTCTCTTTTTTATTGACGAAGTCGCAAAGTATAGGGACTACTCTCAAGCCGATGAAAAAGGTGATTATGCTCGCGTTTTTGAAGAAGAGTACTCCTTGCTTGTACAGGAATATCTTGATGAGTTGACTCTTTTACCGAGTGAGCAGACTGATGCCTATAAAGCCTATCTATCGGCCATTGAAGGCTCCAGAACGCATAATGGTTACTTCTCAATTGATAAGAAATCAAATCGTCTTCAGAACCCCGGCTTTAAAGTCCGTGGTGAAGATGCCGGGCTATCAGACGATGTAGATGCTTATGATTTGATTCTAAAAGATAAGGAAAAGTTACTTTCGTTTGAAGAGCCTACTCGGTTTATCTTTTCACATTCGGCCTTGCGCGAGGGGTGGGATAATCCAAACGTATTTGTCATGTGTATGTTAAAACACAGCGACAACACTATCTCTCGTCGTCAAGAAGTTGGGCGTGGTTTACGTCTGGCCGTCAATAAACATGGTGACAGACAAGACCATCCGGCAACTGTGCATGAAATTAATGTTTTGTCGGTGATTGCAAGTGAAAGCTATAAAGACTTTGTCACGAATCTGCAAAAAGAGATCAGCGAGTCTCTCTCAGCGAGACCTAGAAAAGCAGATGAAGCTTATTTTACGGGTAAGACAATTACAACAGCTGATGGACCTGTAGAAGTAACACCTGTCATGGCTAAGCAAATTTATAAGTATTTGCTTAAAAATGATTATACCAATGACGTTGACGATTCAATTGCGCCATCATTCCACCAGGCTAAGGCTAGTGGACAGTTAGCGCCAATGCCTGCTGAGTTAGAGCCTTACCGCGAGCAAATATTGACCCTGATTGACGGTGTTTATAGTGAAGCGCAATTGCCAGGTGTTGGTGATGATCGTAAACCTAAAAACAATCCGTTGAATGCTAATTTTGATAAGAAAGAGTTTCAGGAGCTTTGGCACAAAATCAATCGCAAAGCGGTTTATAAGGTTGATTTTGATTCGTCTGAGTTGATTAAAAATTGTATTCGGGTACTCAATAAAGAGCTTAAGGTAACGCCTCTTCAGTACACGATTCAAGATGGTGTTCAATTGGATGGCATTACCGACGAACAACTCAAAGCTGGACAAAGTTTCAAGGTGAAAAACACTGAGACTGAAACTCATCAATCGAGCATTCATTCTGCTGTTCGTTATGACTTGGTTGGTAAGTTGGCTGAAAATTGTGTGCTGACTCGCAAAACAGTCGCCGAAATACTGATGGGTATAGAACCTGTAGTATTTGCACAATTTAAGCAGAACCCTGAGCATTTTCTCGCTGAGGCTTCACGCCTTGTGAAAGAGCAAAAGGCATCTGTGATCATCGAGAAGCTATCATATGATCCAACGAACGAATCTTATGATGTTGATATATTCACGGCAGAGCAAAAAATCACTGATATGACAAAAGCCGTTAGTGGCGTTAATAAGCATATTTATGATTATGTTGTCGTTGATTCACAAGGCATTGAACGGGACTTTGTTACCGAGCTTGATACAAGCAAAGAAGTCGTGGTTTATGCAAAACTGCCTCGTGGTTTTCTGATACCGACGCCTGTTGGCGACTACAACCCTGATTGGGCGATTTCTTTCAAAGAAGGAAGTGTTAAACACATTTACTTTATTGCAGAGACTAAAGGAACGATGTCTTCGCTTGAATTGCGTGGCATAGAAGATCGCAAGATTGAATGTGCTAGGAAATTCTTTGAAAAAATTAATGCAGAGATAACGAGTGAAAACGTCAAATATGATGTTGTAACGAGTTACTCGAAATTAATGGAAGTCATAAGCGGTTAGTTGTTTTCGTTTTTATATCGGGCTGTCAGTTCATCTGGCTGACAGCTCACTTTTAGTTACATAAAAATAATTGAAAAATTGAGTCAGCAGATTGAGTCTAAATGTCGCTCACTCATGCGGTTATATTTTAAGTATGGTTGTTGACATGACGGAGAAATAGCATGAATCCTGAAAAGTGAATCGCCACGGATAATTTAGACACTTCCGAGCCGTTGATGGACTGACCCCACCTCGGTAGACGATCCTGCCCTATAGTTTGAGTATAGGGGGAGCATATGGGCACACCACGATTTACACCTGAATTTAAGGAAGAAGCCGTCCGACAGATAACGGAACGCGGTTATTCCGTTGCCGAAGTATCTGACCGTCTGGGCGTTTCTGCCCACAGCCTCTACAAGTGGCTACGGGCTATCAAACCGGATAACAGCGAGCAGCATGCCCGGGATTTACTGGAAGCCAAAAGCGAGATCCTGAAACTACGGGCGCAGCTAAAACGTACCGAAGAAGAACGGGATATCCTGAAAAAGGCCGCGCGGTACTTTGCAAGGGAGCCCGACTGAAGTACCGCTTTATCAATGAGCACCGCACTGTATGGGGTGTGATGACAATGTGTCGGGTACTGGATGTCGCCCGGGCCGGGTTCTACGCGTGGCTGCATAACCCGGTCTCGGCACGTGATAAAGATAATCAGCGTCTGCTGACGCTTATCCGTGACTCCTATTCACTGAGCGGAGGCGTATACGGTTACCGGCGGGTTCATGGCGACCTGAACGAAATCGGGGAAACCTGCGGTAAAAACCGGGTGGGCCGTATTATGCAACTGAACCGGATTAAAGCCGTGCGCGGCTATAAAGCGCCGCGTCGTATCGCTGGCAGACCTTCAGTGGTTGCCCCTAATCGCGTGCAGCGGCAGTTTACTGTTGTCCGGGCCAATCAGGTCTGGGTCACCGACATTACTTATTTCCGCACCTGGCAGGGCTGGCTGTATCTGGCGGTGGTTATCGATCTCTTCGCCCGTAACGTGGTGGGCTGGTCGATGAAGCCCACTCTCTCACGCGAACTGGCGTTGGATGCACTGATGATGGCGGTCTGGCGACGTAAACCCGACGGCGAGGTCATCGTGCACTCAGACCAGGGAAGCCAGTACGGCAGTGACGACTGGCAGCGCTTCTGCCGGGCTAATAACCTGGTCCCGAGCATGAGCCGGCGTGGCAACTGCTGGGATAATGCGGTGGCCGAATCGTTCTTCAGTTCACTGAAAAAAGAGCGCATCAGGAAGAGAATATACAAAACCCGGGATCTAGCCCGGGCGGATATCTTCGATTACATTGAAGTGTTCTACAACCGGGCCCGGCGCCACAGTCACCTCGGCGGCGTCAGTCCGGAGGCCTTTGAACAGGCCTCGTCGTGAGGACAGAATTTGTCTACGGGCGTGGGGTCAGTCCAGTGTATGTCTATTACCCAACTGTGAGAGATACTGAAATCACAACATTTGAAGAAACTCTGGATAACCTCCTACAACGCCGACGAGCATTGGCCAGAGATATGCTCTGCGCTACTCCCGATTTGAACTGTGCGGATTTTGAGACCATTTTGAAGGGAGCCTAACCGATATGAGCGGCAATACTACCAGTTGCCAAACCTGAAATAACACTTAGCTGTGATGATTCGCTATTACCTATCGATAGCTTCGGAAAACATAAATTAAAAATGCCCAGAGGAGTACTATTATCGTTAGCATTACCCGAACGTCGTATTAACGGTTATTTATTGGTAAGTGCTACGTTCCATGGCAAGAGTTCATCAACAGGTTGGAAGGCCATTCCGGCAAAACTCTCAGTATATGGCGCAGATACCATTCAGACAGCAGGTCCCGCTCAGCCCGTACAGTAGAGCGCCGTTCACTACCGTAATCGCTACCGAAGAACACATTGATTGCCCCTCAATAATCCTGCTGTTAACATCAAAATTGTTGGTCGGGCTCGATTTATTTAATTGTGTAAACAGGGTCTCTCAGAGAAAGGCCCTTATGCATCACCTGACGTTAAAAGTCACTACACCCAAGATGACGTTCAAAGTGTCATAGTCCCCTGCGCTGAGGACAAAGCTACGCATTAACGACAAATCCACGCGATAACTTACGATAGTTCGGGCATAAGCCCCCGTAATTCAGTTATGTCGTGGTCGGCCCCGGTTACTTTTTTCGGGAAGCCTGCTACGGCCCAGAATAATACCGTGTTCTTTCTGATCCTGTTTAGCCAGGTAGCTGAGGGCGTAACGTAAGTCGTCTACCGCAGACTTATCACTATAGTGAATCACGTGATCGATACACACAGGGTATTTGTCTTTAGCCCGGCAAAGGTGAAAATAACCATCCCCTTCCGTGATCCGCCTCCAGATATCTCCCAGTTGCCTGGATATCTGATAAGAGTTCTTGTGACGTTGTCCATCCAGGTAGCCGATAAAATGAATATGAAGCCCTTTGTTTGGTGTATATTCCATAACCCAGTAATATCCCACCAACATCGTCTGGGTTTCGCTAAGTAAGCGGTATATTTCCATACACATACTGTGCTTACAGGAATGCCCGAAACTGGGCGTGTCTTTCCTGTAGGCAAAATCAATTCTGAAAGGTAACAGTTTAGAAAAACGTTGAAACAACCCCTCCATGTGTTCATTCACATCTTTCAGAATCGCGAAATTCATTTCGTAATTGGGATTGGCATTATACATTTTATAGTCCTTACTTTATAAAACTCACAGGAAGAGGAAATTATGTAAATGCTGAGGGTACAGAAACGTCGTACCACGGCATTAATAAACGAGGTAACCAGCAGTACAGACAACCTGATAAAACTGTTTGGTATTACCTCATTGCTGTAATGAGGTAATATATTCAGAATACAGTGAAACTCTCTTAAACTGAGGACCAGTACAAATTACAATGGTAAAAACATACCCCATAGAATTAACTTTAAGGAAACACCATTCAATCACTTAAAGGAAGTAATCTGACATTCACAAAAGTCAGTATCGGGTAGCTACAGGCAACACCGCTATTGATACTCCCGCACCATTAAGTAAAAACATCAACTCAGCTTAAGGCCTCTACAGATATTTAATCTCCACCATAAACAATAACGGAGCTATAACGTACGAACCAGACACACATTCAATGATTAACTTTCTCAATATTACACTATGAGTAAGTGACATAATTTAACATATAACTAAACAACATACACTACTCACTGATGTATATACATCACATACCTACAGACTAAGCAGAATGGTCAGCATAAAGAGGAGCGACAATACGATAAAAAGAGATAAAACAATATAACAGATCACATAACTCCCACTAATAATACTAATTAACCTAAATTATTTATTGAACACGAGAACAATGAGGGAACCTCCTCATCTAGGACTAAAGCCAGCAATATCCTGAGCAACACTCTATCCAATAGTAAATAATGGTTATACCAGTTATATTTGCTGACTGACCTGTACCAGAGTTCTGTAATACAACAACGCTGACATGGTAAAGGCATTAGTCTCCTCCGCAAGTAGCAGAGGAGACTATATGTTACTCAACGATTAAGTCGTTCAGAGGTCAAAGTTAGGTGCGACATACCACGTTTTTCCCTCAATAACCGGTACAACTCTGTTTTGTTCATACAGTAAATCCAGTAACCAATTGATTTTATCCTTTTTCCGGAAACGGTTCGGACCACGCTGTAAAATGTCATTTTTTTTCATACAGGGGATCCCCTTCTCAATGCAATAGCTTTTTATCCAGTTAAAAAGTTCAAGCTCCTCTGGAATGAGTCGCACAGGTACGGTCAGGGCAGAGTTTTCAAACGTTAACGGACTGGATAACCGAACATACTCATTACCATACCATATTGCTAATTCTCTCGCCATTTCAGCAGTGTAGGGGGAAATGTCACCTTCCTCACCGCTAAAATGGTGAATAAGTCCTGCCAGTCTTGCCATATACTCTGCATTTTTAGCAGCATATTCTCTGAAGTCTCTTAAAGGCCCCAGAACCGACATCTTCGATTCCACATCGTTGTAATAGTCCGTCCAGATTCTGGCTGCCTGAGGAGAAAAGTGAAGGCAACGCCGCTCTCCCCTCATCGCCAGGCTTTCATCAATGAGTTCATTTATCCTCTGTTCAAACAAATCCTGATACTGTGATGAATAATTATCTCCGGTTATTATCCTTGTCCCCTGCGTTGATGTTGGTTGACACATCAAAAACCTTGCATGATGTCCCGACGTTTTCACAAGTTCTTTTTTTCGTGTACAAAAACCTTTGTGGTAAACATCAGGCTGAACCATCACCGATATCGTCAGTCTTGGTTCCTTCAAAAAAATTCCGGGAGATGATTTCCTGTCGATGAAAAGAGAACCACCATCCCACAAAGAGTTAAGTATTCCCAGTTTACTCATTGCCCGGCTGTCAAAAATTATCCCACCTTCACTGGATACAAGAGCAAAAGAGCGATTGCTATCAGAATAATATTTTAACATTCCCTCTATCGTTGTATCATTAAAAATTGTTCGATGTATCTGTGGTGGAACAGGACACTTATTCAGATGTGTTTTAAGCTCTGATTCTGTTGTCTTATAATCTTTACCGGCACGAATCTCTTTATGAAGTTTTGACTCCAGTGCTTTTTGTTTTTGCTCCCATATTTCCTTTTCTGTACTGTAATTCTCAACCAGTTTCGCGTATTCTTCCGCCAGGGCTTCATCCCTGAGATAAAATGCTTTCATAAACACTTTATCCACGGTCGTTTTCCTTTCACCAGAATCAGCCAGAATCATAGAGTAAATATTAGAGGACCCACGTAAATTTCCTGGCCTGCACACATCAACCTGATTCTGACAGGCAATTGACATCGCTGTTAATGCTGCAGTTATCGCCATAGCTATAGGTGTCTGTGTATTCTTTTGAGTTTCAATTATTGCATTTCTCGCCAGCGGTGGCATTGCATATATCGGACAAGGATTTTCTGGTGCAAGTAAGCACATAAATGCCTCTCTTTTCATTAATGGGTTAGTAAAGTAGCAGCAACTCCCGCTATAATAGCGAAAATAGCTGCTGTTCAGACCTAATGTTCTGAAAAATACAGAATATCTGTAGATCTGATGTTTAATAACCGATAAGGTTAATTCAGTTCAGACTGTGTTATTTACCACGAAATATCATTCATGTTTCTCATTCTTAACACCTCCTAAAATTATTTCACTAACACCTTCCCCCCGGTCTTTTTCCTTTCTCAGGAATCAGCCAGAACCATAGTGTAAATATTAACGGGCCCACGTAAATTTCCGGAGCTGCACACGTCAATCTGATTCTGACAGGCAATTGACATCGCTGTTAATAATGATGTTGTAGTCATAGCCAGAGATGCTTTTTCATTTTGTTGAGTTTCAATTATTGCATTTCCAGTCATTGATGGTTGCGCATATACTGGATACGGAGTATCCGGTTTGATGTAAGACATAAATATTCCCTTTTTTCGTAATGACTTTCGGTTATAGCAGCTATTTCCGCTACAATAGCAACAATAGCTGCTATACAGACTGGATATACTGAAAATACAAACAGTTCATCTGGTCTGTATCCAGCAGAGAAGGTCACTTAACAACCATCCGCAAGATTTCTTTCCGATAGACTTACGTGGTGGAAATTTTCCCTCCCGTTCAAGTTTCCACGCTTGCGTACGAGAAACTGACGTGATCTCATATCGTTCCTTTTCACGTACCAGTCTGTCGCATTCAATCCCATAAGCTTTCAAAATGACCAGACGCTGTTCATCTGTTAATGGAAGCCACATACTACCCTCCTGATATATCAATACTTTTTATTTCCGGCATGAGCATGAAATGACTAAGTTTCCCGGATAAACAATGAGTGAAAGTCACTGTCATTCATCCAGCCAACACCTTGCAAATAAAATGTAATACTATGATTTTTATAGGTCAAAATACTGAATTACAATGTTAAAATGGCTTTTAATAGAAAAAATAAAGACATATAGAGCCAAATAAAAATAAACTACGACAAATAAAAACAAAAGATTAATATTAAAAATCCATTATGACGATTTTTATTGACTAAAATCAGGTTGGGATATATAAATAAATCCATGTAAAATTCAAACAAGGCATGGAGGAGTCGCAGGAAGGTGAAATATTTCCATCTAATTTGTGATAATCATCACAAAAATAAGCTACAACAAGCGGAGGAAAAGACAATCTGTTGCTGAACAGACAGAAGCAGGCTACGAATGATCGGAAAATGAAGCAAATACGCTTATACAGAAGACGCAGGGGTAACTGACGGAGACAATCACAATCAGGAGAAAATGATCGTAAATAATGTATAAAATCTCAGGATATAAACAAATGTACACAAGCTATCCACGTAATCTGCGGCTGGCTCAGGATTAACGTTTCATTTCAGTGGACGACATCGATTCTGTCTGACAGTGGGCCAATATGTGGCAAGCAGAAAACTTCTGACATCATGGTAACTCGGACAATGCAACAAAAGTATGATCGTGTTTTATCTGGCGAATCCCATCCATTCCCTGGCATATACGAGGCGGTTTCCGAACAACTCCTTTTGCTCATCTTTAAGGCTCGTCAGCTATATCAGAATCCAGAATATCGCCCCTGGTTTGAAGAACAGCACAGAGTTCTCTCTGCATTACGTGCTAATACAGAGCTCTTGAGAATATTTAGAGAACAAAGAAACGCGGAAGAACCAGAGCTTATTATTAAAGAATCTACATTACCCCTACTCACTAATTCTAATCTTACAGATGCGCTTAATATTATGTGCCATTTATACAATGGTTTTGATGAAGGAAATATCAGTCTGAAAACCTGGGGGGCGATGCAAGAGGTACAGACAACATCAACCTTTATCAGCCCGGGACCGAGAACCTGGAAAACACCTGAACTGGCAAAGTTTGTAGGAGATGATTTATTTAATATTCTGACTGAATGTAAAGCCTGGAGTTCACCAATTCCAGCAGAAACCCGACAGGGCTATTGCCATCAGGATCTGTCTGTTGCACACTCCTGCACCTCAGAGTTACTGGCACACCTGAATCAATACCATGAAATTGATGAATCAGCAATACTTGCCAGAGTTATTGGTATGACGGTTAACGGATTCTACAAGAAAAATAATACAGACCTCCCAGAATGGCTATCCCCCTTTAAAGAGGAACATAAAATATTCAGAGATTGTCTGGAGCAAAAGACCGAGGATGTAATCAGACTGAAAGAACAACTGTTGAAAACAGGACGTTCAGAATTCGTGAATAATTTGTGTCGGGTCGCCAACTGGTATGAAATTAAGTCAATATACGATGAATATGTCCGTCTTTATGCCAATGAAATCATTGGTTGGTTCAACAAAACCATGGAATATTTTAAACCAACAGATTTTATCCGATATACATGGAAATTCGCAACAGTTACTCCAGGTAAAGAGACAGAAACCAAGCATACAACTGCATGGGAAAAGGATTATTGCCAGATAACTATACAACGTGATGAACTTCTGAGATTGATTCACACGAATACCCTTCAGGATGCAGTAATTTATCTTTGCCATTGTCTGCAGAAGAAATACAAGAAATCATCCCAAAATGAGATAGAGTTTCCAGGAATAAAACCTCCGGCATCAGAGAGTGAAATTAATATAACAGATAGTTTTGAATTTTATTCTCTCCTGGAGCTCAGTAAAGATAATGAGAGACGGCTGGAAACATTTCAAAAATGGTATGAAAAAAATAAAGTTTTGTTAGAAAGTCATAAACAAAAACG
The DNA here is from genome assembly GCF_002965865.1 of Escherichia sp. MOD1-EC6098. Lineage (NCBI taxonomy): Bacteria > Pseudomonadati > Pseudomonadota > Gammaproteobacteria > Enterobacterales > Enterobacteriaceae > Escherichia > Escherichia sp. MOD1-EC6098. The sequence continues at coordinate 157,002 of NZ_PTSN01000002.1, forward strand.
AACAGAGAAGATTGACGTTGCCGTACGACTTGTAGGGCTGAAAGCCTATGATCTGCATGAAGGGATTCCGGATAGTCCAAAACGAAAAGTTAAAGATGGCATAAATGAAGACATCAAAGCCGATACCAGTTTACGCCTGCCAAAGACAAATATAAGTGATACGTCGCTAAACCGTTATCGCCGCACTGTTAAGGAGATTATCAATAACGAAATCGACGCATTCCTGTTGGAACAGAAGAAAAAAAATAAAAGATTTCCCTACAGTGAAGATAGAGATGTGATTCGACCTTTATGGGGAAAATGCCTGACCGGGCAGTAGATCACTGAGGGGATAACAGCCCGGTTATCCCCTGTTTGTTCTGCTTCAGGTTGCCAGAGCTCTAGGAACACGAGGCAATCGGCAAATTATGCGGCTTTTCCATTAACAGATTCGGCCACAAGAACGACAGTGTGTTTGTTTCGCTCAGGATGTTCACTCCAGATTTCTGATTCCGGGATGCTTTCCCCGTCATAACTGATCCGTTCGCCATCAAACGGGTAATACCGTGCGGAATCAGTATCTAAAATAAACACCTTCAGATTCGTTGAACGACGCGCAATATGCTGCCAGAGAGCTTTTCCTCCTTCATATTGCTCGTTATCACTTAATAGTACAACGCCCGCTTTTGTGACTATCGTTTCATAAACAAACGTTGCAAGACCAACATCGCGTACAGCTCCATCGACAACAATCCCTTCAATCTGAGCAACATCCTGTTCTTCCCAGAATTTCTGGACAAACACGCCTTCAAGTCGGGGACGACGCTGAAGCTCCAGAGTGGCAACAACCTTATGGCGAACATCACCATCAATAACAGAAGGTGCAGCTTCGATTACCGCAGCAAACGGAGTCTTTGGATCCCAGATGATCTGGTAAAGCACGCCCTGAATAGTTACTCCATCCAGTATCGAAAAACGACGGGCTACAGTAGCAGGGGAGTAAGACATTGGAATTACAGCCATTTTAGAATCCCCTCTGAGTAATACAGGCACGAAAATTTACCTCAATAATTATAGTAAACAATACCAGAGCCAGGCGCATCAACAATACTCATCAATTGTACTCAAGTCGTACAACGATCAGGAACGCCCTCACCTTCTACCAAACAGATTAACAACATTATTACCTGTCTGCTGTTGGTGGTTATTAACCCGGTCCTCCCAGATCTCAAGTGCTCTGCGTTTTTCTGGCAAATAATCGTATCGATCATAATGTTTTGAACTGACATCGTTCAACGCATGATTTTGAATACGATCGCGGATTTCCTTACTGATTCCAGCTTCTCCCATTAACGTTTTACAGGTCCGACGTAAGTCACGTGCTGTAAAAATTTTAAAGTCAGGATTACAAGCCCGGAAATACATGATAGCGCGAGCCAGACTGTCCGTACGAACCGGACGCTTACCATTAGTCGAAAGCGGGAAAATGTAAGGGCTCGATTTTTCTTTTGTTAACTCCTGCACACAAGATAATTCCTGTAATGCTGATTCAGTCAACGGTATCAAATGTTCTCGCTTATTTTTAGAGACATCCGCAGTCACCAGCAGCGTTTTTTGCTGAAAATCAACATCACACCACTGACTGGCGATCATTTCGAAGGGACGTTGCCCCCCGGTATAGATACAGAATCGGATCAAATGTTGCATCAATAATCCAACGTTGGTTGCTTCAGCAAAATGTTCCATTAGAAAACGCAACTCTTCGAGTGTCAGCCAGGTGTCACCGACTTTTTCAGCAGATGACTGTTTCGGTATCACTGATACCGGATTGGCCTCCAGCCCAAAAGTAATCCCTACACTTGTGTTCATCGGATCGTTATCAGCTTTCAGACCATAGTTAAATGCAGCCATCAGGTAAGAACGGATCCGGTTAGAGTGAACCACTGCACCGCGCTGAATGATCCCGGCCAGGATATGTTTAATCTGTCCGGAAGTCACATCTTTAGCTTTAGTCTCACGGGGGATCACTGTATAGCATTCATTTTCAAGGCGTTTCAGAACATCCTGCCATGTTCTCTTATTATCAATTTTCATTTTGTTAACATAACCATGAATCAATGCTTCAAATGAGCCCTGTGATTGATGGAGTTGTATCCGCTGCTGTTCTGCAAGCTGTTGTCGCTCCAGTTCTGTCTGGGGATCCTTTCCTTCAATGAGCCAGGCACCATACTTTTTTGCCAGTTCATTCGCTGTAGCCAGTTTCATCTCAGGCCATATACCCAATTGAATGAATCTTTCTTTTTTCCCTTTTTCCACGTAATAGCGGAAATAGAAAATTTTGCTGCCAGAAGACTGAACTTTGATGCCAAGTCGTCCAGTGCCACGTTGAGAACTGTTGCTCCAGACATAGAACGATGTCTTTTTTGCTTTCAATGCTCGGATAGCTGTTTCAGTTAGATTGACGGCCATAGAACCTCTTTTCTAAACCAGTAACAATCAAAATAACTCGTAAATTTGGGTCAGGTAATGGGTCAGGTAACGATCGTACAATGGAGAAAAAACGGAACCAAGCGGAAACAGAAGCAATTACATAATTACTTGATTATAAACAATTAATAAAACAATTACGAACAAACCAAAACAATATAGAATGGACTTGCCTCATGACTCATAATCGCTTGGTCGTTGGTTCAAACCCAACAGGGGCCACCATATCTATCAAGGGGTTACGTTAACAGCGTGACCCCTTCGTTTTTTCTAGGATACCTATAGGATACCGTGACAGAGTATAAGCAGGTATAAAAACAACAAGTTACGCAACATCATACCTGTCATGAAACTTTAACTATCCGACATGATAGCTGGTCGATGATCACGGATAATCCGTTATGTGGATCCCCATATCGGCATCAGACCCACCAGCGTGAAGCGTTTTTCATTTTTCGCGGGTATAAAAAATCGATGGGGCTGGCAGTCCGGAAGACGTCAGGTCACAGGGATTTGACCCGCCCCTCCCTGTGCATGAGCACAATAAGTAACCGAAGGCGGAATTCCGCCCTCGGTACTCACATATGAGAAACGATATTTCTTCCACCGATACCCTTTATTTGGGTATCGCGAGTAAGCCCCAAAATCTGGGTGTTACTCTTACTACCCAAACTACGGGTAGTTTCCGTAATTTCATGGTCGAGTTGCAGATCTGCAACTCACCCACCAGCGCAACGCTGAAAGCCAGTCAGTAAACTGGCTTCGGTCATTGTGCACTACGTTACTTGTCTTTATCCGGCTGAAACTTATCAGGCACATTTCCGGTAGTTTCCATCAGATAATCGGACAGCATTCGCGGGATGTTTTCATCAAGTTTTGTGCATGCGTTACAGGCTCTGACAACTTCTTTTTTCAGGCCATCCAGCATGACGGGGGTCATCTGTGGGAAGCTCCTTTGCATAGTAAGCGGCAGGCTGTCCATGATTGATGAAATCTGACTCGCCAGTTTTGAAAGCGCGTACATGCAAAACTCTGTATCAATCACGTCACCGCGATCGCGCTCGTTTTTAAGTTCCTGCGCCTCCGCCTGTGCTGTCAGTAATCTGATCCTGACTCGTAAGAGTTCATCATCATCAATCTCGCCTTTGTCGTTTGTAAGCTGGCTAATTGCATTGTTAACCCTATTGTCTATCACGCTGGCAACATCATAAAACGCCTCACGGCCTTTACGTTCAACGGGAGTCACTCCCCACTTGTCGAATGCTGTAGCACTTACCCGGCAGCTTTGCGCCATGGTTTTTTTGTTCATCAGGTGCGATTTCATCAATATCCCAACTTGGTCAAGGTTTCAGGTTGGTGTGTTGGTGTTATCTTTCCCTTTTTATTCATGGAGATAGAGCAAACAACAAAACCACCACCACCACCCTGAAAAAGCTCATAAATAGCGAAAAACCGCGAGGTCGCCGCCCCGTAGCCTACCGGATCGCCGGAAAGGACCCGCCAGCCAGAACGGGCCCTAATTTCATCAACCAATCAACTTATAGCGACCATCCCGTGCATTGCGGCGTACACGCTCAATCTTGAGGCATAGCGCCGCATCTGGCTTTTTTGGGACAGGTACGCGGCAATATTCAGAAGCTCGAGGAATATTGTTTATCCAGTCGATCACTTCGCTTAAATACCAGGCCTTACGCCCTTCCGTAACCTGTACGCGTTCGGGGAACTCTCCGCGAGCCTCAAGGTTTAGCAATGTGCGACGGCTAAGGGTAGTAAGTTCCATCACCTGATTCATATCAACAAGGCGTTCACTTAAACGCATTTTGTCAGCAATAGCCTTTAATTCCTCTACTGCTGGATCCGGATACATCATTTCGGCAATTGGCTTAAGGTCATTGTAATGATTCTGCATTGTATCCCCCTTTACACACGAGCCAGCGGCTGAACAGAAATACCTGAGCCAACAAACGCGGCAACCTTTGCCGACAGTTCTTTTACAGACTCAGGCCAGTTCAGAGCATCAACATTTAAAACACCTGTCTTATAAACCTGTGCCTGTGTTTTTTTCGCTGTGTCGATTTGTACAGCGGAAACATAAACCGCTTTGCCTGCGCTCGTTCCATCCCATACCACTAGCGCACCAGTTGCATCTTCCTGCATCAGTGGCGTAAACGCAGGTATTACCCCTTTATTGGCTGAAAATATCCCCAGCGTAGTAACCAGTGCTTCAGTGCCAGACATGAGTTCAGTGTAATGAGTAGCCATTGCTCCCCCTTAGCCAATGCGAACGGTAACAAAACGATTGATGCGGGCCGGTATTGGCTGTGGTGCTGAATGTGTCTGCACATATTCAATAGCCGGATCACCAGGCACAATATAGTTTTTCGGTGCAAGTTCGGCTTTAGTCAGCCCCATCCGAATTAGCTCCGGATCCTGAATACCGCCATAAGCGACAATCCCCTGAAGAGCCGTATTGCCAAGCACCATCAAATCAGGATCAAGGAAATATTTTTCAGTTCCGTCCTCGTCGGTATAACGCCCGCTGTAAACAACAATCGCAACATCGCCCATATACCCTTTAAAACTCACCGAATCACCAAGGTCTTTAAGGGCCGTTTCCAGTTCGGAATTAGAACCACGACGGGTATCCAGAGCCTCTTTTATCGCTCTGAATGAACGGTATTTCTTCCATACATTACCGCCCATAATGATGATATTAGTGACGCCCTCACTAAATTCTGCGTAGCTCTCAATATCATCATTTGGATCAAAAGTTTCTTTATCCTTACCTGACCACTCAGCACCGCCAGACTGCGTGATAATATTTTGTGGTTTTATATTCCAGTCCAGTTCATAACGTTCAATACCATCGCCCTCAATGATATTTTTCCCCGTTGTGATTGCCTGAACAGCAAGCCATTCAATACGTGCACGTATAGCTTTAGCCTGATTTACAATCGCCTGTTTAACTTTAATATTACGCGCCCCAAAAGCATTGTATTGTTCAGGTGATACACCAGCAGGGCGCACAGCTAACTTATTTGGATCAATGCTGCTTTTCGGTTTCATATAGCCAGGGCGAATTGTTTTTGATTCGTATCCCTCATCTCGTGAAACTTTACTGCCCACCATAGGAGAGCAAAACGCCGCGATCGGGATATTTGGATCGTCGATCGTATCAAGAATAATGTCTCTCGATTCAAACATTACCGAGCGAGTGAAAAACAAACTGGTAAACAACGCATTTAATTTTTTTTGCACATCTTCAGCATTAGCCACCTGCACAAGCTGTGTAGGCGAATATAAATCAACCATACTCATCCTCTTTACATTCATTACAAATAATTGTGAATATATTCTATTACCGATGTCTGCTATGCGAATACATGCAACCAAGTGCAATGTTGTATAAAATATGCCGTGACAACTTCAGTGCTGATAATTCGTGTTAATGTATTTACTTCCTTTGGTCGGGATTTATGTAGCATGCCGGAAAATCTATTTTTTTCCGGCATCTTTTTGTTTGCAGAATTTAAAACGGTATATTATCGCCGTACGGATCATCATTCCCCGACTGTTGTTTTGCCCTGTTCAGTGCGTCAGTGGCCTGCCCCTGCTGGCCTTTTTTTGCCGCCCGGTCGCGCCGTTCGCGCACTGATTACGCTGTCTGCGATAACCTGCCAGCCCTGCCGCGTTTCGCCGTTCTGGCCTGTCCACTGGCTTACCTGCATGTTACCCGCCACGCTCACCAGTTCGCCTTTGTGGTGTTTTGCCAGTGCGTCGGCCTGTCTGCCAAACGCCAGGACGGATAACCACATCGTCGCCGTTCCGTCATCTGCCTGGCTGCACGGAAGGGGGACCGCCATACTAGCCATCGCCATTTGTGTACCCTTGCTGGTGGTCTTTAACTGCGGGTCAGCCACCAGCCGTCCGTAAGCCGCTATCTGTGCTGTCATGCTGTCTGCTCTCCGGTTTTAACGTTGATGGTTGTTACCTGTTCCGCTTCGGCAATCTCCCGTTCTGTCATCGTGGCAAAGTTTGCAGCTGCCGTTGTCATGAATGCGCTAATCAGTTCGGGATGTGCTTTCGCATATCCTTCCCCGGCGTTGCGGTCGATGATTTTTATCGCCACTCTCAGCCAGTGCTCTGTAAGGTCAATAGCGCGGTAGTGTGGTTGTTTGCGGTTTGCCTTCATAGTTCAGATCTCAATTTTTCGTATATATATACAAAACAGTGCGGGTTATGCGGGTTAGCGGGTTAGCGGGTTATCTTCGCTTGCTAAGTATTTTTTATTCATTAATATCAATACATTACAAAATTAACTGTTTACTGTTTAGCCGTGGCGTAACCCGCAAAATGCTCAAAATAACCCGCAAACGGGGTTTTTTCTGCGGGTTACGCGTGGCTGTTTGCTGTCACTTCCTGTTATTCATCTGCGGGTTATAATCGCACTTTTGTGGGTTATAACTGCCGTTTTGCGGGTTACGTGCGGGTTATTGATTTCCTTTTTATTCATGCAGTTAATGCACTTATACACAGAGTAACCCACATAACCCGCAACTTTTCACCTCACACAGGGGGTTAATCTTCTGCCTCAGGCTGGAACATCAGCACGTAAAAAACATGCTGCTTCCCCCCAATTTTGCCGAGAGCCTTTTTCTTGTAACGGCGATCGTTACCCGCTTCCAGCATTCCGGCAGCACTCAACGCGCGGGCAAAGTGGGACGGGTTAAATCCCTGTGCGATCTCCCCCTCAAACACATGAGGAAACGTGTAAAAACGGAACTCATCATCTTCATTTCTGATACTCCCCTTTCTGTATCCGGCAAGGTCTTTAATCGGTAAATCACGTTCATCACTGTTTGGGTAAGGAAGGTATCGACTGAACCCGAACGACGACAAAAACGCCTCAGCCTGTTCAACCATCTGTTTAAATTCCCTGTTACCCGTGCCGAACTCCTTCACCCAGGCATTAAAGTTATGCTGTATTGCGTCCCGGCATTCCTGCGCGGCCCAGCCAGTTACATGACCGGAAAGCACAAGCGCGGCCTCCAGTATGGCGAAACGCTCACCCACGCGGTGGACCTGCTCGCCGTAGCTCTCCGGTATCAGGTTGCGCCACCGTTCGCGGCATTCCCTTACCGTATCCTTTGCCTCCTGCTGGTGGCCTGCCAGCCATTTAACCCACTCACGACCCGCTGCCCCGTGATTTTCTGTCCAGGCATCCTTTAACGCGTCTGCGTGCGCCTTTCCGGTGCTGTATTCGTGAAAGTGCGTGGCTTTTTCCATCGGAACGTTAAGCAGGCGGACAAGCTGCCCCGCTTTGACTTTTATCCCCTCCGTTTTGAGGAATGTCTCAACGTCCATTTCTCCGGTGCTGATTGCCACCGTGCGCCAGTGTTTTATCTCCCGGTTGCCGCCGTCCTTCGCCCCCTGTAATTTCCCGGAACCGTTAAACAACGTATAGGCTGACGTGGACACCTCCCGCGCGTTTCCGGCCTGGCCTATTTCATCCAGGGGTAACAGCCCGTCGTTGTGCGCCTCTGCCTCGTTAGCGATACCTAACGCTGTGCCGTACCAGGTCAGCCGTTGTGCGTCCGGCTCTCCCCATAAACTTGATGCGATGTTCTGCGTGGTGGTTTTCCCTGCCGATGACTGTTCGAAAAGATGTACCCCGAAGCCGTCAGCACCAACAAGGCCAATCAAAGGTGCTGCCAGTGACGTGGCAACACCCAGCATCATGGACGGATTGCCACCAGCCAGCCGCGCCACGCAGTCGCGCCAGCCCTCCGACGTACCCGCAACCGAATAGCCATTAACAGTGGCACTTTTTCCGGTAAACAGGATCGGTTTTTCAGAATCACCAATGATTGAGCCGTCCGGCATGATATACGCGCCAAAATGCCAGCCCGTTGTTGTGCTTAGCTGCCATTCCTCATGGCTTCCGCTTAACTGCATCCAGTCAGCCAGGATAGCCCTGTATTTGCCGTTTGTTGTCACGTTCAGCCCGTGATCTTTAAGCAACCGCCAGCCGTCACGGTCGCCAATGCCACCACACGGGATCGCCATTGTGATGACTTCATGGTTTGCTAATTTTTTCCAGCGCATCACGCGGTAATGCTCTTTACCGATCGTCCCTGTTCCCAGTAGTTCAAGCGGAGAACATAACCACGTCTCAGGCCGGATAATTTCGCCTGACTGCTTATCCACTTTGGGCGTTACCCAGAAAACACCATCGACGCGACTTTCAACGCGGGGCTTTAATTCATCATCCTGATAGCATGGCTCTTTTTTCTTTACAGGCAGTTCAACTACCTTTTTCTTTTCCGCCTGCTCTGCCCGTTCACGTTCCAGATATTCACGCCAGTTCTCCCGTTTCTGGCTGTGCATTCCTTCAGGGTAATAATCAGCATCCCTGACACCTGCCGCTGCCAGTTTCTGCCCGATGGTATTAACAAGCCCCGGACGCAATAACCCCGCCTGATAGAGACGCACGCGATAGCGTCCGTCCGGTACGATTTGCAGGTTGTCCAGTTCGGCAAGTTGTTGCTCTCCAAGCCAGACAGGAGGCACGTTATCGCCAGCCAGTCGCCCGTCCTGTTCCTGCCACTGCTTCGCATGTGCCCACGCATCACTACCCGCAAAAATGATGACTTCCGTCATTTTGTCACGTGGCTGGTGTTTTAAATTTGGCGCTTTTTTCATTTCTGCTCTCTCCACGCGGCAATCATGTTTTTCAGTTCCTGTAGTTTTTTATCCACATTCACACGTGACACATGGTTATTTCTGGAAAGCGGGATTTCCCGCCTGAATCTGCTAATAAAGATCTCCACGTTCAGCGAACTATGAAATGAATAGCCATCACGAATAAAATACACACGGTCAAACATTATCGATTTTACTGTTACTCTGTTGCCGTTCTTATCCCGATAAATAGCGCCGGGGATAATTTTGGGATGTGCATAACCGCTGGCAGTCAAGCCAGATAAATACGTTCTCATGATTATTTATCCCCGATTTGAATCAGTATTCGCTTTCTTTATGGCATTTAATGCATCTGTGGCATTTTCAATGGTGCACCGTAACGAAATATCAAAATGTCCAAGCATTGCCAGTAACAAACCGATATTACCCATATCAATGCGCATGGCCTTTTCGTCATAGTCCTCATTTTCTGACGCATGCCACATCAGGCTACCAATTGACGCAACGGCCATTGATATATTGTCAGTCGCCCCATCCGCAGCGGAATAAACCTTTTTAGCAATATCATGCTCACAGTTAAAATGCGGATTAATCAGGTACTGGTAATTTGACATATCAGGCATGGCACACCCCCTGACGAATACGGGCGGCGAATACCATCACGCAGCCAGCCGGGGATTGCTGGCGTGCTTCCTGTTCGCTGGTGGCCACGATGGTAATCACACGCGGTTTTGCGGCGCTCAGGGCGATAAAACGCCAGGCGAATTTATTCAGGTTGTGCGAATCCCGCCCTTGCGGGTGTATGGTATGATTTCTCATAGCTACCTCGATACTCTCGTTATCGTTGGTGGTTAGAAGCCCTGCGAGTGGTAACGACACTTGCGGGGCTTTGTTTTTTGTTGCACTTACTGTTAATGTACGTACGTAATATTGATGATAATAGGAGTTACGTACGTACATGTCAACATTAAAGCGGGATAAATCACCACGCGGCGAGGGATGGTCGCCGACATTCCAGATACGAATTAGCAAAGAACTACGCCAGCAAGTAAACGAGGCAGCAACCGCCGATGGCCTAACCCTCGGCAATTGGTTTAAAGAATTAGCTCGTGCCGAACTAAAGCGACGTGGCATTGAACCTAAAGGCTGATGTATGACTGAAAAGCAGACCGATAACAAACTTTCTCTACCAGAGAATAAACCAGCAGGCTTCTTACCAAGAAAAATCCTTGATGAGATCAAACGCCGCCAGCGGCGCAAGGCCAAAGAGCTGGAGTAACCATCACCAGCGCCGTGGTGCGGTGAACTGTGGCGCACAGGGTTACAGGTATCTACGATGACTGACAAATCATTAAAGAAATTATCCTCATCCAAGAAAAAACAACGCAAAAATGCGGTAAACGAACATGAACCGGAGAGATTCGCACCATGTGCGTTTATCCTTGAGAAGTACCTTAAAGAGTATTCTAGGAAAATACGCTCATTGCAGGCATGGCAGCGAATCGAGCCAGACTGATAGCATTGCCCACCAGCCAACAACCTGGTATTCTGGATATGCTCAAGTTTAGTGTTATGCCACTGGCGGCCCTCTGCGGTCGCCTTTGTTTTATGTGCCATCACTCCCCCTTACACCGTCTGCGTTCTGCGAGTGGATGCAAGATAAGCATCGAGATCAGTGCGCATATACAGCACTTTGCGCCCCAGCTTATGGAAAGGGATTTTTACCTTGCCAGTACAGGCCCAGTTCGCCAGCGTTTGATTGTTAACGCCAAGGTAGGCAGCAGCTTCAGCACGTGTAAGGCGGTCAGTTGATAAATCAGATTTCTTTAAATTCATATCTATCACCGTGTACTTCTAAGTAACAACGGTGATAAATATCAATCAATGGGTATTTTGTTTTTAGCCCAATAGCCAGTTGCTGTGGGGAGGTTACCAGTTATTTAGCCTTAATAGCCAGCTATTAAGATACACTAGCCAGCTATTGGGGGTGAACAAGTTCAAACGAAGAATATTTATCAGGTCTTGGTGGTTGTGCTCCTGATTCTTTAATCCATTTATCCAGAGTGTTTTTACTTACTTTCCCATGATAGTAAACAGAAAGCTCGTTCAATAAACCTGTTTTACTGGCTTTAGGGTACTTTTCCCACGTTAATTTAATTACGTGCATAACTTCATTGTAATAATGATTTCTTGGTTTGCTTGCTTTTTCTCTTTGATGTTCAGCAATAGCTTGCTTTGATATTTCATCACAAACATAATCCACATGATAACCTTCAAAAAGCCCTGAAATTAACAAGTATATTCCAAGTTTTACAAGATTATCAGCATTATTTCTCATTCCTATTGCATACAGTGAGATTGCCGAATTTAACGCACTAATTGCGCCTGGTGGCAAGTTTTCAATCTGAAAAAAAGATTCTTTTCTAGTATCCATTTGCTGTAATTGATGGATAAAAAATTCTGGATGTTTAAACTTTTTATTTTCTGTCGTAAAGCCAATAAAATAAAGAAAAACCTCTGTAGCATTCGCTGATTTTGAAAAATACGCAACTACACTTGTAAGAAGCTCTGTAAAACAGTCTATCCCTTTGTTATTTTTATCGTCATAGCATCGTTTAATTATACGTACAACAGAGGCTTTATCACCGTAAGTAAATAACTCACGTATAAAAAGGTGAATGATATAATCAGGGGTTGTTATTTTTCTTTCTGCCATAACTGGTTACACTCATCTGTAGATAAGGAAAAAATTAATTTCCTTTTTTCTTCTTCGCTTAGGTTGTTTAAGACCGCCATCAATTGCGCATCAATAGATTTTTTACTCTCCACCAGCCCGGCATGTTCCAGAATTGCCCGTTCTATCCGTGACGCTGGCTCCAGCAGTTCATCAGCACCAAAATGTAAATACCCCTGCGTTACGTCAGCACTTCGCATAGTACGGTGATTCATCAGGCGCTTGAGGATGTAATTGCCCACGCCCACCAGTTCGGCAACCGTTCCGAACGTCCGGCGCGCATCGTGCCATTTGAATGGTACAGGGGAGAGCATTTCATCGTTCGACTCTGAAACGGTAGCCGCGCTTATCCGGTCTATGATGTGCCGTGTCTCCTGAATAACGCCCTTCACACCAGGAAACACCAGAACATCATCAGCGTTTTTTATTTTCAGCCGGCGGCGGAACATCTCCCGCAACGTATCAGTGATCGGCAATTCGAGCGGATCCCCGTTTTTCGTGGTGTCTATCCAGAAAAAACGACCGCCCATATTCACGCGATCCCACGTAAGGCCAAAAATTTCTGATTTTCTCAGTCCGGTAAAAAGCGCCATTTCCACGGCATCACATACCGTCACCGCTATATCATCCCTTTCCTGTTCGCCCTGGTCGCGTACAGCTGCTACAGCAGCAAACCAGCGCGAAAAATCATGCAGGCGGATACGTTCCGTTTTTCTTACCGTTCCGTGCCACTGGCGCTTAGTGCTCAGTACCAGCGTCGGCGGATCCGGTAAAAGAGTATTACCCGCATCATCACGATAATGATCGTGCGCAAACCGACACACGGCACGCAGCGCACGCGCCCATAAATCGGCCTGTGCCTTGCTTCCTGTACCAACCCCAGCCCGTAACGTGGTTTTATCAGCACCGAACCATACAGCCCCGTCTGTGACAGCCTTATGCCGCTGTTCCACACGTTCGCGGGTAATACTGGCGAGGGTATGGGCCATCCAGTCACCGGAATAATTCTGTAATATGCTGCGGTACTGTTTTTCTGTGGCGGGTTTCAGGCGGTGGCCACGATTTTTTATGTAGGCTTCAAGCGCCTCATTCAGCGTTATCATGGCCTTGTTGTTCGTGCGCTTCGCTATGTTCGGGTTTTTCCCCGTTGTGGCGACCTCTCCAAGGAGTTCCATAGCTTTAGCCCTGGCATTATCCACGCTCAGATCAGGAAAACGCCCCAGCGTGGCACGAATAAATTTTCCGTTACGCTTACGGGAAATGCAGAAACTTTTCACACCTGACGAACCTACACGGACACGCAACCCGTTAACCTCCGTATCACCGTATTCGACCTGTCCATGTTCCGGCGTTGGCAGTTCTGCAATTTTTACTTTAGAGAATCTGAATAATTTCACTCATACACCCCACCAAGCGATCTGGTATCCTGGAAAATCGCTTGTTCTGCTCCAGGATACCTATAGGATACCGTAAAGAAGTATTTAGGGGTATATACAGGTATTTATACAGTAGTTTTAAAAAATACTAAGGTATTGAAAAGTATCGCTAAGTATCTGTAAGTAAAGGGTTATCAACCAACTCATAATCGCTTGGTCGCTGGTTCAAGTCCAGCAGGGGCCACCAGACACAGCAAAAGGCTGACGAGAAATCGTCAGCCTTTTGTTTTTTTCTTTCTGTTCAATCACTTCGCGTGCCAATAAGCCGCTGCGCGTACCCGCTGTGGATCATACTGTTCCGCTTCAAAGCGACGGCTTAAATTCTTAACCACTTTTCCTTCACCGGTTATCCAGATGAAGTAATCATCAGCAGGAATTGCCAACTGCGCCAGACGCGCGTCCACCGCCTGCTCATCATGCGTCAGCCATTCGATGTTAAAACCGTCAAGGTGCGCGAGATAATCCTGACAGGCGTTATCCCGCACGCTGACCAGCGCAGTAACTTGCGGTTTAACGGCAAGTTTGCTCAACGTTTCCAGGCGGCGGCGCAGTGCAGGCATTCCGGACTCATCGCAGACATACACCTGATACGCGTAATCCTCCGGCACCACCAGCGAACCTCGCGGTCCGGCCACCGTGAGTTTATCGCCTGGTTGCGCCTGCATCGCCCAGCCGCTGGCGACGCCGCCGTCGTGTATAAAGAAATCGATCGCCAGTTCATGGCGTTGTTCATCGTACAGCGGCGTATAGTCACGCGACGGCGGGCGCGGTCCTTCCGGCCAGACGATACCTTCTTCCGTTACTGTTGGCGGCACAAAATGAGCGTCAGTTTGAGGAAAGAAGAGTTTGCTGTGATCGTCAAAGCCGCGCGACGTAAAACCGTCCAGCGCCTCGCCGCCAAGGACAATACGCTGAAAACCGGCGCTGATACGCTCAACACGTAACACAGTCAGTTCACGGAAGCGCAGATCATTTCGAACGCGCTGTGGGTAGCGGGGAGAGTTAGTCATTGTTATCGCCTTCGTGATGGTAATCAGATATATCTAAATAAAATTCACAAATGATAATGATTGCTAATCATGATAAATGCAAGCAATTTGTAGAATTGATATATCTGAAGTATGTGAAGGCATTCAGCACCATAGCAAGGCTGCCGGATGCGGCGTGAACGCCTTATCCGGCCTACATGTTGAGCACATCTGCGTTTAAAAATCATTTTTGCACTTGCAGTAATGTTCACATTAGATATAAATTAGATATATCTAATTAAGCAACGGGAGGCTGATTATGAGCCATCATCACGAAGGGTGTTGTAAACATGAAGGCCAGCCACGCCATGAAGGCTGCTGCAAAGGTGAGAAGTCAGAACACGAGCACTGCGGGCACGGTCATCAGCATGAGCACGAGCATGGTCAATGCTGCGGTGGTCGTCACGGTCGCGGCGGTGGTCGTCGGCAGCGTTTCTTTGGTCACGGTGAATTGCGTCTGGTGATTCTGGATATTCTTTCACGCGATGACAGCCACGGTTACGAGTTGATTAAAGCGATTGAGAATCTGACCCAGGGAAATTACACCCCAAGTCCGGGCGTCATCTATCCGACGCTGGATTTTCTCCAGGAGCAGTCGCTGATTACCATCCGCGAAGAAGAAGGCGGCAAGAAGCAGATTGCGCTGACCGAACAGGGCGCGCAGTGGCTGGAAGAAAATCGCGAACAAGTGGAAATGATTGAAGAGCGGATCAAAGCCCGCTGCGTTGGCGCTGCGCTACGCCAGAACCCGCAAATGAAGCGGGCGCTGGATAATTTTAAAGCGGTGCTGGACTTACGTGTCAACCAGAGTGACATCAGCGACGCGCAGATAAAAAAGATCATTGCGGTAATTGACCGCGCCGCTTTTGATATTACGCAACTGGATTAATCACCGATTGCCGAATGCGGCGTGAACGCCTTATCAGCCTACGCGCCCGTAGGCCTGATAAGATGCGCCAGCATCGCATCAGGCATTGTGTACCAACCACGATATCCGGCATACCGATTAATGCAGCACCGTCACCGCGTCTTCCAGTCGGCTGGCGCGGTGTTTAACCATCGCTGACACCTGCGCGCTCTCTTCCACCAGCTCGGCGTTTTTCTGGGTAATCAGGTTAAGTTCATCTACCGCACGGGTCAGACTGGAAAGCCCATCAGCTTGTTCCTGCGTTGAATGGCTAATCTGAGCAATCAACTGAGTTACGTTTTTCACCTGCGCCACAATATCGTCCATCGTCCGTCCGGCAGCGTGCACTTGTTGTGAACCGGATTGCACCTTATCAGCACTGGCATCGATCAGCTTGCGAATATCGTTGGCAGCATTGGCGCTGCGGCTGGCTAAATGACGTACTTCGCCCGCAACCACCGCAAAACCTTTACCCTGCTCTCCGGCACGCGCCGCTTCCACCGCCGCATTCAGCGCGAGGATATTGGTCTGAAAAGCAATATCGTTAATCAGCGAAGTAATAGTGCCAATGCGCTGAGTACTGTCTGCAATATCATCCATCGTTTTGATCACCGTGGTCATCGCTTCCCCGCCCTGCACTGCCGCATTACTGGCGGTAATAGAAAGTTTATCGGCAGCCGAAGCCGTGGCAGAGTTCTGTTTTACCGACGCTGCCATCTGATTCATGGTCGCTACCGTTTGCTGAACATTATCTACCGTCTGCTGAGTATGTTCGTTAAGTTCATCGGTGCCTTTTGCCAGCGTTTCACTGCCGCTTCTGACGCTGGAAACCTGGCTTGATACGTCATTAATCAACCAGCGGCACATCAAACCAAGCTGCCCTACTGCCCGCAACGTCAACCCCAGTTCATCACTGCGATTCAGATGATCAACACTGTTACACTCACCGGTCGCCACCTTCAGCGCCTGGCTGGCGACATTTTCTATCGGACGAATAATCTGCCATTCAAAACAGGCAATTCCTGACAGCATCACTAACGCACAGAGGAAATAATTCACCACTGGTGCGGCGGCAAACCAGAGCATGGTCGCCAGCGCGATAAACATCAGCGCCATCACTCCACGCGCCCGCCAGCGAAGCGGCAATGAAGGGAGTTTTCCCAACCAGCCTTTACGCACCACTAAACCTTTATGGATACGCTTATTTGTGCGCCCGACATTCAACGCCTTGTACAGCGGCTCTACCGCTGCGATCTCTTTATCCGTCGCCCGCGTGCGAATCGACATATAGCCACTGATTTTGCCATCGCGCACCATCGGCACCGCGTTCGCCCGCACCCAATAATGATCGCCATTTTTATGCCGATTTTTCACGATTCCACTCCAGGGTTCCCCCTGTTTCAGGGTGTACCACATATCAGCAAAGGCCGCTTTCGGCATATCCGGATGGCGCACCATGTTATGCGGCTGCCCCTGTAACTCCCGCAATGTATAGCCGCTAATCTGCACAAAAGTGTCATTAGCATGTGTGATATAGCTTTGTAGATTGGTAGTAGACATCAGAGTGGTATCGTCAGCCAGCGGGATATTTTGCTGGGTGACATACGGATGAGAAGACATAATCGCGTCCTGTGCAGGTTATATTGTTGTTAACTTCTTGTCGGAAGTTATGTCGGCCCCGGCGCGGTTATCTTTAGCGGTTTAATTTGATTTAGATCGCAATTTGCGATTAAAGCACAAAATGTAATTCATTGATTTAAAATACTTTCACCATGTTACTATGCGATAACATTAATTACATTGCCCAAAAAACAAGCATTTGCTGCCCTGAAAGAGTGCATTTACATAACAAGCGCAAAATCCATACTCGATAGAAATCGTACCAAATAACAACAAATGTTAACAATCAGCATTAAATGTTGCACAGATGATTGCTGCATTTGTGTTTATCCCGATTTTCGCAATCGCAGCCGGAGTGGCGCAATCCCTGCAATACTTAAATCGGTATCATGTGATACGCGAGCCTCCGGAGCATATTTTGAACAGGTTACCTTCGAGCGCATCGGCTTTAGCGTGCAGCGCCCACGCCCTGAATCTCATTGAAAAGCGAACGCTGGATCATGAGGAGATGAAAGCACTTAACCGGGAGGTGATTGAATACTTCAAAGAACATGTCAATCCGGGATTTTTAGAGTATCGCAAATCTGTTACCGCTGGCGGGGATTACGGAGCCGTAGAGTGGCAAGCGGGAGGTTTAAATACGCTTGTCGACACCCAGGGACAGGAGTTTATTGACTGCCTGGGAGGTTTTGGAATTTTCAACGTGGGGCACCGTAATCCAGTTGTAGTTTCCGCCGTACAGAATCAACTTGCGAAACAGCCACTGCATAGCCAGGAGTTGCTCGATCCGTTACGGGCGATGCTGGCGAAAACCCTTGCCGCGCTGACGCCCGGTAAACTGAAATACAGCTTCTTCTGTAATAGCGGCACCGAGTCCATTGAAGCGGCGCTAAAACTGGCGAAGGCTTATCAGTCACCGCGCGGCAAATTTACTTTTATTGCTACCAGCGGCGCGTTCCACGGCAAATCGCTTGGCGCACTGTCGGCCACGGCGAAATCGACCTTCCGCAAACCGTTTATGCCGCTGCTGCCGGGTTTCCGTCATGTACCGTTTGGCAATATTGAAGCCATGCGCACAGCCCTTAGCGAGTGCAAAAAAACCGGTGATGATGTTGCCGCAGTGATCCTTGAGCCAATTCAGGGCGAAGGTGGTGTAATTCTGCCGCCGCCGGGTTATCTCACCGCCGTACGTAAGCTGTGCGATGAGTTCGGCGCACTGATGATCCTCGATGAAGTGCAAACGGGCATGGGGCGCACGGGCAAGATGTTCGCCTGCGAACATGAGAACGTTCAGCCGGACATCCTGTGCCTGGCGAAAGCCCTCGGCGGCGGCGTGATGCCGATTGGCGCGACCATCGCCACCGAAGAGGTATTCTCAGTGCTGTTCGACAATCCGTTTCTGCATACCACCACTTTTGGCGGCAACCCGCTGGCCTGTGCGGCAGCGCTGGCAACCATCAACGTGTTGCTGGAACAGAATTTACCGGCCCAGGCTGAGCAAAAAGGCGATATGTTGCTGGACGGTTTCCGTCAACTGGCGCGGGAATATCCCGATCTGGTGCAGGACGCGCGCGGCAAAGGAATGTTGATGGCGATTGAGTTTGTTGATAACGAAATCGGCTACAACTTTGCCAGCGAGATGTTCCGCCAGCGCGTGCTGGTTGCCGGAACGCTCAACAATGCCAAAACGATCCGCATTGAACCGCCACTGACACTGAGCATTGAACAGTGTGAGCAGGTGATCAAAGCGGCGCGTAAGGCGCTGGCCGCCATGCGAGTAAGTGTCGAAGAGGCGTAATACCGATGGCGGATAGCGAGGCAAATTCGCCATCCGCCATTTTTTATACGATACGCACGCCCGCAGGCATCATCCGCTCCGGCGTTAATAACACGCTTTCACTGCCGTCATCAGTTTCTGCACACAACAGCATGCATTCCGAAGTTTCACCGCGCATTTTTGCTTTTTGCAGATTGCACAGTACCACCACCGTTTTACCCATCAGCTCTTCTTCGCGGTAGTACGGCACCAGGCTGGTCACGGTTTGCAGCGTTCTTTCACCGACATCAACCTGTACGATGTACAGCTTGTCGGCGTTTTCATGGCGTTTAACTTCCACAATCTTCCCGACACGCATTTCCAGACGCGCAAAATCAGCGTAAGCCACGGTTTCCATTGTTTCTCCCCTTCAAGTAAAATTTTACTAAACTATAGCAAAAGTTTTTCTGAATCCTGTAGGCTAAAAATAGAGAATGCAGGCGTGATCACATTCGTAAGCCACTGTGTTACCGTTACAGCGTCAAAGAAACGCGCTTTATTTACTGAAAACAGGTGACCCAATAAGCACTTCCTCTACAATGAAGGCGCACATCAGGGAAAGTAAAAAAGGTAAACATGGCAACACTAAAAGACATCGCAATCGAAGCTGGCGTATCCCTGGCGACAGTATCCAGGGTCTTAAATGACGATCCGACATTGAATGTAAAGGAAGAGACGAAACATCGCATTCTGGAGATCGCAGAAAAGCTGGAGTACAAGACCAGCAGCGCCCGTAAATTACAGACTGGTGCAGTCAACCAGCACCATATTCTGGCCATCTACAGCTACCAGCAGGAGCTGGAGATCAACGACCCTTACTATCTGGCGATCCGTCACGGCATTGAAACCCAGTGCGAAAAGCTGGCGATCGAACTGACCAACTGTTATGAGCACAACGGCTTGCCGGACATTAAAAACGTCACCGGCATTTTAATTGTCGGCAAGCCCACGCCTGCCCTACGCGCCGCCGCCAGTGCGTTAACCGATAATATCTGTTTTATCGACTTTCACGAGCCAGGCAGCAATTACGATGCGGTAGATATCGATCTGGCACGCATCAGTAAAGAAATCATCGATTTCTATATTGCTCAGGGTGTAAATCGCATCGGTTTTATTGGCGGCGAAGACGAGCCAGGCAAAGCAGATATTCGCGAAGCGGCATTTGTCGAGTATGGTCATCTCAAGCACGTTGTGCGCGAAGAGGATATCTGGCGCGGCGGTTTTTCCAGCTCGTCAGGCTATGAACTGGCAAAACAAATGCTGGCGCGGGAAAACTACCCGAAGGCATTGTTTGTCGCTTCCGATTCCATTGCTATCGGCGTACTACGGGCAATTCATGAACGTGGCCTGAACATCCCGCAGGATATTTCGCTTATCAGCGTTAACGACATTCCTACCGCGCGATTTACCTTTCCGCCGCTCTCAACCGTGCGAATCCATTCCGAGATGATGGGAAGCCAGGGCGTTAATCTGGTGTATGAAAAGGCTCGCGATGGTCGCGCGCTGCCGCTGCTAGTCTTCGTTCCCAGCAAATTAAAACTGCGCGGTACAACCCGCTAAATCCCCTCACACACTGTCTGGCAATCGTTTTTGCCGGACAGTGCTGCCGTTTATTTTCGTGATCCAGTTAAAGTAAATGCATTTACCTGCTACTTTTTAGTAAAAATTTTACTAAACTCCCCATCAATTACACAAACTACCATCGCCATAAATGGTTCCGATTTCTCTCTACCGGGAGGCCCTATGAATCGCTGGGAAAACATTCAGCTCACCCACGAAAACCGACTTACGCCGCGTGCGTACTTTTTTTCATATGATTCTGTTGCGCAGGCACGTACCTTTGCCCGCGAAACCAGCAGCCTGTTTCTGCCTTTAAGCGGTCAGTGGAATTTCCATTTTTTTGATCATCCGCTGCAAGTGCCAGAAGCCTTCACCTCTGAGTTAATGGCTGACTGGGGGCATATTACCGTCCCCGCCATGTGGCAAATGGAAGGTCACGGCAAACTGCAATATACCGACGAAGGTTTTCCGTTCCCCATTGATGTGCCGTTTGTTCCCAGCGATAACCCAACCGGTGCCTATCAACGTATTTTCACCCTCAGCGACGGCTGGCAGGGTAAACAGACGCTGATTAAATTTGACGGCGTCGAAACCTATTTTGAAGTCTACGTTAACGGTCAGTATGTTGGCTTCAGCAAGGGCAGTCGCCTGACCGCAGAGTTTGACATCAGTACGATGGTTAAAACTGGCGACAACCTGTTGTGTGTGCGCGTGATGCAGTGGGCTGACTCCACCTACGTGGAAGACCAGGATATGTGGTGGTCGGCGGGGATCTTCCGCGATGTTTATCTGATCGGTAAACAACTGACGCACATTAACGATTTCACCGTGCGTACCGACTTTGACGAAGCCTATTGCGACGCCACACTTTCCTGCGAAGTGGTGCTGGAAAATCTCGCTGCCTCCCCTGCCGTAACGACGCTGGAATATACCCTGTTCGACGGCGAACGCGTGGTGCACCGCAGCGCCATTAATCACCTGGCAATTGAAAAACTGACCAGCGCCAGTTTTGCTTTTACTGTCGAACAGCCGCAGCAATGGTCAGCAGAATCCCCTTATCTTTACCATCTGGTCATGACGCTGAAAGATGCCAACGGCAATGTTCTGGAAGTGGTGCCGCAACGCGTTGGCTTCCGTGATATCAAAGTGCGCGACGGTCTGTTCTGGATCAATAACCGTTATGTGATGCTGCACGGCGTCAATCGCCACGACAACGATCATCGCAAAGGCCGCGCCGTTGGGATAGATCGCGTTGAGAAAGATATCCAGTTGATGAAACAACACAACATCAACTCTGTGCGTACTGCTCACTACCCGAACGATCCGCGTTTTTACGAACTGTGTGATATCTACGGCCTGTTTGTGATGGCGGAAACCGACGTCGAATCGCACGGCTTTGCTAACGTTGGTGATATCAGCCGCATTACCGACGATCCGCAGTGGGAAAAAGTCTACGTCGAGCGCATCGTTCGTCATATTCACGCGCAGAAAAACCATCCGTCGATCATCATCTGGTCGCTGGGCAACGAGTCCGGCTATGGCTGTAACATCCGCGCGATGTACCACGCGGCGAAGGCGCTGGATGACACGCGTCTGGTTCACTACGAAGAAGATCGCGATGCTGAAGTGGTCGATATTATTTCCACCATGTACACCCGCGTGCCGCTGATGAATGAGTTTGGTGAATACCCGCATCCAAAACCGCGCATCATCTGTGAATACGCCCATGCGATGGGTAACGGACCTGGCGGGCTGACGGAATACCAGAACGTCTTCTATAAGCACGATTGCATTCAGGGGCATTATGTCTGGGAGTGGTGTGATCACGGGATCCAGGCGCAGGATGACAACGGCAACGTCTGGTATAAATTCGGCGGCGATTACGGCGACTATCCCAACAACTATAACTTCTGTCTTGATGGTTTGATCTATTCCGATCAGACACCGGGGCCGGGTCTGAAAGAGTACAAACAGGTTATCGCGCCGGTAAAAATTCACGCGTTGGATCTGAATCGCGGCGAACTGAAAGTCGAAAATAAACTGTGGTTTACCACGCTTGATGACTACACCCTGCACGTAGACGTGCGCGCCGAAGGTGAAACGCTCGCGACGCAGCAAATTAAGCTGCGCGACGTTGCGCCGAACAGCGAAGCCCCCTTGCACATCACGCTGCCGCAACTGGACACCCGCGAAGCGTTTCTCAACATTACGGTGACCAAAGATTCCCGCACTCGCTACAGCGACGCCGGGCACCCTATCGCCACTTATCAGTTCCCGCTGAAGGAAAACACTGCGCAGCCTGTGCCTTTCGCGCCGAATAACGCCCATCCGCTGACGCTGGAAGATGAACGTTTGAGCTGCACCGTTCGCGGCTACAACTTCGCAATCACCTTCTCAAAATTGACTGGCAAACCGACGTCATGGCAGGTGAATGGCGAATCACTGCTGACTCGCGAGCCAAAGATCAACTTCTTCAAGCCAATGATCGACAACCACAAGCAGGAGTACGAAGGACTGTGGCAACCGAATCATTTGCAGATCATGCAGGAGCATCTGCGCGACTTTGCCGTTGAGCAAAGTGATGGCGAGGTGTTGATCATCAGCCGCACGGTTATTGCCCCGCCGGTGTTTGACTTCGGGATGCGCTGCACCTACATCTGGCGCATCGCTGCCGATGGTCAGGTTAACGTGGCACTTTCCGGCGAACGTTACGGCGACTATCCGCACATCATTCCGTGCATCGGTTTCACCATGGGAATTAACGGCGAATACGATCAGGTGGCGTATTACGGACGTGGACCGGGCGAAAACTACGCCGACAGCCAGCAGGCTAACATCATCGATATCTGGCGCAGCAACGTCGATGCCATGTTCGAGAACTATCCCTTCCCGCAGAACAACGGCAACCGCCAGCATGTCCGCTGGGCGGCACTGACTAACCGCCACGGCAGCGGTCTGCTGGTGGTTCCGCAGCGCCCGATTAACTTCAGCGCCTGGCACTATACCCAGGAGAACATCCACGCAGCCCAGCACTGCAACGAGCTGCGGCGCAGCGATGACATCACTCTGAACCTCGACCACCAGTTGCTTGGCCTCGGCTCCAACTCCTGGGGTAGCGAGGTGCTGGACTCCTGGCGCGTCTGGTTCCGTGACTTCAGCTACGGCTTTACGTTGCTGCCAGTTTCTGGCGGAGAAGCCACCGCGCAAAGCCTGGCGTCGCATGAGTTCGGCGCTGGGTTCTTTTCCACGAATTTGCACAGCGAGAATAAGCAATGAGGATCATCGATAACTTAGAACAGTTCCGCCAGATTTACGCCTCTGGCAAGAAGTGGCAACGCTGCGTTGAAGCGATTGAAAATATCGACAATATTCAGCCTGGCGTCGCCCACTCCATCGGTGACTCATTGACCTATCGAGTGGAAAACGACTCCGCGACTGATGCGTTATTTACCGGACATCGCCGCTATTTTGAAGTGCATTACTACCTGCAAGGGCAGCAAAAAATTGAATATGCACCGAAAGAGATGTTACAGGTCGTGGAATATTATCGCGATGAAACTGACCGTGAATATTTAAAGGGCTGCGGAGAAACCGTTGAAGTTCATGAAGGGCAAATCATTATTTGCGATAACCATGAAGCGTATCGGTTTATCTGTAATAACGCAGTCAAAAAAGTCGTTCTCAAAGTCACCATCGAAGATGGTTATTTCCATAACAAATAACAACTACGGCGGCAAAAGGAGTTTGCCGCCACCGCTACCCTACTCATTTTCGGAGATGTGTTATGTCTGATACCAAACGTAATACAATCGGCAAATTCGGCTTGCTCTCGCTGACTTTTGCCGCCGTTTATAGCTTTAATAACGTCATCAATAATAATATTGAGCTTGGACTGGCCTCGGCACCGATGTTTTTCCTCGCGACGATTTTTTATTTTATTCCCTTCTGTCTGATCATCGCAGAATTTGTTTCGTTAAATAAAAACTCGGAAGCTGGTGTCTACGCATGGGTAAAAAGTTCGCTGGGCGGACGTTGGGCATTTATTACTGCCTATACCTACTGGTTCGTGAACCTGTTCTTTTTCACCTCATTATTGCCGCGCGTTATTGCTTACGCCTCGTATGCCTTCCTCGGCTACGAATATATTATGACGCCAGTTGCCACCACCATTATCAGCATGGTGCTGTTCGCCTTCTCCACATGGGTTTCCACCAACGGGGCGAAAATGCTGGGACCAATCACCTCCGTTACTTCAACGCTGATGCTGCTGTTAACGCTCTCCTACATTTTACTGGCAGGTACGGCGCTGGTTGGCGGCGTACAACCTGCAGACCCCATCACCGTTGACGCGATGATCCCGAACTTTAACTGGGCGTTCCTCGGCGTTACCACCTGGATCTTTATGGCCGCAAGCGGCGCAGAGTCCGTTGCTGTGTACGTTAACGACGTTAAAGGCGGATCGAAATCGTTCGTTAAAGTGATCATCCTCGCCGGGATTTTTATCGGTGTACTGTACTCCGTCTCCTCGGTGCTGATTAACGTCTTCGTCAGCAGCAAAGAGTTGAAATTTACTGGCGGATCGGTGCAGGTATTCCACGGCATGGCCGCATACTTTGGTCTGCCGGAAGCATTAATGAACCGCTTTGTTGGCCTTGTGTCCTTTACCGCGATGTTCGGTTCCCTGCTGATGTGGACCGCAACGCCGGTGAAAATTTTCTTCTCCGAAATCCCGGAAGGGATCTTTGGTAAGAAAACCGTCGAACTGAACGAAAACGGCGTTCCGGCGCGCGCGGCGTGGATCCAGTTCCTGATCGTGATCCCACTGATGATTATCCCGATGCTCGGCTCCAATACCGTGCAGGATCTAATGAATACTATTATTAATATGACCGCGGCAGCGTCCATGCTTCCGCCGTTATTCATCATGCTGGCCTATCTGAATTTACGCGCCAAATTAGATCACCTGCCACGTGATTTCCGTATGGGTTCCCGTCGCACCGGTATTATCGTTGTTTCAATGCTGATTGCGATATTTGCCGTAGGATTTGTCGCCTCGACCTTCCCGACCGGTGCAAATATTCTGACCATCATTTTTTATAACGTCGGCGGTATTGTTATTTTCCTCGGCTTTGCGTGGTGGAAATACAGCAAATATATAAAAGGATTAACGGCTGAAGAACGCCATATTGAAGCGACGCCAGCCAACAACGTGGATTAAGCAGACTAATAAAAAATGAGCAGGCATTTTCCCTCTTCCTGGATGGGGAGAGGGAAAATAGTTTCTGCCTGAGTATTTTTAACATTATTAATTATGTCGATAAAAGGCTGTACTTTTTCTTTAGCTCATGGATTAACATTATGAAATTTAATAGTACGCCTTGCAGAGCATTAGTTGCTCTGCCGTTTTGCTACGCGTTTTTTGCGGCCGCTGATGAAGCACGTCCGGCAGAACATGACGACACAAAAACACCCGCGATTACTTCGACGTCTTCTCCTTCATTTCGTTTTTACGGCGAATTAGGGGTTGGTGGATATATGGATTTAGAGGGTGAGAATAAACATAAATACAGTGACGGCACCTATATTGAAGGTGGCCTGGAGATGAAGTATGGCTCCTGGTTCGGCCTGATTTACGGTGAAGGCTGGACCGTGCAGGCCGACCACGACGGCAATGCATGGGTGCCTGACCATAGCTGGGGCGGTTTTGAAGGTGGGATTAACCGTTTCTATGGCGGTTATCGTACCAATGATGGCACCGAAATCATGCTGAGTCTGCGTCAGGATTCCTCACTGGATGACCTGCAATGGTGGGGCGATTTCACGCCCGATCTGGGCTACGTCATTCCCAATACCCGTGACATTATGACCGCGCTGAAGGTACAAAACCTAACCGGTAATTTTCGTTATAGCGTCACCGCCACACCTGCCGGACATCATGACGAAAGCAAAGCCTGGCTGCATTTTGGCAAATACGATCGCTACGACGATAAATACACCTATCCGGCAATGATGAACGGTTACATCCAGTATGACCTTGCCGAAGGCATCACCTGGATGAACGGTCTGGAAATTACCGACGGCACAGGACAGCTTTATCTCACTGGCCTGCTTACCCCGAACTTCGCCGCACGCGCCTGGCACCATACCGGACGCGCCGACGGGCTGGACGTACCGGGAAGTGAAAGCGGGATGATGGTGAGCGCCATGTATGAAGCGTTAAAAGGCATTTATCTCTCCACCGCTTACACCTACGCCAGACATCGCCCTGACCACGCAGACGATGAAACCACCTCTTTCATGCAGTTTGGTATCTGGTACGAATACGGTGGCGGACGTTTCGCTACGGCTTTTGACAGCCGCTTCTACATGAAAAATGCCTCTCACGATCCCAGCGACCAACTCTTCCTGATGCAATATTTTTACTGGTAATAAGGACAGTAATCTCATGAAAATCAAAACCATTTTAACGCCAGTAGCCTGCGCCCTGCTGATGAGCTTTTCCGCCCATGCCGCTAACGCCGACAATTATAAAAACGTGATTAACCGTACCGGCGCGCCGCAGTACATGAAGGATTACGATTACGACGACCACCAGCGTTTTAACCCATTTTTCGATCTCGGTGCCTGGCATGGCCACCTGTTGCCTGACGGCCCGAACACCATGGGTGGCTTTCCGGGCGTTGCACTGCTAACGGAAGAGTACATCAACTTTATGGCCACCAATTTCGACCGCCTGACTGTCTGGCAGGACGGCCAAAAAGTCGACTTCACACTGGAGGCATACAGTATTCCCGGTGCGCTGGTGCAAAAGCTGACAGCAAAAGATGTGCAGATAGAAATGACTCTGCGCTTCGCCACGCCGCGCACGTCACTACTGGAAACCAAAATCACCAGCGATAAACCGCTGGATCTGGTGTGGGACGGCGAGCTGCTGGAAAAACTGGAAGCGAAAGAAGGGAAACCGCTTTCTGATAAAACCATTACTGGCGAGTACCCTGATTATCAACGCAAGATCAGCGCCACCCGTGATGGCCTGAAAGTTACCTTTGGCAAAGTGCGCGCCACCTGGGATCTGCTGACCTCCGGCGAATCGGAATATCAGGTGCATAAATCATTACCGATGCAGACTGAAATCAACGGTAATCGCTTTACCAGTAAGGCGCATATCAACGGTTCGACGACACTCTATACCACCTATTCCCATCTGCTGACCGCCCAGGAAGTCAGCAAAGAACAGATGCAAATCCGCGATATTCTGGCGCGTCCGGCGTTTTATCTCACCGCCTCGCAGCGACGCTGGGAAGAGTACCTGAAGAAAGGGTTAACCAATCCGGATGCGACGCTGGAGCAGACGCGCGTCGCGGTGAAAGCGATCGAAACCCTCAACGGCAACTGGCGTTCGCCGGGCGGTGCGGTGAAATATAACACCGTCACGCCGTCGGTAACCGGGCGTTGGTTCTCCGGCAATCAGACCTGGCCGTGGGATACCTGGAAGCAGGCGTTTGCGATGGCGCATTTCAATCCGGACATCGCCAAAGAGAATATCCGCGCGGTCTTCTCCTGGCAGATCCAACCTGGCGACGCCGTGCGTCCGCAGGATGTGGGATTTGTGCCGGACCTGATTGCGTGGAACCTTAGCCCCGAGCGTGGCGGCGATGGCGGCAACTGGAATGAACGTAATACCAAACCCAGTCTTGCCGCCTGGTCGGTGATGGAAGTGTACAACGTCACCCAGGATAAAGGCTGGTTGGCAGAGATGTACCCGAAACTGGTGGCCTATCACGATTGGTGGTTACGTAACCGCGATCATAACGGCAACGGCGTACCGGAATATGGCGCAACCCGCGATAAAGCCCACAATACTGAGAATGGCGAGATGCTGTTTACAGTGAAAAAAGGCGACAAAGAAGAGACGCAGTCCGGGCTGAACAATTACGCCCGGGTAGTTGAGAAAGGCCAGTACGACAGCCTGGAAATTCCGGCGCAGGTTGCCGCGTCGTGGGAATCGGGTCGTGATGATGCAGCCGTCTTTGGTTTTATCGACAAAGAACAATTGGATAAATATGTCGCTAACGGCGGCAAACGTAGTGACTGGACGGTGAAATTCGCTGAAAACCGCAGTCAGGACGGGACGTTGCTGGGCTACTCGTTGTTACAGGAATCGGTGGATCAGGCCAGCTATATGTACAGCGATAATCATTATCTGGCCGAGATGGCGAAAATCCTCGGCAAACCCGAAGAAGCCAAACGTTATCGCCAGTTGGCAGTACAGCTCGCAGATTACATCAATACTTGTATGTTCGACCCGGCCACACAGTTCTACTATGACATACGCATTGAAGATAAACCGTTAGCGAACGGCTGCGCGGGCAAGCCGATTGTCGAGCGCGGTAAAGGGCCGGAAGGCTGGTCGCCGCTGTTTAATGGTGCAGCAACGCAGGCCAATGCCGACGCGGTGGTGAAGGTGATGCTGGACACCAAAGAGTTCAACACCTTTGTCCCACTGGGAACGGCAGCGTTAACCAATCCGGCCTTTGGCGCGGATATCTACTGGCGCGGGCGCGTATGGGTGGATCAGTTCTGGTTTGCTCTGAAAGGTATGGAGCGTTACGGTTATCGCGATGATGCCCTGAAACTTGCGGATACTTTTTTCCAGCACGCCAAAGGCTTAACCGCCGACGGTCCGATTCAGGAGAATTACAACCCGCTGACCGGCGCACAGCAAGGTGCCCCAAATTTCTCCTGGAGCGCAGCACATTTGTATATGTTGTATAACGATTTTTTCCGTAAGCAGTAATTTACAACGGCTGGCGGATGCGGCGTGAACGCCTTAT
This sequence comes from Escherichia sp. MOD1-EC6098, assembly GCF_002965865.1. Lineage (NCBI taxonomy): Bacteria > Pseudomonadati > Pseudomonadota > Gammaproteobacteria > Enterobacterales > Enterobacteriaceae > Escherichia > Escherichia sp. MOD1-EC6098. The sequence goes on from NZ_PTSN01000002.1 coordinate 186,105, forward strand.
CCGCCCTACATGTACGCCCGTAGGCCGGATAAGCCCCCGTAGGCCGGATAAGACGCGGCAAGCGTCGCATCCGGCATCTGCACCGCGCCACTGGCGGATGCGGCGTGAACGCCTTATCCGCCCTACATGTACGCCCGTAGGCCGGATAAGTCCCCGTAGGCCGGATAAGATGCGGCAAGCGTCGCATCCGGCATTACCACCGGGCGTATTCTTTTTGAATCCCATCACAAACCCCGCATTCCCCTTTTCCCTTTTCTCCGGCGACGGCTAAATTAGAACTCATCCGACCACATAACAATTATTTTACATACTGGACAATCTTATGAGCTACCCGTCGCTGTTCGCCCCGCTTGATTTAGGCTTCACCACGTTAAAAAACCGCGTACTGATGGGGTCAATGCACACCGGGCTGGAGGAATACCCGGATGGCGCTGAGCGGCTGGCGGCGTTTTATGCCGAACGCGCCTGCCACGGCGTGGCGCTGATTGTCAGCGGCGGTATCGCACCAGATTTAACGGGCGTTGGCATGGAAGGCGGCGCAATGCTCAACGACGCCAGTCAGATCCCACACCATCGCATTATTACCGAAGCGGTACATCAGGAAGGCGGCAAAATCGCCCTGCAAATTTTGCATACCGGGCGCTACAGTTACCAGCCGCATCTGGTCGCCCCGTCCGCATTGCAGGCTCCCATCAACCGTTTCGTTCCTCATGAGTTAAGCCATGAAGAGATCCTGCAACTGATCAACGATTTCGCCCGCTGTGCGCAACTGGCGCGGGAGGCCGGATACGATGGCGTAGAAGTTATGGGTTCCGAAGGGTATTTGATCAACGAATTTCTGACTCTGCGCACCAACCAGCGTAGCGACCAGTGGGGTGGTGATTACCCTAACCGGATGCGGTTTGCCGTTGAAGTGGTACGTGCAGTGCGCGAACGCGTCGGCAACGATTTCATTATTATCTACCGTCTGTCGATGCTCGATCTGGTAGAAGGCGGCAGCACTTTTACCGAAACGGTACAACTGGCGCAGGCCATTGAAACGGCTGGCGCAACCATTATCAATACCGGCATTGGCTGGCATGAAGCGCGGATTCCGACCATCGCCACTCCCGTGCCGCGCGGCGCATTCAGTTGGGTCACGCGCAAACTGAAAGGCCATGTATCACTGCCGCTGGTGACCACCAACCGAATTAACGATCCGCAGGTTGCCGACGATATCCTCTCGCGTGGCGATGCGGACATGGTGTCGATGGCGCGACCGTTTCTGGCTGATGCCGAGCTGCTGTCAAAAGCGCAATCGGGGAGAGCTGATGAGATCAACACCTGTATTGGCTGTAACCAGGCCTGTCTGGATCAGATCTTCGTCGGCAAAGTGACTTCGTGTCTGGTCAATCCTCGCGCCTGCCATGAAACCAAAATGCCAATCCTTCCTGCTATGCAGAAAAAAAATCTGGCGGTGGTCGGTGCAGGTCCGGCGGGGCTGGCGTTTGCCATTAACGCAGCAGCACGTGGACATCAGGTAACGCTGTTTGATACTCACGGCGAGATCGGTGGGCAGTTCAACATTGCCAAACAGATCCCCGGTAAAGAGGAGTTCTACGAAACACTGCGTTACTACCGCCGGATGATCGAAGTGACGGGCGTGACGCTGAAACTCAATCACACCGTGACGGCGGATCAATTACAGGCGTTCGATGAAACGATCCTTGCCAGCGGGATCGTGCCGCGTATTCCGCCCATCGACGGGATCGATCATCCGAAAGTACTGAGTTACCTCGATGTACTGCGCGACAAAGCGCCAGTGGGCAACAAAGTCGCCATCATCGGTTGTGGCGGTATTGGTTTTGATACGGCAATGTATTTGAGTCAGCCAGGCGAATCCACCAGCCAGAATATCGCTGAATTCTGCACAGAATGGGGGATCGACAGCAGCCTGCAACAAGCTGGTGGCTTAAGTTCGCAAGGTATACAGATCCCCCGTAGCCCACGACAAATCGTAATGCTCCAACGTAAAGCCAGCAAACCAGGTCAGGGATTGGGTAAAACCACCGGTTGGATCCATCGCACCACCCTGCTCTCGCGCGGCGTGAAAATGATCCCAGGCGTAAGTTATCAGAAGATCGATGATGACGGACTGCATGTGGTGATCAACGGTGAAACGCAGGTATTCGCAGTAGATCATGTGGTGATCTGTGCAGGGCAAGAGCCAAACCGCGCACTGGCACAACCGCTCATTGATAGCGGGAAAACCGTGCATTTAATTGGCGGCTGCGATGTGGCTATGGAGCTGGACGCACGGCGAGCGATAGCTCAGGGGACGCGGCTTGCGCTGGAGATTTAAATCGTTCTTTGAAGTGCCGGATGCGACGCTTGACGCGTCTTATCCGGCCTCGGGGTAACGTGCTGAATGTAAGCCGGATAAGCGTTTACGCCGCATCCGGCAGGTAGCTCCCAACCTTATCGACGACGCCCCAGCTTCACTGCTTTCAGCACCACAAATTTATTATTCGTCGCGATAGTGGTGCAATTGCCAAAAATCTTCTTCAGTTTGTGAAAGTAATCCAGATGGCGGTTGGCAACGATATACAGCTCACCGTTGATTTTCAGGCAGCGGCGGGCGTGGTGGAACATCTCCCAGGCAACGTTATCGGTCAGCGCATGTTGCTGGTGAAACGGCGGGTTGCAGAGCACAGCATTAAAGCGAAAAGGCCCTACGCCAGAAAGTGCGTTGTTGATCATAAACTCGCAGCGATCCAGCGCTTCAGGCATGTTGGTTTCTACGTTCAATCGGCTGGAAGCAACTGCCATCGGTGATTCATCGACAAACACCACTTTCGCCTGCGGGTTTTTATCAAGCAGCGTCAGACCAATGACGCCATTACCACAGCCAAGATCGACAATCTCCCCTTCAAGATTTTCCGGCAGATGCTGCATAAAGAAACGCGCGCCAATATCCAGCCCGGTGCGGGAGAAGACATTCGCATGGTTGTGGATAGTCCAGTCGGTGCCTTCCAGTTTCCAGCTAACGGTCTGCGGTGCATCAGCCAGCGGCGGTTCATTGAAGGTACAGTTAATCAGTCGCGCTTTTTTCCATGCCAGCGTGGTGGTGGTTGGGCCGAGCACTTTTTCGAACAGTTCCAGCGTGGAAGTGTGAATGTCGCGGGCTTTAGCGCCAGCAATAATACGTGTATCCGGCGTGACCACTTTGCGCAGCGCACGCAGTTGTTGTTCCAGCAACGCCAGCGTTTTCGGCACTTTGATCAACACCACGCCCGGCTGTTGCGGGTAGTCGGCAGTGCTGTCGAGAAACTTCACGCTCGACTCATCAATCCCGTTGAGACGCAAATTCTCGCGCGTTGCCAGCTCGCTGATATACGAATCACCAATACTGTACGGTTTATGTTCCGCCAGCGCGCAGCTTAACGCACCGAAAGCATCATTCAGGATTAACACCGGGCCGCGGATTTCTGTGTCGTCCAACTGTTGCAGCAAATATTCATCCGCCGCTTCCCACGCCTGTAGCGGGTTAACGTCATCCGTCGCCGGAAAACGTTGTAGTGTCAGTGAACGGAAACCGTTGTCTAAGTGGCTCATCGGCCCTCCTGAATGATAAAATTTCGACGTTGCCCCTGAAAAGGGTGCGTGAGTATACCCTTTTTCTCTTTTTCATGGGCAGTTATGAGCAATCTTACTTATCTTCAGGGCTATCCCGAGCAGCTACTTTCCCAGGTACGCACGCTAATTAATGAACAGCGTCTGGGTGATGTGCTGGCAAAACGCTATCCGGGAACGCACGACTACTCCACCGATAAAGCCCTCTGGCAATACACTCAGGATCTGAAAAATCAGTTTCTGCGTAATGCCCCGCCGATCAATAAAGTGATGTATGACAATAAGATCCACGTGCTGAAAAACGCGCTGGGATTACATACTGCTGTTTCCCGCGTGCAGGGCGGCAAGCTGAAAGCGAAGGCTGAAATTCGCGTTGCTACCGTGTTTCGCAACGCGCCGGAACCGTTTTTGCGCATGATCGTGGTGCATGAACTGGCGCATCTGAAAGAGAAGGAGCACAACAAAGCGTTCTACCAGTTGTGCTGTCATATGGAACCACAGTACCACCAGCTTGAGTTCGACACTCGCCTGTGGTTGACGCAACTGTCGCTTGGCCGGGGCAAAATCTGAAAATGGATTCAGGCGTTATATTTTCTCCCATTAACGCCTAAAATCGACGTCCCTCTTTCGTTAAGGATAACGACCATGCTGCGCGCATTTTTCCGCCTTCTTCGTCGCGTTTGTTTTTCCCGCCGGATTCTTAAGATTGCCTGTTTACTGTTGCTTGTAGCAGGCGCGACGGTTTTTATCAGCGATCGGGCGATGGTCAACGCCAGCCAGCAACTAACATGGAGCGATGTCAACGCAGTTCCGGTACGTAACGTGGGGTTATTGCTGGGAGCAAAGCCGGGTAATCGCTACTTTACCCGACGTATTGATAGCGCCGCAGAGTTGTACCACGCCGGAAAAGTGAAGTGGCTGTTGGTCAGTGGCGATAACGGACGAAAAAATTACGATGAAGCGTCAGGAATGCAGCGGGCGCTCATCGCTAAAGGCGTACCGGCGAAAGTCATCTTCTGCGATTATGCCGGATTCTCAACGCTTGATTCGGTGGTGCGCGCCAATAAAGTGTTTGGTGAGAACCATATCACCATTATTTCGCAAAAATTTCATAACCAACGCGCCATCTGGCTGGCAAAACAGTACGGCATCGATGCTATCGGTTTTAATGCCCCTGACCTGAATATGAAACAGGGTTTTTATACTCAACTGCGGGAAAAACTCGCTCGCGTCAGCGCGGTGATTGACGCCAAAATCCTCCATCGCCAGCCGAAATATCTCGGGCCGTCGGTCATGATTGGGCCATTTAGCGAACATGGCTGTCCGGCGCAGAAATAATGCGTATCCACGCACGCCGAAGATGAAAAAGGCGTGCTACATTGACGACAGAATCCCTTTATGGAGTAACCACGCGTTATGATACGTTTCGCCGTGATTGGCACGAACTGGATCACCCGCCAGTTCGTCGAGGCCGCCCATGAGAGCGGCAAATACAAGTTAACCGCCGTCTATTCCCGCAGCCTTGAACAGGCCCAGCACTTCGCCAATGATTTTTCTGTCGAGCATCTGTTCACTTCGCTGGAAGCGATGGCGGAAAGCGATGCCATTGACGCGGTGTATATTGCCAGCCCGAATGCCCTGCATTTTTCCCAGACGCAGCTTTTCCTCAGTCACAAAATGCATGTAATTTGCGAGAAACCGCTGGCGTCGAATCTGGCGGAAGTGGATGCCGCCATTGCCTGCGCGCGGGAAAATCAGGTGGTGCTGTTTGAAGCATTTAAAACGGCCAGCCTGCCTAACTTTCATTTGTTACGCCAGGCGCTGCCGAAAGTCGGCAAATTGCGTAAAGTCTTTTTTAACTACTGCCAGTACTCTTCGCGTTATCAACGTTATCTCGACGGCGAGAATCCCAATACCTTTAATCCGGCGTTCTCTAACGGCTCGATCATGGATATCGGCTTTTACTGCCTGGCGTCGGCAGTGGCGTTATTTGGTGAGCCGAAAAGCGTGCAGGCAACCGCCAGTTTGCTGGCAAGCGGCGTGGATGCCCACGGCGTGGTGGTGATGGATTACGGTGATTTCAGCGTTACGTTGCAGCACTCCAAAGTCAGCGATTCTGTACTGGCAAGCGAGATTCAGGGCGAAGCGGGATCACTGGTAATTGAAAAACTTTCCGAGTGCCAGAAAGTCTGTTTTGTACCGCGTGGCAGCCAGATGCAGGATCTCACCTTGCCGCAGCATATTAATACCATGCTCTACGAAGCAGAGCTGTTCGCCACTCTGGTGGATGAGCATCTGGTAGATCATCCGGGTCTGGCAGTCAGTCGTATCACCGCCAAACTGCTGACCGAGATCCGCCGCCAGACCGGGGTGATTTTTCCGGCAGATAGCGTAAAGCAATAATTGTTACCGTAAAGCAGTGTAAAAGGCATGTAACAGACCATTGACTGGATGAATGGTCTGTCATACTTTGTTACCTGCAAAGGGGAGTAACTTCATTGCCGGTCGATCGTCATTACGATGTGTGAAAAACCACATCCGGTCACCGGGCAACCCGAAAGGAATACGCAGACGTATTCCTTTTTTGTTGTAAGTGAGACCTTGCCGGAAGGCGAGGTCTATGCATAAAAAGCAGCGGCTGACGTCTTCCGACGTTGGCCGTTTTTTTATGTGTAAGGAACTTCTATGAATACTGTCGGCACGCCGTTGTTATGGGGCGGATTCGCTGTCGTTGTCGCTGTTATGCTGGCTATCGACCTGTTGTTGCAGGGGCGTCGGGGTGCGCACGCTATGACCATGAAACAGGCTGCAGCCTGGTCACTGGTTTGGGTGACGCTGTCGTTACTGTTTAACGCCGCTTTCTGGTGGTATCTGGCGCAGACACAGGGACGCGAAGTCGCGGACCCGCAGGCGCTGGCCTTCCTCACTGGTTATCTGATTGAGAAATCTCTGGCGGTTGATAACGTCTTTGTCTGGCTGATGTTGTTCAGCTATTTCTCTGTTCCGGCGGCATTACAACGCCGCGTGCTGGTGTATGGCGTGCTCGGGGCGATTGTCCTGCGTACTATCATGATCTTCACCGGTAGCTGGCTGATTTCGCAGTTCGACTGGATCCTGTATATCTTTGGCGCATTCCTGCTGTTTACTGGCGTGAAGATGGCATTGGCCCATGAAGACGAATCAGGGATTGGCGACAAGCCGCTGGTACGCTGGCTGCGGGGTCATTTGCGCATGACCGACACCATCGACAACGAGCACTTCTTTGTGCGTAAGAATGGCTTGCTGTATGCCACGCCGCTGATGCTGGTGTTGATTCTGGTGGAGTTAAGCGACGTGATTTTCGCCGTGGATAGCATTCCGGCAATCTTCGCCGTCACCACCGATCCGTTCATTGTGCTGACCTCAAACCTGTTTGCGATACTCGGCCTGCGTGCGATGTATTTCTTGCTGGCGGGCGTGGCGGAGCGTTTCTCGATGCTCAAATATGGCCTGGCGGTGATTCTGGTGTTTATTGGTATCAAGATGCTGATTGTCGATTTCTACCATATTCCGATCGCCGTCTCGCTGGGCGTGGTGTTTGGCATTCTGGTGACGACGTTTATTATCAACGCGTGGGTGAATTATCAGCATGATAAGCAGCGGGTAGAGTAATTCGCTGTATATTAAGCCATTACTGGAGATAACTCATTCCAGACAAAGATGAGCTATTAATTATGTAATCGACTTATAGCTCGTTACAAAAAGACCGCATGGATGCGCGGCGAGGGCGCGTTTTACAGGGATGTTACCTCGCGCCCGTACCCGGTAGCCGCAAGGGATAAGCTGAGGGAACCGCGCGGCGGCGATTTTGTTCGCCAGAGCCCGGGGTGCAGGGGGCAGCGGCGATTGGCCGCCCCCTGCGCGCTCCCTGCGCCAGTGACTTTATATGGCATTGCACATTAAAGGAGCGCAACCGTTCTCATACTCCAAATAGTTTTGCCCATATGTTATCTAATCAGCCTTAGTAGTCAGTCCTTCCCTCTGTTTATGTCAAATAAATGTAACAATTAAGTTGCAAAACATGACCTCTCTTTAAAATCCAGTATTTTTAGCTTCCCGAACCCACAACTTTCCTTATACTCAACCTTGCAAATACTTTGTTACATCCTGAAAGATGCGTCGACAGAACGCACCAGGGATGTGCGACAACACAACGAAAGGATCGAAAAATGACTACGCAACGTTCACCGGGGATATTCCGGCGTCTGGCTCATGGCAGCCTGGTAAAACAAATCCTGGTCGGCCTTGTTCTGGGGATTCTCCTGGCATGGATCTCAAAACCGGCGGCTGAAGCTGTCGGCCTGTTAGGCACCCTGTTCGTCGGCGCGCTGAAAGCTGTAGCGCCAATCCTGGTGCTGATGCTGGTAATGGCTTCCATCGCTAACCACCAGCACGGACAAAAAACCAATATCCGCCCTATTCTGTTTCTCTATTTGCTGGGTACTTTCTCCGCTGCACTGGCCGCAGTTGTCTTCAGCTTCGCCTTCCCTTCTACTCTGCATTTATCCAGCAGTGCGGGGGATATTACCCCCCCGTCAGGCATTATTGAGGTCATGCGCGGGTTGCTGATGAGTATGGTTTCCAACCCTATCGACGCCCTGCTAAAAGGTAATTACATCGGGATTCTGGTGTGGGCGATTGGCCTCGGTTTTGCCCTGCGTCATGGTAACGAGACCACCAAAAACCTGGTCAACGATATGTCGAATGCCGTCACCTTTATGGTGAAGCTGGTGATTCGCTTCGCGCCGATCGGTATTTTTGGCCTGGTTTCTTCTACGCTGGCAACCACAGGGTTCGACACGTTGTGGGGTTATGCGCAACTGCTCGCGGTGCTGGTTGGCTGTATGCTGTTGGTGGCGCTGGTGGTTAATCCACTGCTGGTATGGTGGAAAATTCGTCGTAATCCGTTCCCGCTGGTACTGCTGTGCCTACGTGAAAGCGGCGTGTACGCCTTCTTCACCCGTAGCTCTGCGGCGAATATTCCGGTGAATATGGCGCTGTGCGAAAAGCTGAATCTGGATCGTGATACCTATTCCGTTTCTATTCCGCTGGGAGCAACCATCAATATGGCGGGCGCGGCGATCACCATTACGGTGTTGACGCTGGCAGCGGTCAATACGCTGGGTATTCCGGTGGATCTGCCCACGGCGCTGCTGTTGAGCGTGGTTGCTTCTTTGTGTGCCTGTGGCGCATCAGGCGTAGCTGGTGGTTCTCTGCTGCTGATCCCGCTGGCCTGTAATATGTTCGGTATCCCAAACGACATCGCCATGCAGGTGGTCGCCGTCGGCTTTATTATCGGCGTATTGCAGGACTCCTGCGAAACCGCGCTGAACTCGTCAACTGACGTGCTGTTCACCGCGGCAGCATGCCAGGCAGAAGATGAGCGTCTGGCAAATAGCGCTCTGCGTAATTAATGCTTAACCCCTTTCGTCTACGGCGGAAGGGGTTTTCTCTACTTTAAACGGATCAATTCCCCTTTTCTGCATCCGCCAGAAACGAATGATATTCAGGCCATTCATCAACAGAAAACTGCCTTCAATCATCGTGCCACCAATCGACCCGGCCCAAAAGTTGTGAATCACCCAGCAACACGTTGAAAACCACATCACGCAGCGCATAGTCAGCCCTTTACAGCGAAACAGCGCCCAGGTACTGACGATCGTGCCAATAACCGGCAGCAATTCAACAGGATGATGGAACTTCGCCAGGCCAATTCCGCCAGTGAGCACAATGAAGATTGTCATCACCCATAAGCTGCGCGTGCGTAGGGTAATCAGTGTACGGATGGCGTTAAGGATGGCACTGGCACCGGCAGGATAGGTGCCCAGGAGAAAGAAATGCACGCCGATAACGGCGCTATAGACCGAAAGCTGCTTTTTGAAGCGACGTTCGTCACGGTTGAAAAATGTTGTGATACCAATCAGAAAGGCGATGACACCCACGCCCTGGGCCAGCCAATACGCGGTCATGATAAATCCTTAGCAGGTATGGAAAAGCAAACGGCGCTTCACATTATGAAACGCCGTTTTTTATTAACAACTCATTTCGATCTTATAACGTTACGCCGCTTTTAAAGATCGCCAGTTCGCGGAAGTCGTTACGCTCGTTGCAAGTTTGCTTACCGTTGGCAAACTCAACGATGGTGTCGATAAACTCTTCCAGCAACTGCGGCATCGCTTTACCGTGGATCAACTGACCCGCGTCAAAGTCGATCCAGTGTTTTTTCTTCGCCGCCAGTTCGCTGTTGGTGGCGATTTTCACTGTTGGAACAAAACCACCATACGGCGTACCGCGACCAGTACTGAACAACACCATATGGCAGCCTGCGCCCGCCAGTGCGCTGGTTGCCACGGCATCGTTACCCGGCGCGCTTAACAGGTTCAGTCCCGGCGTTTTCAGACGTTCGCCATAACGCAACACATCAACCACTTCGCTGGAACCCGCTTTCTGAGTACAACCAAGTGATTTGTCTTCCAGCGTGGTAATACCGCCTGCTTTGTTCCCCGGTGATGGGTTTTCGTAGATCGGCTGGTCATGGGCAATAAAGTACTGTTTGAAGTCGTTAACCATAGTGACCAGTTTTTCAAACGTCGCTTCATCGCGGCAATGACTCATCAGCAACTGCTCTGCACCGAACATCTCCGGCACTTCTGTCAGTACGGTAGTACCGCCATTAGCAATCACGTAGTCAGAAAAACGCCCCAGCATCGGGTTAGCGGTAATACCAGAAAGACCGTCGGAACCGCCGCACTCCAGACCAAACTTCAGTTCACTGAGTTTGCCCGGCTCGCGCTTGTCGTTGCGCATCACGTTATACAACTGATGCAGATGTTCGATCCCGGCTTCGATTTCATCGTCCTGCTGCTGGCAGATCATGAAATGAACGCGTTCAGGATCAATATCCCCCAGCGTTTCGCGGAAAGCATCAACCTGGTTGTTTTCACAACCCAGACCAATCACCAGTACTGCGCCCGCATTCGGATGGCGCACCATGTTTTGCAGCATAGTACGAGTATTGATGTGATCGTCGCCCAACTGCGAGCAGCCGTAGGTGTGGCTGAAGAGGAACACACCATCAGTCCCTTCGGCGTTGTTAGTCTCTTTCAGGAAACGATTCTGGATCTGCCGCGCGATGCCATTGACACAGCCAACGGTCGGCAAGATCCACAACTCATTACGCACCCCGACATCGCCGTTAGCGCGACGATAGATCTGTACTTCACGATCTGCCGCTTGTGCTGGCAGATCGTGAAAATCAGGTTGATAGCGATACTGATCCAGATCGCTCAGATTCGTGCGCGTATTGTGGGCGTGAACGTGTTCCCCCGCCGCAATATCCGCCAATGCATAACCAATCGGCAGACCATATTTAATGACGTTGGCTCCTTTTGCGATATCCGTTAACGCAAATTTATGTCCACGAGCGACGTCCTGACGCAGCGTAACAGTCTGGCTATCGACACTGACTTCTGTGCCTTCAGCCAGATCCGCTAAAGCGACCGCGACGTTATCCAGCGCATGGATCTTGATGTATTGCATATCAACCCCAGACCTTAGTTCAGTTCAATGGCGAAGTAGTCACGCGCATTGTTAAAGCAAATATTTTTCACCATCTCGCCCAGCAGGTTGATGTCCGCCGGTGCTTCGCCTGCTTCCACCCAGCGACCGATCATCTGGCACAGAATGCGGCGGAAGTATTCGTGACGGGTGTATGACAGGAAACTACGGCTGTCAGTCAGCATACCGACAAAGCGGCTCAGCAGACCGAGCTGCGCCAGTTGGGTCATCTGACGTTCCATACCGTCTTTCTGGTCGTTAAACCACCAGCCGGAACCGAACTGCATTTTGCCCGGCATACCTTCGCCCTGGAAGTTACCGATCATGGTGCCCAGCACTTCGTTATCGCGCGGGTTCAGGCAGTAAAGAATGGTTTTTGGCAGCAGGTTTTCTTCGTTCTGTTTGCTCAGCAGCTTAGACAGTTCTTCCGCCATCGGACGGTCGTTGATGGAGTCGAAGCCTACATCCGGCCCCAGCAGTTTGAACTGACGCAGGTTGTTATTACGCAGTGCGCCAATGTGGTACTGCTGCACCCAACCGCGACGTGCGTATTCGGCACCAAGGAACACCAGTACCGCAGTTTTAAACTGTGCCACTTCGTGCTCACTCAGAGTTTCACCAGCCAGACGGCGTGCCAGGATGCTATCCAGTTCCGCTTCGTTCGCTTCGGCAAACATCACCACATCCAGCGCGTGGTCAGACACTTTACAACCGTGAGCGGCGAAGTGATCCAGACGTTTGGTCAGGGCGGTTTGCAGATCAGCAAAGCGGCGAATGTCGGTGTCGGAAACTTCGCCCAGCTTCGCCATATAGTCGTTAAAAGTCGCCTGTTCGATGTTGAAGGCTTTATCCGGACGCCAGCTCGGCAGCACTTTAATGGTGAAAGAACCGTCTTTGGCGATCTCTGCGTGATGTTCCAGAGAATCAATCGGATCGTCGGTGGTGCCAACCATTTTCACGTTCATCTGCTGCATGATGCCGCGCGCGGAGAAGTTATCCTGCGCCAGCAATTCGTTACATTCGTTCCAGATCTCATCGGCAGTCGACGGAGACAGCAGTTTACCGGTGATACCAAACGGACGGCGCAGTTCCAGATGCGTCCAGTGGTATAACGGGTTGCCGATAGTGTGTGGAACGGTCGCCGCCCACGCATCAAACTTCTCACGGTCAGAGGCATCACCTGTACACAAGCGTTCAGCCACGCCATTGGTACGCATTGCACGCCATTTGTAGTGATCACCTTTCAACCAGATGTCATACAAATTCTTAAAGCGATAATCTTCTGCGATCTGCTGCGGCGGCAAATGACAGTGGTAATCGAAAATCGGCTGGTCTTTTGCGTAGTCGTGATACAGGCGGCGGGCAAATTCAGTATCTAACAGGAAATCTTCAGTCATAAACGGAGTCATTTTCGTCTTCCTCTCAACGAGTGAGCTAGCTTGCTTATGGTGCGATGCTGACAAAGTTATCACACCAATTTCCAGAGCCAGAAGATATTTTCGTGAGTTAGATCAATAAACGTAGTTAAAAAAATTACTCTCAAAGTGGTAAACACCGCCGCAAGCCGCGCCATTTCTGGCCTCGTCATTATCCAGTAATGTCCCTACAAATATTCGCACATTTGTGATGGCTCTCACCTTTTAAAGTTGTATGACAAGTTATCTTTCTGCCGTCGCAAATCATAAGTCGACGGAATGCAAATTGCTGATTCATTCATTTGTTAGATGAATCGGGTTGACCGGTACGGAAGCCGAATTAGCACGAAACTTTCATGGCAACGTTCGGGGCGTGCCGGTTTTTTTTTCGGTTACCCGGTCGTAACTAACATCTTCAGCCTCTGGCGGGATGATGGCCGCGATTCCTGCGGATATAACAAAACGATGAGGTTTTACATGCGTAAAATTAAAGGGTTACGTTGGTACATGATCGCACTGGTGACGCTCGGCACCGTGCTTGGCTACCTGACGCGTAACACTGTAGCGGCGGCTGCGCCAACTCTGATGGAAGAGTTAAACATCTCCACCCAACAGTATTCCTACATCATCGCAGCCTATTCTGCTGCTTATACGATCATGCAACCGGTAGCGGGTTATGTACTGGATGTTCTGGGTACAAAAATCGGTTACGCGATGTTTGCCGTGTTGTGGGCAGTGTTCTGTGGCGCTACCGCGCTGGCGGGTAGCTGGGGCGGCCTGGCGATTGCTCGTGGTGCAGTAGGTGCTGCTGAAGCGGCAATGATCCCGGCGGGTCTGAAAGCCAGCTCCGAATGGTTCCCGGCGAAAGAGCGTTCCATCGCAGTAGGTTACTTTAACGTTGGTTCTTCAATTGGCGCGATGATTGCACCGCCGCTGGTAGTATGGGCAATCGTAATGCATAGCTGGCAGATGGCATTTATCATCTCTGGTGCATTGAGCTTTATCTGGGCGATGGCATGGCTGATTTTCTATAAGCATCCACGCGACCAGAAGCATCTGACCGATGAAGAACGCGACTACATTATTAATGGTCAGGAGGCCCAGCACCAGGTTGGCACGGCTAAAAAACTGTCCGTTGGTCAGATCCTGCGTAACCGTCAGTTCTGGGGTATCGCACTGCCGCGCTTCCTGGCGGAACCCGCCTGGGGTACTTTCAACGCGTGGATCCCGCTGTTCATGTTTAAAGTTTACGGCTTTAACCTGAAAGAGATCGCTATGTTTGCCTGGATGCCGATGCTGTTTGCTGACCTCGGCTGCATCCTCGGTGGTTACCTGCCGCCGCTGTTCCAGCGCTGGTTTGGTGTGAACCTGATCGTGTCCCGTAAGATGGTTGTAACGCTGGGTGCGGTACTGATGATTGGCCCGGGTATGATCGGTCTGTTCACCAACCCGTATGTAGCGATTATGCTGCTGTGTATCGGTGGTTTTGCTCACCAGGCACTGTCTGGCGCGCTGATTACGCTCTCTTCTGACGTGTTCGGTCGTAACGAAGTGGCAACGGCAAACGGTCTGACCGGGATGTCCGCATGGCTGGCAAGTACGCTGTTTGCGCTGGTTGTGGGTGCACTGGCTGACACCATCGGCTTCAGCCCGCTGTTCGCGGTACTGGCAGTGTTCGACCTGTTAGGCGCGCTGGTTATCTGGACGGTATTGCAGAACAAACCAGCGATTGAGGTGGCGCAGGAAACACATAACGATCCCGCACCGCAACATTAACGCAAAGTATAAGTTTTAGTTTCCCTTCGAAGCCGCCTTTTCAGGCGGCTTTTTCATCACTGCGAGTAGAGCAAATCTCGCAAAAGTGGTATAACAAATATAGTCTGCTGTATCATGCCTGGAGCGCATATGGAAATCTCTGAACCACGCCGTTTGTACCAACAACTTGCTGCTGACCTGAAAGAGCGCATCGAGCAGGGCGTCTATCTGGTGGGTGATAAATTACCCGCCGAACGTTTTATTGCCGATGAAAAAAACGTCAGCCGCACCGTGGTTCGTGAAGCCATCATCATGCTGGAAGTAGAAGGCTATGTAGAGGTGCGTAAAGGCTCAGGTATTCATGTGGTTTCCAACCAGCCTCGCCATCAGCAAGCGGCTGACGATAATATGGAATTTGCTAATTACGGTCCGTTTGAGTTGCTCCAGGCACGCCAGCTCATCGAAAGCAATATTGCTGAGTTTGCCGCTACCCAGGTCACTAAACAGGACATCATGAAACTGATGGCCATCCAGGAGCAGGCACGCGGCGAACAATGCTTCCGCGATTCCGAGTGGGACTTGCAGTTTCATATTCAGGTAGCCCTGGCAACGCAGAACTCGGCGCTGGCAGCCATCGTTGAGAAAATGTGGACCCAGCGTAGCCATAACCCGTACTGGAAAAAACTCCACGAACACATTGATTCTCGTACCGTCGATAACTGGTGCGATGACCACGATCAAATCCTTAAAGCGCTGATTCGCAAAGATCCCCATGCCGCTAAACTGGCAATGTGGCAGCATCTGGAAAACACTAAAATTATGTTATTTAACGAAACCAGTGATGATTTCGAATTCAATGCTGACCGTTACCTGTTTGCTGAAAACCCGGTTGTACATCTGGATACGGCTGCCAATAGCAATAAATAGCCCTCTCTTCTGACAGGCGCTGCCAGGTGCCTGTGCGCTTTATCAGTAAGCGAAAAGTATAAAGTGTCAGCCTGTGTAAATCCTCTCGCCACCCTCCCCTGCAATCAGCAAAATCAGACCCCACGGACATGTAATTTTGATAACGAACAACGTTGACCTTTGTTACAATTAGATTCAATTTGAATTTATGCTATTAAATGTTTTCTTATCTCACGTTTTAACAGGGAATAGTTCAGGCCGTGTTGGTGTCCCGACCCGCAATCCATACAAAAACAGTAATAACCTGGCGGGAGTGCATCATTTAAAACCGGCGTGGCGTTAACCGATTCACCAGGAATAATGAATGGAACTTTTGACCCAATTACTGCAAGCCCTGTGGGCGCAGGATTTTGAAACGCTGGCCAATCCATCGATGATTGGCATGTTGTATTTTGTCTTGTTTGTAATTTTGTTCCTTGAAAACGGCTTGCTTCCGGCAGCCTTTTTACCGGGCGACAGCTTACTGGTGTTGGTCGGTGTATTGATTGCTAAAGGCGCGATGGGGTATCCGCAAACGATTCTGTTACTGACCGTTGCCGCCAGCCTTGGCTGCTGGGTCAGTTACATACAGGGGCGATGGCTGGGCAATACCCGCACCGTGCAAAACTGGCTTTCCCATTTACCCGCGCACTATCACCAACGCGCACATCATCTTTTTCACAAACACGGTTTATCCGCGTTGCTGATTGGCCGCTTTATTGCGTTTGTCAGAACATTACTGCCGACTATTGCCGGGTTGTCAGGGCTGAATAATGCCCGTTTTCAGTTCTTCAACTGGATGAGCGGTCTGCTGTGGGTGTTGATCCTGACAACCTTAGGATACATGCTCGGCAAAACGCCGGTATTTTTGAAGTATGAGGATCAGCTCATGTCATGCCTGATGCTGCTCCCGGTGGTACTGCTGGTGTTTGGTCTGGCAGGTTCTTTGGTTGTGTTATGGAAAAAGAAATATGGAAATCGGGGGTAAGGGATGCAAATACCTCGCATGTCGCTTCGTCAGCTAGTCTGGTCCGGCGCTGCTTTACTGCTGGTCAGCACGCTGCTGCTGGCCTGGTCCGCGGTTCGTCAGCAAGATTCAACGCTGGCGATCCGTGCCGTTCATCAAGGCACGACGATGCCAGACGGTTTTTCCATCTGGCATCACCTTGACGCTCACGGCATTCCTTTCAAAAGCATCACTCCCAAGAATGACACTCTACTGATTACATTTGATTCCAGCGACCAGAGTGCCGCCGCAAAAGCTGTTCTCGACAGAACATTGCCTCATGGCTACATCATTGCACAGCAGGACAATAATAGTCAGGCTATGCAGTGGCTGACCCGGCTGCGAGATAACTCTCATCGCTTCGGATAACTTCCTGTTATCCGAAACATATCACTCACTTTGGTGATTTCACTGTTACTGTCTATGATTAATGAGGCGGTGGTTAACACTACCGCTTCGTTGTCTGGACAATCGTTCCTCTGTAATGGGTCCGAGTCACAATGGAAGGTTCAAGAATGAAATACCGCATCGCTTTAGCTGTTTCTCTTTTTGCTCTTAGTGTCAGTAGTTATGCCACTACTCTTTGTCAGGAAAAGGAGCAAAATATCCTTAAGGAGATCAGCTATGCTGAAAAACACCAAAACCAGAATCGTATCAACGGCCTGAACAAAGCCCTTAGAGAAGTACGGGCCAATTGTTCAGATAGCCAACTGCGCGCCGATCATCAGAAGAAAATCGCAAAGCAGAGAGATGAGGTAGCGGAACGCAAACATGATTTAGCCGAGGCCAAACAAAAAGGCGATGCGGATAAGATTGCCAAACGCGAACGGAAACTGGCAGAAGCGCAGGAAGAGCTGAAAAAGCTGGAAGCGCGCGCCTACTAATCCACAATAGTCACTACTTACTCACCTGGAGAAAACTATGTCGAAAGAACACACTACGGAACATCTGCGTGCTGAGTTGAAATCCCTGTCTGATACGCTGGAAGAAGTACTAAGCGCTTCAGGAGAGAAGTCGAAAGAAGAGTTGAGTAAGATTCGCAGCAAAGCGGAGCAGGCACTGAAACAGAGCCGTTACCGTCTGGGTGAAACCGGTGATGCAATTGCCAAACAGACCCGTGAAGCGGCGGCACGTGCCGATGAATACGTGCGTGAAAATCCGTGGACAGGCGTAGGCATTGGCGCTGCCGTCGGTGTAGTGTTGGGCGTTCTACTGTCTCGTCGTTAATTATGGCGGACACTCAGCACGCGCAAGGGCCCGGTAAAAGCGTTCTGGGCATCGGGCAGCGAATTGTCACTATCATGGTTGAAATGGTGGAGACACGTCTGCGGCTGGCGGTGGTTGAACTGGAAGAAGAAAAAGCCAATATCTTTCAGTTATTACTGATGCTGGGTCTGACGATGCTTTTTGCTGCATTTGGTCTTATGAGCCTGATGGTGCTGATTATCTGGGCGATTGATCCGCAATATCGCCTGAATGCAATGATTGCCACCACCGTGGTGTTGTTCCTTTTAGCGCTGATTGGCGGTATCTGGACATTACGCAAGTCGCGGAAATCGACCCTGTTGCGCCATACGCGCCATGAACTGGCGAACGATCGGCAACTGCTCGAGGAGGAGTCCCGTGAGCGGTAAAGTCGAACGTGAACGCCGCAAGGCACAGCTACTTAGCCAGATCCAGCAACAACGGCTGGATCTTTCCGCCAGTCGTCGTGACTGGCTGGAGGCAACAGGCGCTTACGATCGTCGCTGGAATATGCTGTTGAGTTTGCGCTCCTGGGCGCTGGTTGGCAGCAGCGTGATGGCTATCTGGACAATTCGCCATCCGAATATGCTGGTTCGCTGGGCCAGACGCGGTTTTGGCGTCTGGAGTGCCTGGCGTCTGGTTAAAAGTACGATTAATCAGCAGCAGCTTCGCGGTTAATTACCTCTCTGGCCGGAGTCATTCCGGCCTTATCCCTCAAATTTTTTGAAAATTTTTGACAGTTTTCCTTGCTAACAATCACCATTCACTACGTTTATGCTTCTCTCCATCGACAGCAACGACGCTAATACCGCGCTCTTGCAGAAAAAAACAATCAGCGGCCTGAGTGGCGCAGTGGAGAGTAAGATGAAAAAATTAGAAGAAGTTGGTGTACTGGTAGCGCGTATTTTAATGCCAATTCTGTTTATTAGCGCAGGTTGGGGGAAAATTACCGGTTATGCAGGCACGCAACAATACATGGAAGCGATGGGTGTCCCGGGCTTTATGCTGCCGCTGGTGATCCTGCTTGAGTTCGGTGGCGGCCTGGCAATCCTGTTCGGTTTCCTGACGCGTACCACCGCACTGTTTACCGCTGGCTTTACACTGTTGACGGCATTTTTATTTCACAGCAACTTTGCCGAAGGCATGAACTCGCTAATGTTTATGAAAAATATGACTATTTCTGGTGGATACCTGCTTCTGGCGATTACCGGTCCGGGCGCATATAGCATCGACCGCCTGCTGAATAAAAAGTGGTAAGCACAGGCTATACTTAACGATAAAAAACGAGGAGGAAGCTCCTCGTTTTTGCTATTGGAGGAAAAAAAATGGGTCAACTGATTGACGGTGTCTGGCATGACACCTGGTACGACACAAAATCCACCGGCGGTAAATTTCAACGTTCAGCTTCCGCATTTCGTAACTGGCTCACTGCCGATGGCGCGCCTGGGCCGACTGGCAAAGGTGGTTTTGTCGCAGAAAAAAACCGCTACCATCTCTATGTTTCACTCGCCTGCCCGTGGGCACACCGCACGCTGATTATGCGTAAACTCAAAGGTCTGGAACCGTTCATCTCTGTTTCCGTGGTGAACCCACTGATGCTGGAAAATGGCTGGACCTTTGATGACAGTTTTCCAGGTGCAACCGGCGACACGCTCTATCAACACGAGTTTCTGTATCAGCTTTACCTTCATGCCGATCCGCACTATAGCGGTCGTGTCACCGTTCCCGTGCTGTGGGACAAAAAGAATCACACCATCGTCAGCAACGAATCAGCGGAAATCATCCGCATGTTCAATACCGCTTTTGATGCGCTGGGTGCGAAAGCTGGTGATTACTACCCGCCTGCACTGCAAACGAAAATTGACGAACTCAATGACTGGATTTACGACACCGTTAACAATGGCGTCTATAAGGCCGGTTTCGCCACCAGCCAACAGGCCTATGACGAAGCAGTAGTAAAAGTATTTGAATCACTGGCGCGCCTGGAACAGATCTTAGGGCAGCATCGCTTCCTGACAGGTAACCAGCTCACCGAAGCCGATATTCGCCTGTGGACCACATTGATCCGTTTTGATCCGGTGTATGTCACCCACTTCAAGTGCGATAAGCACCGCATCAGCGATTACCTGAACCTGCACGGCTTCCTGCGCGATATCTACCAGATGCCGGGGATTGCCGAAACTGTCAATTTCGATCATATCCGTAATCACTACTTCCGCAGCCATAAGACCATCAATCCCACCGGGATTATTTCGATTGGTCCGTGGCAGGATCTCGATGAACCACACGGGCGGGATGTTCGCTTCAGCTAAACAAAGGAACCCTCCACGATGCCTTATTAATTCATCAAGTTAATATTTACTGTCATTTCATTCATGTCTATTCTTAATTTGCTGCTTTAAAAACAAGTGATTGAGCAAAATTGAGGCAAAAATGGACTGGTATCTGAAAGTACTGAAAAATTATGTCGGTTTCCGGGGACGTGCACGACGCAAAGAGTACTGGATGTTTATTCTGGTCAACATCATCTTTACGTTCGTGCTGGGGCTGCTGGACAAAATGTTAGGCTGGCAACGCGCCGGTGGCGAGGGCATTCTGACGACCATCTATGGCATTCTGGTGTTTTTACCGTGGTAGGCGGTTCAGTTCCGTCGCCTGCACGACACCGACCGCTCGGCATGGTGGGTGCTACTGTTCTTAATCCCGGTTATCGGCTGGCTGATTATCATCGTGTTTAACTGCCAGGCGGGTACACCAGGTGAAAACCGGTTTGGGCCAGACCCAAAACTGGAACAAGAATAATAATTAAGCACCTTGCAAAAGGTGCTTAATGGATTATTTTGCCGTAAACAATTTAGGGATTTCTCGCAAACACCAGGATTTTGCCTCCCCCATACTGTCGCGACGCCAGGCCATAATAATATCGATTTCGCTGGTCGATTCCGGGCTGACTACACGCAACCGCCCTTCAGCAATATCTTTTTCGACCATCGGGTACGGCATGGTTGCCACGCCAAGCCCCGCCAGTAACGCCTGCCGTTTATCTTCAATGGTGCTGACTGTTAAGCGCGGCTGTTTGTCCAGCAACTGCACTGTCAATACCGGACGCTCACGGGCGGTATCTGCCACCGCGATCCCACGATATTTCACACGCGTAACCTCCGAAAGCGGCTCCGGCTCCTGATGAATCGGGTGATTCGGCGCGGCGACGTAGACATTCATTAAGGTATAGAGCTTGCGCGAGTTGATCTCCGACGAAGAACGAAAATGCATATCCGGCGCGATAACAATATCTGCCCGGCCCTGCTCCAGTCGCTCCCACGCCCCCGCCAGCACCTCGGTGATGATTGCCAGTTGGGTATTGGCTTTCGCCGCCAGTTTGTCGATTAGCGGGAAAAAGGCCGATGTCGGCACCAGCGCCTCGGTCACAATAGTGAGATGTGTTTCCCAACCGCGCGCGAGGGCTTCGGCATCAGTAGTCAGTTTATCTGCTGCCTCCAGCAGAACACGTCCCCGCTCCAGCAACATACGCCCGACATTGGTGAATTTTGTCCGATGCCCCGAGCGGTCAAACAGCACCACATCCAGCTCTTCTTCCAGTTTTTGCATGGTGTAACTAAGTGCAGAAGGCACGCGTCCCAGCTCATCTGCTGCTGCCGCAAAACTGCCACGGCGATCAATAGCATCCATAACACGCAGTGCTTCCAGCGTTAATGCCCTTTCTTTGGCCATGTCGTTCTCATTCAGGAAATTTGAACATACCGGGCAGAATATCTGGCTAACAATGTAGCGTCCAGCCCCTTACCATAAAAGGAAGTAAAGAGAGGTCAAGAATTATGATTACTACCCGAACTGCCAGACAGTGTGGACAAGCAGACTACGGATGGTTGCAGGCCCGGTATACTTTTTCCTTTGGACACTACTTCGACCCTACATTGTTAGGCTATGCCTCCCTGCGTGTACTTAACCAGGAAGTGCTGACCCCAGGTGCCGCCTTCCAGCCGCGAACCTACCCAAAAGTCGATATTTTGAATGTGATTCTGGATGGAGAAGCAGAATACCGCGACAGTGAAGGCAATCATGTTCAAGCCAGCGCTGGTGAAGCCTTATTGCTTTCTACTCAGCCGGGCGTGAGTTATAGCGAACATAACATCAGCAAGGACAAATCGTTAACGCGGATGCAGCTTTGGTTGGACGCTTGTCCACAGCGGGAGAATCCGCTGATTCAAAAACTGGCGCTTAATATGGATAAGCAGCAATTAATCGCCTCGCCCGATGGCGCGAAGGGTAGCCTGCAACTGCGCCAGCAGGTGTGGCTGCATCATATCGTGCTCGATAAGAACGAAAGCGCGAGCTTTCAACTACACGGCCCGCGTGCCTATTTGCAATCGATTCACGGTCAGTTTCATGCGATTACGCACAACGAAGAGAAAGCGGCGCTGAGCTGCGGCGACGGGGCGTTTATTCGTGACGAGACTAACATTACGCTGGTTGCCGATTCCCCACTGCGCGCTTTGCTGATAGATTTACCCGTCTAGTTGTTTTTACAGGGAGAAGATGGTGAGTAAAAAATCGACGAAGAAACGTCAACAAGTGAAGTCCGTAGTGGCGAAAGAAGCCACCCGCGCTACTAAAAACTTTGGCTATGAAGAGATGTTGAGTGAGCTGGAAGCGATAGTCGCTGATGCTGAAACGCGGTTAGCCGAGGATGAAGCTACCGCGTAAAGACAGGTTGCCGGATGCGGCGTAAACGCCTTATCCGGCCTACAAAACCAACAAATTGCACAATCCGCAGGCCGGATAAGATGCGCCAGCATCGCATCCGGCACCGGGTACAAAACCCAACAAAACCAACAAATTGCACAACCCGTAGGCCGGATAAGATGCGCCAGCATCGCATCCAGCACCGGGTACAAAACCCAACAAAACCAACAAATTGCACAATCCGTAGGCCGGATAAGATGCGCCAGCATCGCATCCGGCATCAGGTATGACATCCGAAATCCGGCGCTTATCTGGCCTTGCTCGCCATAATCTCGATAATCTGCCGATCCGTTTGCTGCATCGAATGGCTTGCCAGCGCACACAGATTGGCAATCGACTGCTCAACATCATGCGCCACAATGCCTTCATTGCCGGTCACGGCGGTATCATCCAGCGCCATTAACACCGCTTTCCATGCTGCCGAAGCACTGGTCGAAACCTTCATAGCACAACTGTTCGATGCGCCATCGCAAATCATACCGCTAACATCACCGATCATACTGCTGATCGCCATTGAGATCGTTTCATAACGCCCATCCACCAGCCATGCCATCCCGGCGGCGGCCCCCATTGCTGCCGTCGTTGCAGCACACAGCGCAGACAATCGCGGCAACTGGTTATGGATGTAAATCGCGCTCAAATGCGAAAGCATCAACGCGCGCGCCAGACGCTCATCATCAGCACCGAAGTGTTCCGCTACCACTACCACAGGCATTGTCGCGGTGATCCCCTGATTACCAGAACCCGAGTTACTCATCGCCGGAAGCGTTGCGCCGCCCATACGCGCATCAGATGCCGCGCTGGTACGAATCACAATTGACGAAGAGAGATCTTTCGCCAGCAAACCGCGTGCACACTGTTTTTCCAGCGTCGCGCCAATATGCAACCCCCAGTTACCGCTTAAACCTTCCTGCGATAATGCGCAATTTAACTTCGCAGAATCGAGAATAAAGCGAATCGCCTCAAACGGCACTTCATTGACGAACTTCAGGATCTCTGCCAGCGTCGTATTAGACAGCACCGCCAGCGGCGACTCTTGCTCGCCCTCGGCCACACACGCCTGCTGAGTAAACACCACGCCATTGTGCGTCTCAATATGCACAATGTTGGTATGTCCGCCGACGATGGTGACACAAGCCCACTTCTCACCACTCCAGACTTTGGCGCGAGAGAAGAGGATTTCATCGCAAGGCTCCTGGATCTTAACCGACACTTTTCCCGCCGCCAGCAACGCTTTGGCATCGGCAATCGCCTGTGCTGTCGCATCTTTCAGCACTTCCAGCCCAGCTTTGGCATTTCCGCCTAACGCTCCCAGCGCCGCTGCAATCGGCAGCCCCACCATTCCCGTACCGGGAACGGTGACCCCCAGACCGTTCTTCATCAGATTTGGCGAAACCCAGGCTTCTACACGTTCAACCGGACCTTCCAGTTCTGCCGCAGCAACTGCCGCTGCCAGCGCCAGTGAAATAGGTTCAGTACATCCCAGCGCCGGTTTTACCTCCTCCTGTACTGCGAGGATGTAACGCTGCCATAACGGATTTAAAGTCGAATTAAACATAATAAAAACCTTAAAATTTCAGGTAAATCAAGAAAATGCCAGGAACGGTGAAACACAGAGCAACAAACCGGTGACGATAATCAGGTACAGAGAGGCACCTTTGTATTTGTGCAATGCCGGTACTTTGTAAACCAGCCACGCCGGGATCAGGCACCCCACCATGCCGAAAATCGGGCTACAGATAGAGGTGAAGCTCAACACCGGCGCGTTCAGTACGATGGCGCTCCAGGCCAGTAAAATAGCGAAAATCATGATGCCGCGCTGGACGAGATTTTCGTTAATCTTCTCGGCTGGTATCTTGCGGCGCAGGATGTTCATTACTATCCCTTGCGTGGCTTCGCGAAAGCCTAAATAGACGCCAAAGAACGCGGTCATTACGGCAAAGATATTGAGAATGACGCTGACCACTTTTACCCATGCTGCGCCATCACCGCTAATAAACTGCGCGGCAATCGCCAGGGCAGAAATATTCTGCTCATAGGCTTTTACCGCTTCGTCATGTCCCATCGCCAGGGTGAACGACACGGCATAGAAAAAGACAGTGACGAACAAAATGCCAAATGCAATGTTCATTGCCCGTAGCGCTTTATGTCGCGCCACTTCAATCGATTTTTCCCGCGAGCGATAGGAAATCACCATCGGGCTTAAAGTCTGAATAAACAGGATTGAGGTCAGAGTAAACGGCAGCGTAATAATCGCGTTTTTCACCAGCAGCCCCAGCGGCGGCAGCGAACCCACGTTATACAGATGCCACATTCCGACCATCGACACGCCTAATGCCGCGACTACCAACAGTTTGGTCAGCACCATGCCGGTTGAAATTTTGAATAACAGTTTCTCGCCGCGTGAGGAGATCGCCACCAGAATACAAATCAGTACCAGTCCATAAAACGGATTGTCTGACAGCACGCTTTCGGTCACGCCAAAAGTATGCAGATAGGAGGCACTATCGTTGGTGATGGCGGTGGAATAGACGAACATCCAGATCACCAGCATCACGAAATAAAGTGCACCTAACAGGATGCCCCAGTTTTTGCCTAAATAGCCACTGATGACGCTCGGATAATCTTTACACTCCGGCGATTCGGCCAGCGTATTAATAAACAACCGCTGAAACAGATACATTGCCGGGTAACCAATCACTGATGAGAGCAAAAATACCCACAATCCCATCAAACCGACCTGCACCGGGAGAAAAACAATCCCCGCGCCAATCGCCATCCCAATACTCATAATCACCCAACCGGTGTCGGTACTGTCGAATTTGATTGCTTCACGCCACTCACTTTCGCTCATTCCAGCACGACCCGCCGGGGTCGAAGCGTCTGCAATAACGCCTTTATTCGATGCAATTTCCATAATTTCTCGCTCAATATTTTGTAGGGCTTATTATTTTTTTCCGAGCCGCATCAAGGCGATATGCGGTCTACGTTTTTTGCAGGCGAGTTATTAGAATAAAGAAATGATACGCGTGAGGTCAGAGAAAATCTTCACAATCAAGACTTTGAAATAACGGTGATGGATAATAATTTTCTACCAAATCGATAAATAGGAAATGGTTATTCTCTATTTGCGGCAGATCACAATAAAAAAGGGTGCACATTTTGTGCACCCAAGGATGAAAGCTGACAACAATGTCAGCCGCAGACCACTTTAATAGCCAGTCCTCCGCGTGAAGTTTCGCGGTATTTATCGTTCATATCTTTGCCAGTCTCATACATCGTCTCGATCACTTTATCGAGCGAAACACGTGGTGCAGAGGTACGCTGCATCGCCATCCGCGCTGCGTTCACCGCTTTCACGGCATTAATCGCATTCCGCTCAATACACGGAATTTGCACCTGCCCGGCTACCGGATCGCAGGTCAGCCCAAGGTTATGCTCCATGGCGATTTCCGCCGCATTACACACCTGAGCCGGGCTACCGCCCAGCAGTTCGGTTAGCCCTGCCGCTGCCATCGAACAGGCCACGCCAATTTCCCCCTGACACCCCACTTCCGCACCGGAAATGGAGGCATTCATTTTATATAGCGCGCCGATAGCACCAGCCGCCAGTAGAAAACGAGCGATAGAGCGCTCATTGAGCGGACGGCGGAATTTATCGTAATAGGCCAGCACCGCCGGAATAATACCGCAAGCGCCGTTAGTGGGTGCCGTCACTACACGTCCACCAGCGGCGTTTTCTTCACTGACCGCCAGAGCAAACATATTGATCCAGTCGATCACATTCATTGGATCGTTAGAGATATTGTCACTAGAAAGCAGCAAGCGGCGCAGCGCCACCGACCGGCGTGGGACATTGAGCGGGCCAGGCAATACGCCTTCGGTGTTCATGCCGCGTTCAATACCGTCAGACATCACCTGCCAGATACGCGCAAAACCAGCGTCAATTTCCGCTTTGCTGCGCAACGCCAGTTCGTTTTGCATCATCAGACCAGAAATAGACAGCCCATTGTAATCACACATTTTCAGCAGTTCGCCTGCCGAATGGAAGTCATAAGGTACTGGCATTTCGACATCATGCGTCAGGCCGAAGTGTTCGTCTTCAACAATAAAACCGCCGCCGACAGAATAATAGGTTTTGCTTAAGAGTTCTTTCTGCCCTTTCCAGGCAGTAATCCGCATTCCGTTCTCATGACGCGGCAACATTTCCGGATGAAAAATAATGTTTTTTGCTACAGGAAAATCAACCACATGTGCGCCTGCCGCCACCGGGAGTCGACTACTGCGCGTCACAAGTTCAATAAATGCAGGGATCTCATCAATAACAACATCCTGCGGACTGTTCCCTGCCAGTCCCATGATGATAGCGATATCCGTGGCATGGCCTTTGCCCGTCAGTGACAACGACCCGTAAAGATCGACCACAATGTGGCTCGTTGCGGTTAATAAACCACTACTTACCAGCCGATCGATAAAACTTTTTCCAGCATTCATTGGCCCCACGGTATGCGAACTGGAGGGACCAATACCAATTTTGAAAATATCGAATGCACTAATCATAACCACACTCTCGGATTGCCACTCTGTGAAGAGGAGTGGGACGACTCTGCGGCCGCCCCACTCCGGGCTTTACACGCTACGTACTGCGATAGCTTCGATTTCCAGCTTCACATCTTTCGGCAAACGCGCGACCTGCACGCAGCTACGGGTCGGGTAGGTCGCCTGATGCTCATCAAAGAACTGCTTATATACTTCATTGATGGTGGCGAAGTCGTTCAGATCGGTGATAAATACCGTCATCTTGACGATATCGCCCACGGACAAACCGGCAGCGACAACAATCTCTTTGACGTTTTGCAGGCTTAAACGTGCCTGATCTTTCACATCAGCCGGGATCTCGCCGCTCTGCGGGCAAACCGGAATTTGCCCGGAAGTGAAGACCATGCTGCCTAAATCCACACCCTGAACATAAGGGCCGATTGCACCCGGGGCACGTTGCGTTTCGATAATTTTTTTCATACATCCTCCGGCGTCAGAGCGCCTGGGTAAAGGTACGTGAAATCACATCCTGTTGCTGTTCACGGGTCAGCGCGTTGAAGCGCACAGCGTAGCCAGAGACACGGATTGTCAGGTTAGGGTATTTTTCCGGGTGCTCGATGGCATCCAACAACATTTCCCGGTTCATAACGTTGACGTTGAGATGTTGACCGCCTTCGATATCCGCTTCGTGGTGGAAATAGCCATCCAGCAGACCGACAAGGTTGGTTTTGCGTACCGGATCTTCTTTGCCCAACGCCGCAGGGACAATTGAGAAGGTGTACGAAATACCGTCTTTGGCGTAGGTGAACGGCAGTTTCGCCACAGAGGTCAGTGAAGCCACGGCCCCTTTGCGGTCACGACCGTGCATCGGGTTAGCGCCAGGGGCAAACGGAGTACCCGCACGACGACCGTCCGGCGTGTTACCGGTCTTCTGTCCATACACGACGTTTGAGGTGATCGTCAGAATCGACTGGGTCGGCACGGCGTTACGATAGGTTGGTAGCGCTTTAATTTTCTTCATAAAGCGTTCAACCAGGTCGCAGGCAATACTGTCTACGCGCTCGTCGTTGTTGCCGTACTGCGGATATTCACCGTCAATTTCGAAGTCCACCGCCAGACCGTTTTCGTCACGAATCGGTTTCACGCGAGCATATTTAATTGCGGACAAGGAGTCCGTCGCCACCGACAAGCCAGCAATCCCGCATGCCATCGTGCGATAAACATCACGATCGTGCAGTGCCATCAGCGAGGCTTCGTAGCTGTACTTGTCATGCATGTAGTGGATGAGGTTCAGCGCGCTGATGTACTGCACCGCCAGCCAGTCCATGAAGTGGTCGAGGTTATCCATCACTTTGTCGTAGTCCAGCACGTCGTCCATCAGCGGAGCCATTTTCGGGCCCACCTGAATCTTCAGCTTCTCGTCCATCCCGCCGTTGATTGCATACAGCAATGTTTTCGCCAGGTTAGCGCGTGCGCCGAAGAACTGCATCTGCTTACCAATCACCATTGGGCTGACGCAGCAGGCAATCGCGTAATCGTCGCTGTTGAAGTCAGTGCGCATCAGATCGTCGTTTTCATACTGCAAGGAAGAAGTGACGATAGACACTTGCGCCGCATATTTTTTGAAGGCGATCGGC
The DNA here is from genome assembly GCF_002965865.1 of Escherichia sp. MOD1-EC6098. NCBI lineage: Bacteria > Pseudomonadati > Pseudomonadota > Gammaproteobacteria > Enterobacterales > Enterobacteriaceae > Escherichia > Escherichia sp. MOD1-EC6098. The sequence goes on from NZ_PTSN01000002.1 coordinate 214,619, forward strand.
AGCGCTTCCGACCACAGAATAGTCAGGTTAGGTTCCGGTGCTGGCCCCATAGTGTGCAGGGTATGCAGATAACGGAAGGAGTTTTTGGTCACCAGTGTGCGGCCATCCAGCCCCATCCCGCCGATCACTTCCGTAGCCCAGATTGGATCGCCGGAGAACAGCGAATCAAATTCTGGTGTACGCAAGAAGCGCACCATGCGGATCTTCATAATGAAGTGGTCGATCAGTTCCTGCGCCTGCTGCTCATTGAGCACACCGGCTTTAAAGTCGCGTTCAATGTAGATATCGAGGAACGACGCGGTACGACCAAGAGACATCGCACCACCGTTTTGCGATTTCACCGCCGCCAGGTAGGCGAAATAGAGCCATTGCACCGCTTCCTGCGCATTTTGCGCCGGACGGGAAATGTCAAAGCCATATTTCGCTGCCATTTCCTGAATCTGTAACAGCGCACGACGATGTTCTGCCAGTTCTTCACGCAGACGGATAGTGGCTTCCAGATCTTCGCCTTTTTCCAGACGAGACTGAAGATCGGCAAATTGCAGTTCGCGTTCACGCACCAGATAGCTGATGCCGTACAACGCCACGCGGCGATAGTCTCCGATAATACGTCCGCGACCATAACCGTCCGGCAAACCGGTCAGTACCCCAGATTTACGGCAGCGCAGCATATCCGGTGAATAAACATCAAATACACCCTGGTTATGGGTTTTACGCAGATCGGTAAAGATGTACTCAAATTCGCTGTCCATTTCACGGCCATACGCGTGGAATGAACTTTTAATCATATTAATGCCACCGAACGGATGCAGCGCGCGTTTTAACGGCGCATCCGTTTGCAGACCCACTATTTTTTCCAGCGGCTGATCAATATATCCCGCATCATGAGCGGTAATGGTGGTGGCAATATTGGTATCGAAATCTAACGGCGCGTGAGTCGCGTTTTCGATACGAATGCCCTCCATTACTTTTTCCCACAACGCCGTGGTTGCAGGCGTTGCTTCGGCAAGGAAAGATTCATCCCCTTCATAAGGTGTATAGTTGTGTTGAATAAAATCGCGGACATTAATTTCGTTTTTCCAGTCCGTACCTTTAAAGCCAAGCCATGCGTCGGCGTACAGCTTATCGCTGGTATCGATATCTACCTTCATGAAAAATAATCTCTCTACAATACTTCAACTAAATTATGCAAATTCTGCGGGGGCGTTTACTTTGCCTAAATGAATCGCATCTAAGGCAATCATTTTTTCTTCGTTGGTCGGAATAACGGCGCAAATTACGCTCGCATTTTCACTGGAAATAATTCGTTCACCGTAAGAGTTAGATCGATTATTCATTTCTGTATCAATCTCTACTCCTAATACAGCTAAATGTTCCATAACCAAACGACGAATTAAACTTGAGTTCTCCCCTATTCCACCGGTGAATATAATTCCATCCAGGCGATGTAATGAGGCAGCGTGTCCGGCAATATGGCGGGCAATTCGGTGAACAAAGGTTTTAATTGCCAGTTGTGCACGCTCATGGCCTTCATGCCAGGCTTTTTCCAGTACGCGCAAGTCGGAAGAAAGACCGGAAATACCTAATAATCCCGACTCTTTATTTACCACGCGTTCCAGGTCGCCCAGGCTCTGGTTGGTTTGACTCGCCACCCAGGACATCGCACCGAAGTCAACATCACCACTGCGCGTGCCCATCATCAACCCTTCCAGCGGCGTCATTCCCATTGAGGTATCCACGCTCTGACCATTGCGAACTGCACAGATAGATGCACCATTGCCAAGATGCGCGACCACCAGACCGGAGTCATCTTCCGCCAGATCCAGCAGCGAATAGGCGCGCTGAGAAACGTAGCGGTGCGAGGTTCCGTGGAAGCCATAACGACGCACGCCAAGCTCTTCGTAATATTTCCACGGCAGGCCATATAAATAAGCCTCTGGAGCCATTGTCTGATGGAAGCTGGTATCAAATACCGCCACCTGAGTTACACCTGGAAATAATTGCTGTGCCGATTCAATACCACTTAAATTGGCGTAATTATGCAGCGGCGCAAGCGGGGAAACACGGCGGATATTATCAATGACCTCATCGGTAATAATGGCGGACTCGGTAAAAATACTGCCGCCGTGGGCGATACGGTGGCCAATTAAGGCCACTCTGTCATTTAAATTCCGTTTTTCCAGTTCAAATGCAATTGCCTTCAATGCACCTTCGTAGCTGTGGTGAGCCAGCGGTGCTGGCTCTCCTCCATTTACGGATAAGAATGCATTTTCCGAGTTAATACCATCGGCAATACCTGACATTAATACTTCACAGTCTGAGGTATCCAGCACAGAAAACTTAATTGAAGACGAACCACAGTTAATAACTAAAACAACCGGATATTCATTCATCTCTTTTCTCATCCTGAGTTACAGATTAAAACAGTTTGTATACGATGTTCAGGATGGTCAGCAGACCAATCACGGTGACAAACACGTTATCCAGACGACCACGGTATTTCGCCAGAGACGGCGCTTTACGAATGGCGTACATCGGCAACAGGCACAGCAGTGAGGCAATAATCGGCGCACCCATCGCTTCAATCAGGTCCAGAATGTTCGGGTTGGCGTAGGCGACAACCCAGGTAGAGCCCATGATGAAGATCATGCTGATAGTATTCAGTTTACCCAGCGACACTTTGGTTTTGTCACCTTTATAACCGAACTTCAGAATCAGACCGTTCAGACCTTCCAGCGTCCCCAAATAGTGACCGAAGAAAGATTTGAAGATAGCCACCAGTGCGATGATGGAAGCCGCATATTCCAGCGTAATAGCGAACGTCGTTTTGGTGCCGGTCATGGACGCAAAGTGGTTAGCCAGATAAGAAAGTACCGGAATATTCTGCGCTTTCGCTTCCGCCATATTCGCCGGAGAAAGTGTAAACAGGCAGCTAAAGGCGAAGAACATCACTACCGCAACCATCAACATGCTGGCACGAGAGATAATTTGTGAACATTTACGCTCGGTGAAGTCGCGTCCAAAATCTTTCTCATACTCTTCACGTTTAGAAACCACGAAGGAAGAGACGATTGGCGAGAAGTTAAAGGAGAAGACCATAATGGAAATCCCCAACCAGACGGTGATCAGAATGCCATCATGACCCGTTAACGACAGCGCACCGAGATCAACTTGATCGATAACCGCAGAGTTCCAGTAAGGGATCAGCGACAGAGAAATCAGCACCAGGCTGGCGATAAACGGCCATACCAGGTAGCTCATTACTTTAACCATCAGATCCTTACCAAACCAGATGACGAAGGCCATCAACAGCAGCAGGAACAGCGCCACAAAGCCGCGATTCAGTGGCGCAAAGCCGAGCTGGTTTTCCCAGAAAGTCATAAAGGTGTTGGTAATGGTAACGCCATAAATCCACAGCAGTGGGCAAATCGCGAAGAAATACAGGAACGTAATGACCACGCCGCCGGTTTTACCAAAATGCTCTTCCACCGTTTCCGTAATGTTGCCGGAAGGGTTAGAGCCGGAAAGGCACAGACGCGCCAGCGCCCGGTGACAATAAAACGCGATTGGGTATGCCAATACCAACATCAGCAGAATCGGAATTAGTCCGCCAAAACCTGCGCGGATAGGGAAGAACAGCACCCCGGCGCCGATTGCCGTGCCAAACAAACCTAACGTCCATGTGGTATCTGATTTACGCCATGACGATTGTTTTGTCTGGCTGGATACAATGCTATCTGAAGTACTCATATCCTATCCTCAACGAATTAATTAAGCGCCAACGAAACCGGTGATTTGAGAGACGCGGGAAAGATCGATATTACCGCCGGAAATAATACTGACGGTTTTTCTGTTTTGAATATATTGGTCTAATTTACCGCTTAATAATGCAGCACATGCCAGAGCGCCCGCGCCTTCGGTGACGACTTTATTGCGCTGAATTAAGGCAATCATACTGTTTCTGATTTCGTCTTCGCTAACCAGTACGATATCATCGACTAATTCACGAACGATTTCGTAAGTTAAATTACCCGGGCGAGCGACATCACAACCATCCGCCAGGGTGCCGGTAGTTCGGTGCGTGGTTATTTCTCCCGAGTGGAAAGAAGCCGCCATACCGTGAACGTTTTCTGACTGCACACCAATAACACGGATAGTTGGGTTAATAGATTTAATCGCCACTGCAATACCGGCAATTAAACCACCACCGCCAATTGGTACAATTACGTTATCGACATCATAGAGATCTTCCATAATTTCCAGACCAATCGTTCCCTGACCGGCAATGACTTTCGGATCATCATAAGGGGGAATAAAGATGCGACCTTCCGTTTCGACAATTTCACTTACTTTGGCGATGGTATCGTTGAAGTTATCGCCATGCAGTACGACTTCAGCGGAGTAGTCACACGTTGCCGCAACTTTGGATTTTGGCGCGCCTTTCGGCATCACGACTTTACCATCAATCCCCAGCATCGCACAGGAAAGCGAAACCCCTTGTGCATGGTTGCCCGCCGAACAGGCCACTACCCCCTTGCGTTTCTCGGCATCGGTTAAGGAGCTTAATTTATTAAATGCACCTCGAATTTTAAATGAACCAGTACGCTGCATGTTTTCAAACTTCAGGAATATTTCACCTTTGCAACGTTCACTAAAGTAGTTAGAGCGAGGCATGCCTGTTTTATAAATTCGCCCAGCCAGACGTTGTTTTGCTTCAATAATGTCATCAATAGCAACCGGCAGATCGTATGTAATATGCATTATAAAACCTCTTCGCCTGAATTAAATTTGTAGGTAACCGTAACCAACACCTGTAAAAATACAGGTGGATTATTCATGTTTAAATAAAAAACAAATAACTAACCAACTTCTATTAATTGCCTTCGTCGACACCCATTATAAGATGAATACTCTTTAGCTAATTCCACCAAAACTGATGCTGCTTTTTTGATACGATAATTTTTTGACCATACTGCGGCATATCGTGCCACCGGCAACGTTTCCTCAACCGGAATAGTAATAAATTGATTAGAACCAAAAGGTGAAGTCATATCGCAGGGAATAACGGTTAAGAAATCAGCATTGAGAACAAGATTATAAATGGTGACGACCGAGTCGGTTTTAACGATGTTTTCAATACTGATGCCATTTCTTTGTAGCGTGGTGAGTAGCTCGCTGTAGTATCCCATATTCGTTTGTGGCAACACCCACTGTTCGTTCTTCAAAGACTCCAGCGTGGTGGTGCCGGTGCATGTTCGGGACTTACCGGCAACCAGCACGAATTCTGATTCGAACAGCGGCTCAACATGCAAATCCTGAAGCTTCATTTCTGCACTTAACGTACCTATCGCAAAATCCAGGCGCCCATCGCGGATAGCCGGTAAGAACGAAGACAGTTGCGCTTCATACATTGAGACCTGCGCTTTCGGGAACACCTCTTTGAATTTGTTGATCATCCCGGACATAAAGGTAAAGCCAATCAGCGATGGAAAACCAAATGAGACTTCCACTACAGCCTCAGTGGACATACCGCTAATCTCATTAACCATATTTTTCATTTCGCGGGTAATGGATTCGGAACGAGAGAGCAACAATTGACCAGCAGGTGTCAGCGTTACGCCGGTATTTTTCCGAACGACTAATTCAACGCCAAAATAATCTTCAATATCGTTAATGATTTTACTTACCGCTGGTTGAGTTAACCCTAATTCTTTTGCAGCCGATCCAATAGAGCCACTTCTGATGACTTCCTGAAAGACTACCAGGTGTTGCGTTTTAGGAAGAAGAATAGTGCTCATAACAACCTGCGTTAATTACCTCATTGACGGAATGAATTGTATCAAAATGGAATGAACAGGATATGTGCGACCACTCACAAATTAACTTTCAATAGTTTTCCAGGTAAATCCTTAAAGCGATATATCCATTTAATATCAATGAGTTAGACAATAAAAATCAACACAAAGCCTGACTTTTATCAAAAAAACAAGGGGGGATAACCATATTTTATGGCGATAACAACACGCTTGATTTTTCTTATTAGAAAATGCGCTTAGACGATATTTCAATCAATTACCGTGTATTTCGCAGACGAATTTTAAGTTAAATTTAATGAGCAAGTTATCAAATTTTATTATAAACAAATCGTTTTCATAGATAAATAATGCGGCACATCACATTTTTTTGCGCCATTTGTTGAAGATGAAACATTGATTATAGCAAAAGCTTAAAATCTGACAAACATATATTAAACAAACAAAACAATTGATTAACGTCATTTTTCCTCTCAATGGCAGGACGTCATTTTGTGAACGCAATCGTTTCCCATGATTTATTCTTGTTTTACGGTTACCGAATAGCATTTTGTGTTGAGGATCACAAAACTAATAATTGCTATTCGAAGTAAGTTATCAGCATAGACCACAGGATGGCTAAAAAGAGTGTTTATATTAAACCAACAGGCCGCGCTCTTTTGGGTATAGCGTCGTGGACAGTCATTCATCTTCCCGCCCGACCCAAAAAGAAAAAACCCGCCAGCTTGCACTGACGGGCTTTGTTAAATCAGGTGAAACTGACCGATAAGCCGCGTTCTTTTGGGTATAGCGTCGTGGACAGTCATTCATCTTCCTGCCCGCCCCAAAAAGAAAAAACCCGCCAGCTTGCACTGACGGGCTTTGTTAAATCAGGTGAAACTGACCGATAAGCCGGGTTCTGTCGTGGACAGTCATTCATCTAGGCCAGCAATCGCTCACTGGCTCAAGCAGCCTACCCGGGTTCAGTACGGGCCGTACCTTATGAACCCCTATTTGGCCTTGCTCCGGGTGGAGTTTACCGTGCCACGGACTGTTACCAGCCGCGCGGTGCGCTCTTACCGCACCCTTTCACCCTTACCTGATCCCACTTGCGTGGGCCATCGGCGGTTTGCTCTCTGTTGCACTGGTCGTGGGTTTCCCCCCCAGGCGTTACCTGGCACCCTGCCCTATGGAGCCCGGACTTTCCTCCCCTCCGCCCGTCTCCCCCGAAGAGGACGACGACGAAGCGGCGACTGTCTGGTCAGCTTCGGCGCGAAGTATAGAGGGTTTGCACGCCCTTGTCACCCCGCACTGCGCATTCCAATCGCCAGTGTGGCGGCGATATTGCGTGAAGCGCGGTAAATATTGTCATAAGCCCCGCTGAAAGCTTCATCCAGGGTAACAATGCTGTTCAACACGCTGAATACGGCATCGATGCCGTGCTGATGCACAACGCCGACATCCTTCGTCAGACTCCCTGCAATACCAATTACCGGTTTATGATATTTCTTCGCGACATTCGCTACGCCAATCGGTACTTTGCCGTGGATACTCTGGCTATCAATGCGCCCTTCTCCGGTGATCACCAACGTACAATCGTGAATATGTTCTTCCAGATTCAACGCCGTAGTCACAATCTCAATGCCGCTCTTTAGCTCTGCACCAAGAAACGCCATTAGCGCCGCCCCCATACCGCCCGCAGCACCAGATCCGGGGACGTCTTTCACATCAACATACAGCGATTTTTTGATGACATCAGCATAGTGAGAGAGATTCTTGTCCAGCTCAACAATCGTGGCTTCATTAGCCCCTTTCTGCGGGCCAAAGATACGTGAAGCGCCGCTGTCACCCACCAGCGGATTGGTGACATCGCAGGCGACGCGAATCGTACAATCCTTTAAGCGTGGATCAAGGCCAGAGATATCAATGGTATTCAGGGTATTGAGGCTGCCGCCACCAAAGCCGATTTCATTACCACTGGCATCGCTTAACTTCGCTCCCAGCGCCTGCACCATTCCCGCGCCGCCATCATTGGTAGCACTGCCGCCAATGCCGATAATAATAGTGGTTGCGCCGCTCTCCAGCGCCTGCAAGATTAATTCACCCGTACCACGAGAAGTGGTCACCAACGGATCACGCTTTTCCGCTGGAACCAACGCCAGCCCACTGGCCGCCGCCATTTCAATAAACGCGGTTTTACCGTCGCCAGAGATCCCCCAACAGGCATTCACCTTCTCACCCAGCGCCCCCGTAACCCAGGCTTGACGTTCGGTCCCCTGAGTGGCAGCAATCATCGCTTCCACCGTTCCTTCACCGCCATCAGCAACGGGAACAGAAACATAGTGTGCATCAGGAAAAATTTCCCGAAATCCCTTTTCTATCGCCTGCGCAACCTCGCTGGCAGATAAACTTTCTTTGTAAGAGTCTGGGGCGATTACGATTTTCATATCTTTGCCTGTTACCACATGACGCCGGAGGGCGTTTCTCTTATTCGGCCTGGCTCCCAGCCCGGATTGCACCACGCCATCCGGGCACGAAGTCACTCGCGAGTGACTTCGACTTTCGCCAGTTTTTCGTAGTAGCACGCCAGAGCGCTGTGGTCTGCTGTTCCCAGCCCATCGGCACGCAGTGCCTGCATCATCTCCATGACCATTGCGGTCAGCGGCAATTGCGCACCAACGTCATGGGAAGTATCCAGCGCATTTGCCAGATCCTTAATATGCAGATCGATACGGAAGCCCGGCTTGAAATTCCTGTCCATCACCAGCGGCGCTTTTGCATCGAGTACAGTACTTCCCGCCAGCCCACCACGAATCGCCTGATAAACCAGATCAGGATTAACGCCCGCTTTGGTTGCCAGCGTTAACGCTTCTGACATCGCCGCAATATTCAGCGCTACAATGACCTGGTTTGCCAGTTTGGTGACGTTGCCTGCACCGATTTCTCCGGTACATACAACGGATCCCGCCATCGCTTTCATCAAGTCATAGTATTTGTCGAAAATAGCTTTGTCGCCACCCACCATCACTGACAGGGTGCCATCGATGGCTTTCGGTTCACCGCCGCTCACCGGGACGTCCAGCATATCAATACCTTTCGCTTTCAGTGCTTCGCTGATTTCACGGCTTGCCAGCGGAGCGATTGAACTCATATCGATTAATACCGTCCCTGGTTTTGCACCTTCAATGATGCCATTTTCCCCCAGCGCCACCTCTTTCACGTGCGGAGAGTTTGGCAGCATGGTAATGATGACATCGCACTGTTCAGCGATGGCTTTAGCCGTAGACGCGGTTTCTGCGCCTGCGGTAATCACGTCAGCGATAGCTTCTGGATTACGGTCAGAAACCACCAGCGAGTAACCTGCTTTCAGAAGGTTTTTACTCATTGGTTTACCCATAATACCCAGGCCAATAAAACCAACTTTCATAGTCATATCAATTATCTCTCTTGTTGCGGTGGTCGTTATTTTTTAAAGGCATCTGCCAGTTTCTGCGTGGCGGAGCGGAAAATACCGAGGTCGCTGCCGACAGCGACAAATGTGGCACCCCATTCCAGATAACGGCGTGCATCGGCTTCAACTGGCGCGAGGATGCCACTGGGTTTACCGTAAGCGCTGGCGCGGTTGAAAATATGTTGAATCGCTTTTTGTACCTCCGGATGTGACGCATTGCCGAGATGACCTAATGCCGCCGCCAAATCGCTGGGGCCAACGAAAATGCCATCAACGCCTTCGGTCGCAGCGATGGCGTCAACGTTATCGACGCCCTGCTGGCTTTCGATTTGCGCCAGAATGGCGATGTTCTTATTCGACCGGGCGAAATAGTCCGGTACGGTGCCAAACATATTGGCGCGATGAGAAACGGAGACGCCGCGAATACCTTCTGGTGGATAACGCGTTGATGCTACCGCCTGTACCGCGTCTTCTTCCGTTTCGACAAAGGGGATCAGGAAGTTGTAAAAACCGATATCTAACAGGCGCTTAATAATCACCGGTTCGTTGGTCGGCACCCTCACTACTGGCGCACTGGCGCTACCTTTCAACGCCATCAACTGCGGGATGAACGTGGAAATATCGTTTGGCGCATGTTCGCCATCCAGCACCAGCCAGTCAAAGCCAGCCAAACCAAGAACTTCAGTGCTGATCGGGTTGGAAAGTGCTGACCAGCAGCCAATCTGTACCTGTTTCGCAGCCAACGCGGCTTTGAACTTATTGGGGAAAATATCGTTATTCATCGCTTATACCTTTGCTTATTTCTGCAATTCCATACGTTTAATGTCACCAACCACGAAGAGGTAGCAGACCATTGCCATCAGCGCCGAACATCCCACAAATACCAGCGCCGCATTGAAGGAATGCAGTTCACTAACCAGGTAACCAATCACCAGTGGAGTGACAATGGAGGCGACATTGCCAAAGACGTTAAAGACGCCGCCGCAGAGGCCAACAATCTCTTTCGGTGCGGTATCGGAAACCACCGGCCAGCCCAGTGCGCCAAATCCTTTGCCAAAGAAGGCTAACGCCATCAGCATGACCACCAGCGTGGTGTTGTTGGTGTAGTTACATAAGATGATGGTGGAAGCCAGCAACATTCCCAGCACAATTGGTAGCTTACGTGCCAGAGTCAGTGACAAACCGCGTTTGATCAGATAATCCGAGAAGACACCCCCAAGCACGCCGCCAGCAAATCCACACAATGCCGGAATCGACGCAACCAGGCCGACTTTCAGAATCGACATCCCCTTTTCCTGTACCAGATAAATCGGGAACCAGGTGAGGAAGAACCAGGTGATGGTGTTGATAAAATATTGCCCGAAAAATACCCCCAGCATCATGCGGTTAGAGAGCAATTGCTTGATGTAATGCAGCTTAGGACCGCTTGCTGTCGCACCGCCTGGCTTTTTGTGATCCATATCGACCACCGCACCATTTTCGGAGATAAACTTCAACTCTTCCGCAGACATGCGCGGATGGTCTGTCGGGTTATGAATCAACTTAATCCACAGCGCCGTTAGTACAAAACCAATCCCCCCCATAACGGTAAAGACGTGCTCCCAGCCCCAGGCGAAAGTCAGCCAGCCAAGCAGCGGCGAAAAGAGCGCCAGCGAGAAATATTGCGCCGAGTTAAAGATGGCGGAAGCTGTTCCGCGTTCTTTAGTCGGGAACCAGGCGGCAACAATACGGGCGTTCGCCGGGAATGACGGCGCTTCCGAGAAGCCCAACATAAAGCGCATGAAGAACATGGAGATCCCTGCCCAGGCAATAGGGAACATATCGACAAAGCCTTGCAGGAAGGTAAACAGCGACCAGAAAAAGAGGCTGTAAGTGTAAACTTTCTTCGATCCAAACTTATCCAGCAGCCAGCCGCCAGGGATTTGCATTAGCAGATAGGCCCAGCCAAAAGCGGAGAAAATGTACCCCATCGAAACCGTGCTTAATTGCAGTTCTTTTGCTACTTCAGTTCCGGCAATCGACAGCGTTGCACGGTCGGCATAGTTAACGGCTGTCACAATAAAAATAATAAATAATATTAAATAGCGGGTATACACGCTTTTCTTTTTTTCTTCAATGGTGTCCAGAATCATTTTATTTACCTCGGGTACTTATGTTGATTTTTATTATTGGGAAGGTATTATTTATGAGTTCCATTCATATAGTTATGACAATGGCCTCGTGAATTAGTATAAGCAGCGGGGTAATAATAATCATTGTGCAAATGCGAACTTAAATAATGTAATTTAAATATTATTTTGAGCATATGCACATAACATTGCGCGCTAAAGCACAGATTTACGCTTTGCCTTGCCGGATAGCGTCGCAATCCCTGAAATGATTGACATTGATCACATTTCTACCGTTAAACTCCTGACATTCTTATTTCACCTAATGAAGTTATTTATTTTTAAATGAGATCTAATGCTCATTTTAATATCCCCCTGGCTGGAGAATATTGAACAATGGCCAATATCGAAATAAGACAAGAAACGCCGACTGCGTTTTATATAAAAGTTCATGACACAGATAATGTGGCAATTATTGTTAATGATAATGGCCTGAAAGCAGGAACGCGTTTTCCGGACGGCCTGGAATTAATTGAGCATATTCCCCAGGGGCATAAAGTCGCATTGATCGACATTCCTGCTGATGGCGAAATTATTCGTTATGGCGAAGTGATTGGTTACGCCATGCGCGCCATCCCACGTGGAAGCTGGATCGATGAATCGATGGTGGTTCTGCCTGAAGCGCCCCCCTTACATACTTTGCCTCTGGCAACCAAAGTGCCGGAACCTTTACCGCCGCTGGAAGGTTATACCTTTGAAGGCTATCGCAATGCCGATGGCAGTGTGGGCACCAAGAACCTGCTCGGCATCACGACCAGCGTGCATTGTGTGGCAGGCGTCGTCGATTACGTGGTGAAAATTATTGAGCGCGACCTGCTGCCGAAATACCCGAACGTCGATGGTGTGGTGGGGCTGAATCACCTGTACGGCTGTGGCGTGGCGATTAATGCCCCAGCGGCGGTGGTGCCTATTCGAACCATTCACAACATTTCGCTGAACCCAAACTTTGGCGGTGAGGTGATGGTGATTGGCCTCGGATGCGAGAAATTGCAACCAGAGCGCCTGCTGGTCGGTACGGACGATGTGCAGGCTATTCCACTGGAAAGCGCCAGTATTGTCAGCTTGCAGGATGAAAAGCATGTCGGTTTTCAGTCAATGGTTGAGGATATTTTGCTGGTTGCCGAACGCCATCTGCACAAGCTGAATCAACGTCAGCGAGAAACCTGCCCGGCTTCAGAACTGGTTGTTGGTATGCAGTGCGGCGGCAGCGATGCGTTTTCTGGCGTGACAGCCAATCCGGCGGTTGGCTATGCGTCTGATCTGCTGGTGCGCTGCGGTGCAACGGTGATGTTCTCGGAAGTGACGGAAGTACGCGACGCCATTCATCTGCTGACGCCGCGCGCCGTTAACGAAGAGGTCGGTAAGCGTCTGCTGGAAGAGATGGAATGGTACGACAACTATCTCAATATGGGGAAAACCGACCGCAGCGCCAACCCTTCGCCGGGAAACAAAAAAGGCGGTCTGGCAAACGTCGTGGAGAAGGCTCTCGGCTCCATTGCCAAATCAGGTAAAAGCGCGATTGTAGAAGTGCTGTCGCCAGGGCAGCGTCCGACCAAACGTGGATTAATTTACGCCGCGACGCCAGCCAGCGACTTTGTCTGTGGCACCCAACAGGTGGCTTCAGGAATTACCGTTCAAGTATTTACGACCGGTCGCGGCACACCTTACGGCCTGATGGCAGTGCCGGTCATTAAAATGGCAACCCGCACTGAACTGGCGAACCGTTGGTTTGATTTGATGGATATTAATGCGGGCACCATCGCCACTGGCGAAGAGACGATTGAAGAGGTGGGCTGGAAACTGTTCCACTTTATTCTCGACGTTGCCAGCGGGAAGAAGAAAACCTTCTCAGACCAATGGGGACTGCATAACCAACTGGCGGTGTTTAACCCGGCACCGGTGACTTGATAACTCAATTTGTATTATGCCCGATGGCACACGTTTATCGGGCATAGTAAGTCATAGCGAAGACGCATTCTCCCCGACCAGAATCACCTCAACCCCGGCCTTTCGTAGCCCTTCCAGACTATCCGCAGGAATGCCTTCATCGACAATGATCATATCGATCCGCTGGGTATCAATGATCTTATGTAAACTGGAGCGATTGAACTTACTGGAATCAGTGACCACGATGATCCGTTCCGCAACTTCGCACATCCGGCGGTTCAAACGGGCTTCATCTTCATTGTGCGTACTGACGCCGCGCTCCAGATCGATAGCATCTACACCGAGAAACAGCATGTCGAAGTGGTAATTTTGCAGCGATTGTTCAGCCTGATCGCCATAAAAAGATTGTGACTGACGGCGCAAATGCCCGCCGGTCATCAGTAGCTCAACGCCCTCAGCTTCCAGCAAAGCATTAGCCACGTTCATACCGTTGGTCATCGCAATCACGTCAGTATGCTTGCGCATCAGACGGGCAATCTCAAAGGTTGTGGTTCCGGAGTCGAGGATCACGCGATGGCCAGGCTTAATCAGCTCAACAGCAGCTTTCGCAACGCTACGTTTCATCGCAGTGTTGAGCGCACTTTTATCTTCCACCGAAGGTTCGACTGACGGTGTCGTGCTATCGCAGATCAACGCGCCACCATAAGCACGCACGGCGATCCCCTGCTTTTCCAGAAATGCCAGATCGTTACGGATCGTCACCGTAGAAACGCCGTACAATGCCGATAGATCATTAACTTGCACACTTCCTTGCTGCCGCAGGCGCTGAATGATCTGTTCTCGTCTCTCACTGGTGCCTGTTACTCGCTTCTCGCCTGAAGCGTCGGTATTACTCATAGTAAGTCCTTTCGTAAAACTTTCGTTTCATTTCGTTTTGCTTATTAACGCCTTTCTATTAACCAAATGCAAGCCCACATTGCCCATTGACGCAAGCGCCCCTCGTTTCAGAAGCTTTCATTATGTTTCTTTTGTGAATCAGATCAGAAAACTATTATCTTTCGTTTTATTTTTATCTCACCATGACGCAGTATCAATTGAAACAAAACGAAAGATCAAGGTTGCAGTAATCTAAACTGGAGAGGAAAGTGAAACATCTGACAGAAATGGTGAGGCAGCACAAAGGGGGCAAAACAAATGGGATTTATGCCGTTTGTTCCGCACATCCGCTGGTGCTGGAAGCTGCCATCCGCTACGCCTTCTCAAACCAAACGCCACTACTGATTGAAGCAACGTCCAATCAGGTGGATCAGTTCGGCGGTTATACCGGAATGACGCCTGCCGATTTTCGCGGCTTTGTTTGCCAGCTTGCCGACTCGCTGAATTTCCCACAAGACATGCTAATTCTCGGTGGCGATCATCTGGGACCTAACCGCTGGCAAAACCTGCCCGCAACCCAGGCGATGGCTAATGCCGATGATTTGATAAAAAGCTACGTCACGGCGGGATTCAAAAAAATTCACCTTGATTGCAGCATGTCCTGTCAGGGCGATCCGATCCCCTTAACCGATGACATCGTTGCTGAACGCGCCGCTCGCCTGGCGAAAGTGGCGGAAGAAACCTGCCGTGAACACTTTGGCGAGGCCGATCTGGTGTATGTCATTGGAACTGAAGTTCCGGTTCCTGGCGGCGCGCATGAAACCTTAAGCGAACTGGCAGTGACTACACCGGATGCCGCCCGCACCACGCTGGAAGCCCATCGTCATGCTTTTGAAAAGCAAGGTCTGAATGCCATCTGGCCACGTATTATTGCGCTGGTGGTACAACCCGGCGTCGAATTCGATCACACCAACGTTATTGATTATCAGCCTGCAAAAGCGATCGCCTTAAGTCAGATGGTCGAAAACTACGAAACACTGATTTTCGAAGCTCATTCTACCGATTATCAAACACCGCAATCGCTGCGCCAGTTGGTCATTGACCACTTTGCCATTCTGAAAGTTGGCCCGGCGCTGACCTTCGCCCTACGTGAAGCTCTGTTTTCTCTGGCGGCTATCGAAGAAGAACTGGTGCCAGCAAAAGCCTGTTCTGGTCTGCGTCAGGTACTGGAAAACGTGATGCTCGACCGTCCGGAATACTGGCAAAGCCATTACCACGGGGACGGGAACGCGCGTCGTCTGGCACGCGGCTACAGTTACTCGGATCGCGTGCGTTATTACTGGCCAGACCGGCAGATTGATGATGCTTTCGCCCACCTGGTCCGCAATCTGGCAGATGCGCCAATTCCGCAGCCACTCATCAGCCAGTACCTGCCGCTGCAATACGTAAAAGTTCGCTCCGGCGAGCTACAGCCAACGCCACGGGCACTCATTATTAACCATATTCAGGACATCCTGGCGCAGTACCACGCTGCCTGTGAAGGCCAGTAAGCCATAACAAAAACGAGGAACACGCTATGCCAAATATTGTTTTAAGCCGGATTGATGAACGCTTGATTCACGGTCAGGTCGGCGTTCAGTGGGTTGGATTTGCGGGGGCAAATCTGGTTCTGGTAGCCAATGATGAGGTTGCCGAAGATCCGGTACAACAAAACCTGATGGAAATGGTGCTGGCAGAAGGGATCGCCGTGCGTTTCTGGACACTACAAAAAGTGATCGACAACATCCACCGCGCTGCTGATCGGCAGAAAATCTTGCTGGTTTGTAAAACACCAGCCGATTTCCTGACGCTGGTTAAAGGTGGCGTTCCGGTTAACCGCATTAACGTTGGCAATATGCACTACGCCAATGGCAAGCAGCAAATCGCCAAAACGGTTTCTGTGGATGCGGGCGATATCGCGGCATTTAACGACCTGAAATCCGCAGGGGTGGAATGCTTCGTTCAGGGCGTCCCGACAGAACCTGCTGTGGACCTCTTTAAATTACTTTGAGGGATTCATCATGGAAATCAGTCTGTTGCAGGCATTCGCGTTGGGCATTATCGCCTTTATCGCTGGCCTGGATATGTTTAACGGCTTAACCCATATACACCGCCCGGTGGTTCTCGGGCCGTTGGTCGGGCTGGTACTTGGCGATCTGCATACCGGTATTTTAACTGGCGGTACACTGGAACTGGTGTGGATGGGGCTGGCTCCACTGGCGGGCGCACAGCCACCTAACGTGATTATCGGCACTATCGTCGGCACGGCATTTGCCATCACTACCGGCGTGAAACCGGATGTCGCGGTCGGCGTCGCCGTACCTTTCGCGGTCGCGGTACAAATGGGGATTACCTTCCTGTTCTCGGTGATGTCTGGTGTGATGTCCCGCTGCGACCGAATGGCGGAGAATGCCGATACGCGCGGTATTGAGCGCGTAAACTATCTGGCGCTACTGGCGCTCGGCACCTTCTATTTTCTCTGCGCTTTCCTGCCAATTTACTTCGGTGCGGAACATGCCAAAACCATCATTGATGTCCTGCCGCAACGGTTAATCGACGGCCTCGGCGTCGCGGGCGGCATCATGCCAGCAATCGGTTTTGCCGTACTACTGAAAATCATGATGAAAAACGTCTATATCCCTTACTTCATCCTGGGGTTCGTTGCCGCCGCCTGGCTCAAGTTACCGGTGTTGGCTATTGCCGCCGCCGCGCTGGCGATGGCGCTGATCGACCTGCTGCGTAAATCTCCTGAACCGACTCAACCTGCGGCACAGAAAGAGGAATTTGAAGATGGCATCTAATCAAACGACCCTGCCGAACGTCAGCGAAAATGAAGAAACACTGCTGAACGGCGTCAATGAAAACGTATATGAAGATCAGAGCATTGGCGCAGAGCTAACGAAAAAAGATATCAATCGCGTCGCATGGCGTTCCATGCTGTTACAGGCTTCTTTCAACTACGAACGTATGCAGGCTTCCGGTTGGCTGTACGGTCTGTTACCTGCACTGAAAAAGATCCACACCAATAAACGCGACCTGGCGCGCGCCATGAAAGGGCATATGGGTTTCTTCAATACTCACCCGTTTCTGGTGACGTTTGTTATTGGCATTATCCTCGCGATGGAGCGTTCCAAGCAGGACGTTAACAGTATTCAGAGCACCAAGATTGCTGTAGGTGCGCCGCTGGGCGGGATTGGCGATGCGATGTTCTGGCTGACGTTGCTACCAATTTGTGGCGGGATTGGTGCCAGTCTCGCGTTGCAAGGATCTATTCTCGGCGCTGTCGTATTTATTGTTCTGTTCAACGTGGTGCATCTCGGTCTGCGTTTTGGCCTTGCGCATTACGCTTATCGCATGGGCGTCGCGGCGATCCCGCTGATTAAAGCGAATACCAAAAAAGTCGGCCATGCGGCGTCTATCGTCGGGATGACGGTAATCGGCGCGCTGGTTGCAACCTATGTCCGTTTAAGCACCACTCTGGAAATCACGGCGGGCGACGCAGTGGTTAAGTTGCAGGCTGACGTTATCGACAAACTGATGCCTGCCTTCTTACCGCTGGTCTATACCCTGACCATGTTCTGGCTGGTACGTCGCGGCTGGAGTCCGTTGCGCCTGATTGCAATCACGGTGGTTCTCGGCATCGTCGGTAAATTTTGCCATTTCCTTTAAATACAATGAGGTAATAGATGTTAAGTATTATTTTGACAGGGCATGGCGGATTTGCCAGCGGCATGGAAAAAGCGATGAAACAAATTCTCGGTGAGCAATCGCAGTTTATCGCCATCGATTTTCCGGAAACCTCAAGCACCGCGCTGCTTACATCGCAGCTTGAAGAAGCCATCGCCCAACTGGATTGTGAAGACGGCATTGTTTTTCTAACGGATTTGCTCGGCGGCACGCCGTTTCGCGTGGCTTCAACGCTGGCGATGCAAAAACCGGGCTGTGAAGTGATCACCGGCACCAATTTGCAACTGTTACTGGAGATGGTGCTGGAACGTGAAGGGTTAAGTAGCGAAGAGTTTCGCGTGCAGGCGTTGGAGTGCGGACACCGTGGGCTGACCAGTCTGGTGGACGAGCTGGATCGCTGCCATGAAGAATGTCCGGTCGAGGAAGGGATATAAGGTAAGCGCCCCGCCGCTGTTAGTAAAAGACAGTGGGTGACGTTTTACACTTTCGTTTCTTTTCTGGCTTTCACTTCCCCCCGCAAGGTCTTTCTTTTGTTTTGACCTTTGCACCGGTGTCGGATGCGACGCTGACGCGTCTTATCCGACCTACGGAGCGTCGTTGCGGCGTAAATGTCGGATGTCTTATCCGACCTACGGCTGGTGACAGCCAGGCGGATAAGGCGTTTACGCCGCATCCGGCAATCAGTGCTGATATTTACACCATCATGCAATCCCTTTCACTTCCCTTATCTTTTCTTTCAACGATCACAAATTTCGTTTTATTTCTTTTTTCACCATTGAACTTTCAGTTTCTTTTCTATAAATTTTAATCAACGAAAGAAATAACCAAGTGAAATGAAACGAAAGGCAAGCGAAAGCTACCCGCCTGAAGTCAAGTTCATCAGACTAAGGATTGCGTTATGCCAGAAAATTATACCCCTGCTGCTGCAACCACCGGCACATGGACTGAAGAAGAGATCCGCCATCAGCCTCGCGCATGGATCCGTTCGCTCACCAACATCGACACGTTACGTTCTGCGCTCGATAACTTCCTTGAACCGTTACTGCGCAAAGAGGATCTGCGGATCATCCTGACCGGAGCCGGAACCTCGGCATTTATCGGTGACATCATCGCGCCATGGCTCGCCAGCCAGACTGGAAAAAACTTCAGCGCCGTACCGACCACCGATCTGGTCACTAATCCAATGGATTACCTGAATCCAGCTCATCCTCTGCTGCTGATCTCCTTCGGTCGTTCCGGCAACAGCCCGGAAAGCGTCGCTGCCGTGGAACTGGCGAATCAGTTTGTGCCGGAGTGCTACCACTTGCCGATCACTTGTAACGAAGCGGGCGATCTCTATCAAAACGCGATTAACAGCGACAACGCGTTTGCCCTGCTGATGCCAGCAGAAACGCACGATCGCGGCTTTGCGATGACCAGCAGCATTACCACCATGATGGCCAGTTGCCTCGCGGTTTTCGCGCCAGAGACGATCAACAGCCAGACCTTCCGTGACGTGGCGGATCGTTGCCAGGTAATCCTGACCTCGCTGGGCGATTTCAGCGAAGGTGTGTTTGGTTACGCGCCGTGGAAACGGATCGTTTATCTCGGCAGCGGTGGCTTACAGGGCGCGGCACGCGAGTCGGCGTTGAAGGTACTGGAACTGACTGCGGGTAAGCTGGCGGCCTTTTATGATTCCCCAACCGGATTCCGTCATGGCCCGAAATCGCTGGTCAATGACGAAACGCTGGTGGTGGTGTTTGTCTCCAGCCACCCTTATACCCGTCAGTATGATCTTGATCTGCTGGCAGAATTACGCCGCGATAACCAGGCAATGCGCGTGATCGCCATCGCCGCTGAAAGCAACGACATTATCACTGCGGGTCCGCATATCATCCTGCCGCCGTCCCGTCACTTTATCGACGTTGAGCAGGCATTTTGCTTCCTGATATACGCTCAGACGTTTGCACTGATGCAGTCGCTGCATATGGGCAATACGCCGGATACCCCATCAGCCAGCGGCACCGTTAACCGTGTGGTGCAAGGTGTCATTATTCATCCGTGGCAGGCATAAGAGGATCGCATTATGAGCATTATCTCCACCAAATATCTGTTACAGGATGCCCTGGCCAATGGTTACGCAGTGCCTGCCTTTAACATTCATAACGCCGAGACGATCCAGGCGATCCTCGAAGTATGTAGTGAAATGCGATCGCCGGTGATCCTCGCCGGGACGCCGGGCACCTTTAAACATATCGCCCTGGAAGAGATCTACGCCCTGTGTAGCGCCTATTCCACGACCTACAACATGCCGCTGGCGCTGCATCTCGACCACCACGAATCGCTGGATGATATTCGCCGTAAAGTCCACGCCGGCGTGCGCAGTGCGATGATCGACGGCAGTCACTTCCCGTTTGTCGAGAACGTGAAGCTGGTGAAATCGGTTGTCGACTTCTGCCACTCGCAGGATTGCAGCGTGGAAGCGGAACTGGGTCGCCTGGGCGGTGTGGAAGATGATATGAGCGTTGACGCCGAAAGCGCGTTCCTTACCGACCCACAAGAAGCTAAACGCTTTGTCGAACTAACGGGCGTCGACAGCCTGGCGGTGGCGATTGGTACGGCGCACGGGTTATACAGCAAAACGCCGAAGATTGATTTCCAGCGACTGGCGGAAATTCGTGAAGTGGTGGATATTCCACTGGTGCTGCATGGTGCCAGCGATGTCCCGGATGAATTTGTCCGTCGCACTATTGAACTTGGCGTCACAAAAGTGAACGTTGCCACGGAATTAAAAATAGCCTTCGCTGGCGCAGTAAAAGCCTGGTTTGCGGAAAATCCGCAAGGTAATGATCCTCGTTATTATATGCGCGTCGGCATGGATGCAATGAAAGAAGTTGTCAGAAACAAAATTAATGTCTGTGGTTCAGAAAATAGAATTTCCGCGTAATTATTGATTTTTTTACGATTTATTTGAGTGTGCTGCCCGGTTAATATCGGGTAGTGCCTTAATGGCAAAGGAGATTATTAAAATTTAATAAATACACCAATATAATATCGCAATAGTAATATATTTAAATAAATTATATTATTCAACTTTTATGGTGAGGATTAAAAATGAGCAGTCCAAATATTCTCTTAACCCGTATTGATAATCGTCTGGTTCATGGCCAGGTTGGCGTTACCTGGACATCCACCATCGGCGCAAATTTGCTGGTGGTCGTGGATGATGTTGTCGCTAATGATGATATTCAACAGAAATTAATGGGCATTACCGCGGAAACTTACGGTTTTGGCATTCGTTTCTTTACTGTCGAAAAAACCATTAACGTCATCGGCAAAGCTGCACCACATCAGAAGATATTCCTGATTTGCCGTACACCGCAAACAGTACGTAAATTGGTGGAAGGGGGAATAGAACTGAAAGACGTTAACGTCGGCAATATGCATTTCTCGGAAGGGAAAAAGCAAATCAGCAGTAAAGTTTATGTCGATTTTCAGGATCTCGCTGATTTACGTTTTATTAAGCAACGTGGCGTGAATGTTTTTATTCAGGACGTCCCCGGTGATCAAAAAGAACAAATACCTGACTAAATCTAAAATCGCCTTAATATTGGTTTGAGGTAATAAAAATGCATGAAATAACCCTAATTCAGGGGCTATCCCTGGCGGCATTAGTTTTCGTTCTGGGGATTGATTTTTGGCTGGAAGCCTTGTTTTTATTCCGTCCGATAATCGTTTGTACCCTTACTGGAGCAATACTCGGTGATATTCAGACCGGCTTAATTACCGGTGGTCTGACAGAACTGGCGTTCGCCGGATTAACCCCTGCCGGTGGTGTTCAACCGCCCAACCCTATCATGGCGGGTCTGATGACTACCGTCATTGCGTGGTCTACGGGGGTGGATGCCAAAACGGCAATTGGTCTTGGCCTGCCGTTTAGTTTGTTAATGCAGTACGTCATTCTGTTTTTCTATTCCGCTTTCTCATTATTTATGACCAAAGCGGATAAATGCGCGAAAGAGGCGGATACGGCCGCGTTTTCCCGACTTAACTGGATAACGATGCTGATTGTTGCCTCTTCATATGCAGTGATTGCGTTTCTTTGTACCTACCTGGCGCAAGGCGCGATGCAGGCGCTGGTAAAGGCGATGCCAGCCTGGTTGACTCATGGTTTTGAAGTGGCCGGCGGTATTTTACCTGCCGTTGGTTTTGGTCTGCTGCTGCGCGTGATGTTCAAAGCGCAATACATCCCTTACCTGATCGCCGGTTTCCTGTTTGTTTGCTACATCCAGGTCAGCAACCTGTTACCGGTCGCCGTACTGGGGGCAGGTTTTGCGGTGTATGAATTTTTCAATGCGAAATCCCGGCAGCAAGCGCAACCGCAGCCCGTTGCCAGTAAAAATGAAGAAGAGGACTACAGCAATGGGATCTGAAATCAGTAAAAAAGATATCACCCGTCTGGGCTTTCGTTCATCGCTGCTGCAAGCGAGCTTTAACTACGAAAGGATGCAGGCGGGGGGATTTACCTGGGCGATGTTGCCGA
Source organism: Escherichia sp. MOD1-EC6098 (assembly GCF_002965865.1). NCBI lineage: Bacteria > Pseudomonadati > Pseudomonadota > Gammaproteobacteria > Enterobacterales > Enterobacteriaceae > Escherichia > Escherichia sp. MOD1-EC6098. The sequence continues at coordinate 237,041 of NZ_PTSN01000002.1, forward strand.
TCCTGAAAAAGATTTATAAGGACGACAAACCGGGCTTAAGCGCGGCGATGAAAGATAACCTCGAATTTATTAACACCCACCCGAATCTGGTCGGATTCCTGATGGGATTACTCATTTCGATGGAAGAGAAAGGGGAAAATCGCGACACCATTAAAGGCCTCAAAGTGGCGCTGTTTGGCCCAATCGCCGGGATTGGCGATGCGATTTTCTGGTTTACCTTATTGCCGATTATGGCGGGGATTTGCTCATCGTTTGCCAGCCAGGGAAACCTGTTGGGGCCGATTCTGTTTTTCGCCGTTTACCTGCTTATCTTTTTCCTGCGCGTTGGCTGGACTCACGTTGGTTATTCGGTCGGTGTGAAGGCGATTGATAAAGTGCGAGAGAACTCGCAGATGATCGCCCGTTCGGCAACTATCCTCGGGATCACGGTAATCGGCGGGCTGATCGCTTCGTATGTACATATTAACGTCGTGACGTCGTTTGCTATCGACAGTACTCACAGCGTCGCGCTGCAACAGGATTTCTTCGATAAAGTCTTCCCGAATATTTTGCCGATGGCTTACACCCTGTTGATGTATTACTTATTACGGGTGAAAAAAGCGCATCCGGTGCTGTTAATCGCCGTCACGTTCGTGCTTTCCATCGTTTGTTCCGCATTCGGTATTTTGTAAATGGAATGAGGCACTGCGCCTGACGGTGCCTCTCTACACAAGGAATTTCTCCTCATGCAAACCTTACAGCACTTCGATGACTACACTGCGCTCAGTGAACACGCCAGCGAACATTTGCTGACGTTAATCCGCAACACCCCCAATGCAGTCATCTGCCTCGCGACCGGCGCAACCCCCGTGCTTACCTACAGTTATCTGGTGGAAAAAATCCACCAGCAGCACGTTGATGCCAGCCAACTGACCTTCGTGAAGCTCGACGAATGGGTAGATCTGCCATTAACCGCGCCCGGCACCTGCGAAACCTTCCTTCAGCAACATATCGTGCAGCCGCTGGGGTTACGTGAAGACCAGCTCATCAGCTTTCGTTCCGAAGGGATAAACGAGACAGAGTGCAAGCGGGTAACGGATTTAATTGCACGCAAAGGTGGTCTCGATTTGTGCGTTCTCGGATTGGGGAAAAACGGTCATCTGGGACTGAACGAACCGGGAGAAAGCCTGCAACCGGCCTGCCATATCAGCCAACTTGATGTGAAAACCCAGCAACATGAGATGTTAAAAACCGCTGGTCACCCCGTGACCCGGGGGATCACCTTAGGCTTGAAGGATATTCTCAATGCCCGCGAAGTTTTGCTACTGGTGACTGGCGAAGGAAAGCAGGATGCGACAGAACGTTTTCTCACAGCCACAGTCTCCACCACTATCCCCGCTTCGTTTTTATGGCTACATAACCATTTCACATGTTTGATTGATGGGATGCTTCATCGTTAACATCCCCCTAAGCCAGGCAAAAGCAAGTGGCCCCTGGGTTCTTCAAACGGGGCCACGGAGATATATCACTCCCCTTGCTGCTCCAGCGCATACTTATACAGCGCGTTTTTCTTCACGCCGTGAATTTCTGCTGCCAGCGCCGCCGCTTTTTTCAGCGGCAGTTCTGCCTGCAACAGCGCCAGCGTGCGCAGCGCATCGGCGGGCAAATCATCCTCCTGTGCTTTATGCCCTTCGACAATCAGCACCATTTCACCTTTGCGGCGATTTTCATCTTCTTTTACCCACGCCAGCAGTTCGCCTACGGGCGCGCCGTGAATGTTTTCCCAGGTTTTGGTCAGTTCGCGAGCCAGCACTACGTAGCGCGATTCGCCCAGCACCGCGACAATATCTTCCAGGCTGTCTAACAGACGGTGGGTGGATTCATAAAAAATCAGCGTGCGCGGTTCCGTTTCAATGGCTTTTAGCGCATCACGGCGACCTTTTGATTTAGCAGGCAGGAAACCTTCATAACAAAAACGATCTGATGGCAAACCCGCGGCGCTTAATGCTGTAATGGCAGCACACGGCCCCGGTAGCGGCACCACGCGAATATCCGCTTCACGGCAGGTGCGCACCAGATGGTAGCCAGGGTCGTTAATCAGCGGCGTTCCGGCATCGGACACCAGCGCAATGTTTTGCCCCTCTTGCAGTTTCGCCAGCAGTGTTTCTGCTTTCTGTTGTTCGTTATGGTCGTGCAAGGCGAACAATCGGGCGTTAATCCCAAAATGTTGCAGCAGTAAACCGGTATGACGCGTATCCTCGGCGGCAATCAGATCAACGGCCTGCAATACCTCCAGCGCACGCTGGGTGATATCTGCCAGATTGCCGATTGGCGTCGGTACAATGTAGAGCTGACCTTGAGAATTATCCGCCGATTGGTGTTGTTTCATTGTGTCGTCCGTATTGCCGATTTAATATTGAGCATTGCGTAAAAAAAATATCACTGGATACATTATGGTACCCTCAACATTTTCTCGTTTGAAAGCCGCGCGTTGTCTGCCTGTTGTTCTGGCAGCCCTGATTTTCGCCGGTTGTGGCACCCATACCCCCGATCAGTCCACTGCCTATATGCAGGGCACGGCGCAGGCTGATTCTGCCTTTTATCTGCAGCAGATGCAGCAAAGCTCTGATGATACCAGGATCAACTGGCAATTACTCGCCATTCGTGCACTGGTGAAAGAAGGTAAAACCGGGCAAGCGGTAGAATTATTTAACCAACTGCCGCAGGAACTGAACGATACCCAGCGTCGCGAGAAAACTCTGCTGGCAGTAGAAATTAAACTGGCACAGAAAGATTTTACTGGCGCGCAAACCTTGCTGGTTAAAATTACTCCGGTAGATTTAGAGCCAAACCAGCAGGCACGTTACTGGCAGGCAAAAATCGATGCCAGCCAGGGGCGTCCTTCCATTGATTTATTGCGCGCTTTAATTGCTCAGGAACCGCTGCTCGGGGCGAAAGAAAAACAGCAAAATATTGACGCTACCTGGCAGGCGCTCTCCTCCATGACTCAGGAGCAGGCGAATACGCTGGTGATCAACGCCGACGAAAATATCCTGCAAGGCTGGCTGGATCTGCAACGCGTCTGGTTTGATAACCGCAACGATCCCGACATGATGAAGGCCGGCATTGCCGACTGGCAGAAACGTTACCCGAACAATCCGGGCGCGAAAATGCTGCCAACGCAGTTGGTAAACGTAAAAGCGTTTAAACCAGCGCCAACCAATAAAATCGCCCTGCTGTTGCCGTTGAATGGTCAGGCCGCGGTGTTTGGTCGCACTATTCAGCAAGGATTTGAAGCGGCGAAAAATATCGGTACTCAACCAGTAGCAGCGCAGGTAGCTGCCGCACCTGCCGCGGACGTCACAGAACAGCCCCAACCGCAAACCGTGGATGGCGTTGCCAGCCCGGCACAGGCCTCTGTTAGCGATCTGACGGGTGAAGAAACCGAGGCACAGCCGGTGCCTGTAAACACCCCAACTGCAACCACCGCAGCAGTAAGCGCACCAGCAAATCCGTCAGCAGAACTGAAAATCTACGATACTTCTTCACAACCGCTTAGCCAGATCCTCAACCAGGTACAGCAGGACGGCGCGAGTATTGTGGTCGGCCCGCTGCTGAAAAATAACGTTGAAGAGTTGCTGAAGAGCAACACCCCGCTGAACGTGCTGGCGCTTAACCAGCCGGAAAATATCGAAAACCGTGCCAACATCTGTTATTTCGCGCTGTCGCCGGAAGATGAAGCGCGCGATGCAGCACGTCATATTCGTGACCAGGGCAAACAAGCGCCGCTGGTGCTGATCCCGCGCAGTTCGCTGGGTGATCGCGTAGCAAATGCGTTTGCGCAAGAGTGGCAGAAACTGGGCGGCGGCACCGTTCTACAACAAAAATTCGGCTCTACCAGCGAATTACGCGCGGGTGTCAACGGCGGTTCAGGTATCGCTTTAACGGGGAGTCCGATTACCCCCAGAACGACAACCGGTTCCGGCATGACCACAAACAACCCAACGCTGCAAACCACGCCAACCGATGACCAGTTCACCAATAATGGCGGTCGTGTCGATGCGGTATACATTGTGGCAACGCCAGGCGAAATCGCCTTCATCAAGCCGATGATTACCATGCGTAACGGCAGCCAGAGCGGCGCAACGCTGTACGCCAGCTCCCGCAGCGCACAAGGCTCCGCGGGTCCTGATTTCCGCCTGGAGATGGAAGGTTTACAGTACAGTGAAATCCCAATGCTGGCAGGGAGTAACCTGTCATTAATGCAGCAGGCACTCAGTGCTGTGAACAACGATTATTCGCTGGCGCGAATGTATGCAATGGGTGTCGATGCCTGGTCACTGGCGAATCATTTCTCGCAAATGCGCCAGGTTCAGGGGTTTGAAATCAACGGTAATACCGGAGGTCTGACGGCTAACCCGGATTGCGTGATTAACAGGAAGTTATCATGGCTACAGTACCAACAAGGTCAGGTAGTCCCCGCCAGTTAACCACTAAACAGACCGGCGATGCGTGGGAAAAACAAGCGCGTCGCTGGCTGGAAGGCAAAGGACTGCAGTTTGTCGCCGCCAACGTGAACGAGCGTGGCGGCGAGATCGATTTGATAATGCGTGAAGGCCAGACCACCGTTTTTGTCGAGGTGCGTTACCGCCGCTCTGCACTCTACGGCGGCGCAGCAGCCAGTGTGACCCGTAGCAAACAACACAAATTATTACAGACTGCCCGCTTGTGGCTCGCGCGCCATAATGGGAGTTTTGATACTGTGGATTGCCGGTTCGATGTGGTAGCCTTCACCGGGAATGATGTTGAGTGGATTAAGGATGCCTTTAATGACCACTCATAATTAAGGTTTAAGGATTAGCGTGCTAGAAAGAATAAAAGCTTGCTTCACTGAAAGCATTCAAACTCAAATTGCGGCGGCAGAGGCGCTTCCGGATGCCATCTCCCGTGCAGCCATGACGCTGGTTCAGTCTCTGCTTAATGGCAACAAAATCCTCTGTTGTGGTAATGGGACTTCCGCTGCCAACGCACAGCATTTTGCTGCCAGCATGATCAACCGTTTCGAAACGGAGCGGCCCAGCTTACCTGCCATTGCACTAAATACTGATAATGTTGTCTTAACGGCGATTGCCAATGATCGCTTGCATGATGAAGTATATGCAAAACAGGTACGGGCGCTGGGACATGCGGGAGATGTGCTGTTAGCCATTTCTACTCGCGGTAACAGCCGCGATATCGTTAAAGCTGTTGAAGCCGCCGTTACGCGTGATATGACTATTGTGGCATTAACCGGCTATGACGGCGGTGAACTTGCAGGGTTGTTAGGGCCGCAAGACGTGGAGATCCGTATTCCTTCGCATCGTAGTGCTCGCATTCAAGAAATGCACATGCTGACGGTAAATTGCCTGTGCGATCTGATCGATAACACGCTTTTCCCTCACCAGGATGATTAAGGAGAATACATGAAGGCATTATCGCCAATCGCAGTCCTTATTTCCGCACTGCTGTTGCAAGGTTGTGTTGCTGCTGCCGTAGTGGGTACAGCCGCTGTGGGAACTAAAGCAGCGACCGATCCGCGCAGTGTCGGCACCCAGGTGGACGATGGCACCCTGGAAGTGCGCGTTAACAGCGCATTGTCGAAAGATGAACAAATTAAGAAAGAAGCGCGCATTAATGTAACGGCCTATCAGGGCAAAGTGCTGCTGGTTGGGCAGTCACCAAACACCGAACTTTCGGCTCGTGCAAAACAGATTGCGATGGGCGTAGACGGTGCCAACGAAGTGTATAACGAGATTCGTCAGGGCCAACCAATTGGTCTGGGCGAAGCGTCGAATGATACGTGGATCACCACTAAAGTTCGCTCGCAGTTGCTGGCAAGCGACCTGGTGAAATCGTCTAACGTGAAAGTAACCACCGAAAACGGCGAAGTGTTCCTGATGGGGCTGGTGACTGAGCGTGAGGCGAAAGCGGCGGCAGATATTGCCAGCCGGGTGAGTGGTGTGAAACGTGTGACCACGGCATTTACGTTTATTAAATAACAGCTCTTTGTAAAGCCTGATGTGACTCTGCCGCGTCTTATCAGGCCTACAATGGCACAAACCACAGGTCGGATAAGGCGCTTGCGCCGCATCCGACATGTTTTCCCTCGAATCAGAACAACAGCGCCAGACTGCCGACAATAACACCCGATACCGCCACCATCGCTCCCGTCAGCCATAATGCCTTCGCCGGAAACGCTTTGCGCAGCATAACTAACGACGGCAAACTCACCGCCGGAAGGGTCATCAATAATGCCAGCGCCGGAGCGGTTCCCATCCCTGCCAGCATCATCGTCTGCACAATCGGAATTTCTGCCGCCGTGGGAATGACAAACAAGCATCCCGCTACCGCCATCGCTATCACCCACATCAGGCTATTATCGACAGCGCCATCGGCATGGGGGAACAGCCAGACGCGAGCAGCCCCCAACGCCAGCACTGCCAGGATATAAACCGGGATCGTACTCCAGAAAAGCGTCCACAGCGCCCTGCCCCAGCGGCTAAAAAATCTGCCCTGCACTTCTGGCATGTCGATTTCGACCGGTGCCTGCGTTTGCGGTGTCTCACGCACCCATTTTTGTACCAGTGTTGCAATCAGCAACACCATCACCAGACCCGCCACCAGGCGAATCGCCGCAAAACCCCAGCCGAGAACAAAGCCCATAAACACCAGCGTTGCTGGGTTTAACAACGGATTCCCCATCCAGAATGCCAGCGCCCCTCCCATCGACACTTGTTGGCGGCGCATCCCCGCCGCGACCGGTGCCGCACAGCAGGTACACATCATTCCAGGCAGTGAAAACAGCGTTCCCAGTAACGTCCCGCGAAAGCGCGATTGTCCAAGCGTGCGCAACAACCAGTCACGAGGGATCAATACCTGAATCAACGATCCGAGGAGCACACCCAGCACCGCCGCTTTCCATACTGCAAGAAAGTAGATCATCGCGTAATCCAACGCTGCCTGCCACGGATTGGCATCCGCCTGTGCGAGGATTGATTTACCGATGCTGTGGGTTTCGGCGGCGGTAAAGGCCTTACCGTAGTAGGGTTGCCACTTCACATACCAGAGTCCGGCAATGACAACGAGAAAGAAAAGCGCGGGTTTCCACCACTGAATGGGCGTTGCCGCCTGAGATGAAGACTGACCAGCCATAGCATTCCCCAGGAAAAAGTTATGATAATTGAGCGCGAGAATATTACGCTCACCATCAATTATTGGGAATAATTATTCAGCTCTTTTGCGTAATTCTGAAGAGCTTAAAATGGTCACGCCTTCATGCTCTGGCCGCATCGCTTCTGCCAGCATTACCCGCGCCACGTCTCGCGCATCAATGGATTTCCAGTTCCCTGGTAGCAAACGGAACAGTGGCGCAAAAAGGGTTTCGTTCATCCGCTGTTTGTTACGATCGCCCAGCAACATCGACGGGCGAGCGATGGTCAGTTTCGGCCAGTTCTGAGCAATTAACGCCTCTTCCATCTCCCCTTTGACACGGTTATAAAAAAATGGTGAATGCGCGTTTGCCCCCATCGCACTGACCACCAGCATATGCTGCGCGCCCAGCCGCCGTCCGGTTAATGCCGTATCCACCACCAGCGTGTAATCAGCGTGAATAAATGCCTCTTTACTGCCCGCCTCCCGCCGCGTGGTGCCAAGGCAACAAAAAACAATGTCTATCGGATCGGTGACCTGCGCCAGCGCGTCGGTCAATTGTGGATCGTGTGGGTTATAGACTCCCGGCATATCTGCTAATGGGCGTCGCGTCGGCGCGGCAATAGCCTGTACTTTCGGTTCATTAATCAACATCCGCAGTAGATGCCCACCCACCAGCCCCGTTGCGCCTGTAATTAAAACCTGACTCATATTGCCTCCGGCCCTGTATATGTACTCATGTTTAACTATAGGTTACCGTTGCCAGACCAGTTTTTTCCCAAAGCCCAGCGTGTTGTCGGTGAATTTTATCTCATCGAGGCGGATTTCCCACACCGGTGCCGACAGCGTCCGGGCAATCGGGAAGCGGCGATTATAGGCCTGACGTGCGAGGTCACTTTCCTCACCTTCCAGTCTGCGGATCTCACCTTTAAACTGCACGCCACGAATTAATGCCACCGTTTTCGGCTGACCATTTACCGTTCCGGCAACCGGAGCCTGCGGCCCGCTCATCTGCGCATGGCGCGTTTTTTCTTCCGTCAAAATGTAAAATGCAACTTTCTGCGCATCAAAAAGATAAAAGGCATTGGCGCACCACAGTTCCCCGTCCTGCTGCACGCACCAGGTGACAACATGTTGTTTTGCCAGCCAACGGCTAATTGCGGTGAGTGTTTCCATTTCTGTTCTCTTTTATACTGTTGGCCAGACCTTAACATGTGACACAGACGATGACACCCTGGTTCCTTTACTTGATTCGTACCGCCGACAATAAGCTTTATACCGGGATCACCACGGACGTCGAACGCCGCTATCAGCAGCATCAAAGCGGTAAAGGGGCGAAAGCACTGCGCGGGAAAGGCAAACTGACATTGGCATTTTCCGCACCGGTTGGCGACCGTTCGCTGGCATTACGGGCGGAATATCGCGTCAAGCAACTGACCAAACGACAGAAAGAATGCCTGGTTGCGGAAGGCGCTGGGTTTGCAGAGTTATTAAGTAGCCTGCAAACCCCGGAGGTTAAAAGCGATTGAAGTGATCGTGGTACTCAACCAGCCCGGTTACACCATTCAGCGCGTCATCCGCTAAACGATGTACCAGGAAGGCGCTTTCTGTGCCCGGCCAGCGGCAACGCAGATCGTGATGCGCCGCCAGTTCAAAGCCAAAACGGCTGTACAGCGCCGGATCGCCCAGCGTTACCACTGCGGCATAGCCGAACTCATTAAGCGAATCCAGTCCTTCATAGACCAGTTGGCGTGCCAGCCCTTGCCCGCGATATTTTTCATCTACCGCCAGCGGAGCCATGCCAACCCATTGCAGGTCTTCGCCCTGCACATCTACCGGACTGAATGCCACATAGCCAATGACCTGGCCTTCGTCATCTGTCACCACCAGTCCCAGCGTCAGAAAGCCATCTTCACGCAGATCGTGAACCAGCTTCGCTTCCGCATCGCTTTCGAATGAACGACGCAGCAGGGCATCAATACCCGGCGCATCAATGGGAATTTCTACTCGAATTAGCATGGTTCACCTACCGATGTCTGTTTGGTTTCAGGCGTGGTTTTCATCCCCGCCTCAACAAAATCCGCCAGTTGCAGCAGCATCATGCGTAAGGCTTTTGGCATTTGCTCCAGTTCAATGGCGTCCATCAGGTTTTTCACATACAGCCCCAGCTCCGTATCACCTTCAATCACTAGCCGACGCTGGAAGAAAAGTGTATCCGGATCCTGTTTACGCGCTGCGATCATCAGCAAATCGCTGGCGTCGGCACTAAAACTCACGTCTGCTTGCGCGTTCTGGCTAACGACCAGTTTGCCATTCACCACCGAGGTAAACCATTGCAGGTCAATATCACGCACATGAATACTTAACCAGCGGCCTTCAAGGAACTCCAGCTCGCCATCGTCCAGCGCCTGGCGGAATTGCCAGCTTAAGACTTGCTCAAGAACCTGGCGTTTTAGCGCAAATGGCGTCAGTTTTACCGGTACACTCAACAGAGATGGCCCCAAATGCACAATACGGGAACGCAGTTTATCCAACACGAGTTTTACTCCCTGTTTCAACAATCATCCTATTTTGCCATATCAGGAAAATAACATAGCGGTATAAATCAACAATTCCATATGAAATTGCTGCTACCACCAATACAACTTTAACTGCCTTAAATCAAAAATTGTCGCAGCAAGGTTAACTAAAATCCCAGTTCGTTAACATTTTTGCGTTTTGATAGCGCAACCTTCAGGAAAAATTATGGAGCTGCTCTGCCCTGCCGGAAATCTCCCGGCGCTTAAGGCGGCCATCGAAAACGGCGCAGATGCTGTTTATATCGGGCTAAAAGATGATACCAATGCCCGTCACTTCGCCGGCCTTAACTTTACCGAGAAAAAATTGCAGGAAGCGGTGAGTTTTGTCCATCAACATCGCCGCAAACTTCACATCGCGATTAACACTTTTGCGCACCCGGACGGCTACGCCCGCTGGCAACGTGCCGTGGATATGGCGGCACAACTGGGTGCCGACGCGCTGATCCTTGCCGATCTTGCCATGCTGGAGTACGCCGCCGAGCGTTACCCACATATTGAACGTCACGTGTCGGTGCAGGCTTCAGCGACCAATGAAGAGGCAATTAACTTTTATCATCGCCATTTTGATGTCGCCCGCGTGGTGCTACCACGCGTACTGTCGATTCACCAGGTGAAACAACTGGCACGGGTCACGCCAGTTCCGCTGGAGGTCTTTGCTTTCGGCAGCCTGTGCATTATGTCGGAAGGACGTTGCTATCTGTCGTCGTATCTGACCGGTGAGTCGCCCAACACCGTGGGTGCGTGTTCTCCTGCCCGCTTCGTGCGCTGGCAACAAACGCCGCAGGGGCTGGAATCCCGCCTTAACGAGGTGCTGATCGACCGTTATCAGGACGGCGAAAACGCAGGTTATCCGACGCTGTGTAAAGGGCGTTATCTGGTGGACGGCGAGCGCTATCACGCACTGGAAGAACCAACCAGTCTCAATACCCTGGAACTGCTGCCTGAGCTAATGGCGGCGAATATTGCTTCGGTGAAAATCGAAGGCCGCCAGCGTAGCCCGGCGTATGTCAGCCAGGTGGCGAAAGTCTGGCGTCAGGCTATCGACCGTTGTAAGGCCGATCCGCAAAACTTCGTGCCACAAAACGCGTGGATGGAGACGCTCGGGTCGATGTCCGAAGGCACGCAAACCACCCTTGGCGCATATCACCGTAAATGGCAGTGAGAAAAGCAATGAAATATTCCTTAGGGCCAGTGCTGTGGTACTGGCCAAAAGAGACGCTGGAAGAATTTTATCAGCAGGCCGCCACCAGCAGCGCCGACGTGATTTATCTTGGTGAAGCGGTATGCAGCAAGCGTCGGGCAACGAAAGTTGGCGACTGGCTGGAGATGGCAAAATCGCTCGCCGGAAGTGGCAAGCAGATTGTGCTCTCCACGCTGGCGCTGGTACAGGCCTCTTCCGAGCTGGGCGAACTGAAACGCTATGTTGAGAACGGCGAGTTTCTGATTGAAGCCAGCGATCTCGGCGTGGTGAATATGTGCGCCGAACGCAAACTCCCGTTCGTCGCCGGGCATGCGCTGAACTGCTACAACGCAGTGACGCTGAAAATATTGCTCAAACAGGGCATGATGCGCTGGTGTATGCCGGTAGAACTTTCCCGCGACTGGCTGGTGAATCTGCTCAATCAGTGTGATGAACTGGGTATTCGCAACCAGTTTGAAGTGGAAGTCTTGAGCTACGGCCATCTGCCGCTGGCGTACTCAGCCCGCTGCTTCACCGCACGCTCGGAGGATCGCCCGAAAGATGAGTGCGAAACCTGCTGCATTAAATATCCGAACGGGCGCAACGTGCTGTCACAGGAAGATCAGCAGGTGTTTGTGCTCAACGGCATTCAGACCATGAGCGGCTATGTTTACAACCTCGGTAACGAGCTGGCGTCAATGCAGGGGCTGGTCGATGTGGTTCGCCTGTCACCGCAGGGCACAGACACTTTTGCTATGCTCGACGCCTTCCGCGCCAATGAAAATGGCGCTGCGCCGCTGCCGTTAACGGCTAATAGCGACTGCAACGGTTACTGGAAACGGCTGGCAGGGCTGGAACTGCAAGCGTAAGTAAATAGCTCACTTTGTTAACAACTTTAACTACTCTTTAATGCAGTATTAAAGATTAATCGGTAACAAAGTGAGCTGTTATGACTGATAAAACCATTCCGTTTTCGCTACTCGATCTGGCCCCCATCCCCGAAGGTTCAACGGCGCGAGAAGCGTTCTCCCACTCTCTGGACCTGGCTCGTCTGGCTGAAAAGCGCGGCTATCATCGCTACTGGCTGGCGGAACATCACAATATGACCGGCATTGCCAGTGCGGCGACATCGGTGTTGATTGGCTATCTGGCAGCGAATACCACCACGTTGCATCTGGGTTCCGGCGGCGTGATGTTACCTAACCATTCACCGTTGGTAATTGCAGAACAGTTCGGCACACTCAATACGCTCTATCCGGGTCGAATCGATTTGGGGCTGGGTCGTGCTCCAGGTAGCGATCAGCGGACAATGATGGCGCTGCGTCGCCATATGAGTGGTGATATTGATAATTTCCCCCGCGATGTTGCTGAGCTGGTGGACTGGTTTGACGCTCGTGATCCCAATCCACATGTACGCCCGGTGCCAGGCTATGGCGAGAAAATCCCGGTGTGGTTATTAGGCTCCAGCCTTTACAGCGCACAACTGGCGGCGCAGCTCGGCCTGCCGTTTGCATTTGCCTCACACTTCGCGCCGGATATGCTGTTCCAGGCACTACAACTTTATCGCAGCAACTTTAAACCCTCCGCACGACTGGAGAAACCGTACGTAATGGTGTGTATCAATATCATCGCCGCTGATAGCAACCGCGACGCTGAATTCCTGTTTACCTCGATGCAGCAAGCCTTTGTGAAGCTACGCCGCGGTGAAACCGGGCAACTGCCACCACCGATTCAGAATATGGATCAGTTCTGGTCGCCGCCCGAGCAGTATGGCGTGCAGCAGGCGCTGAGTATGTCGCTGGTGGGCGATAAAGCGAAAGTGCGTCACGGTTTACAGTCGATCCTGCGCGAAACCGACGCTGATGAGATTATGGTTAACGGGCAGATTTTCGACCACCAGGCGCGGCTGCATTCGTTTGAACTGGCGATGGATGTGAAGGAAGATTTACTGGGATAGTGTGTTTTATTTTGTCGGATACGGCGGGAAGCCTTATCCGACCTGGCAACGCCGCCCTACGTAGACCTGATAACCGAAGCGCATCAGGCATTGTGCAGGCAGCAGAAATGTCGGATAAGGCACAGATGATTACTGATACACCGGCAGCAAATTAAAGCTCGATAAAATATGGATCAATGCATTGCCAATACCAAATAGCAGAATCAGAACGATCATCGGTTTGCCGCCCCAGACGCGGAATTTCGGGCTGCTAAAGCGTTTACGCGATGCGCGGGCCAGCAGAGCCGGAACAATTGCCGCCCAGATGGTAGCAGCTAAACCAGCATAACCAATGGCGTAGAGAAATCCGTTAGGGAACAGCAGGCCACCAACGACAGGTGGCGCAAAGGTCAACAGTGCCGTTTTAAAGCGCCCCAATGCCGAATCATCAAAGCCAAACAGATCCGCCAGATAGTCGAACAGGCCCAGCGTTACGCCGAGGAACGAACTCGCTACCGCAAAGTTTGAGAACACTACCAGCAGCAGATCCAGACTACGACTGTTCAGCACACCGCTTAATGCCTGCACCAGCACATCAATATTTCCGCCCTTCTCTGCAATGCCAATAAACTCCGGACGCGGAATGTTGCCCATCGTCGCCAGCAACCAGATGGTATACAGCGCCAGCGCCATCAACGTACCGTACACCAGACATTTCACAATGGTTTTCGGGTCTTTGCCGTAATACTTCATCAGGCTTGGTACGTTGCCGTGATAACCAAACGACGCCAGACAGAACGGTAGTGTCATCAGCAGATACGGTGCATAAGACGCATTGCTTTCCGCAACGTTGAACAATGTCGCAGGCTGCACATGCCCCAGCAAGCTACCGAAGGTGAGGAAGAATGTAATAACTTTCGCTCCCAACACAATCGCCGTCATACGGCTGACTGCTTTGGTGCTCAACCACACCACAAACGCCACCAACAGTGCAAAACCAAAACCTGCCGCTCTGGCCGGAACATTCAGCGACATCTCCGCGAAGGTGTGATGCAAAATAGAACCGCTGGCAGAAATATAGGCGTAGGTCAGAATGTAGAGCACAAAGGCAATAGAGATACCGTTGACGACATTCCAGCCTTTGCCCAGCAAATCTTTGGTGATGGTATCAAAGCTCGAACCGATTCGATAATTCAGGTTAGCTTCCAAAATCATCAATCCGGAATGCAGCATACAAAACCAGGTGAAGATTAGCGCCGCCATTGACCAGAAAAACCACGCCCCGGACATGACCACGGGCAAGGAGAACATCCCTGCGCCAATAATGGTGCCGCCGATAATCACCACGCCGCCAAGCAGCGACGGTGACGTTTGGGTGGTGGTTAGTGTTGCCATAAGGGCTTCTCTCCAGTGAAAAATAGTGCGACTGCGTTGTTATGTGTTGCACTGTACCAGTACGCGAGTACAAAAGAAATAAAAAAAAGCCCCAATCGATATGATTAGGGCTGTATATATTATTTTACAGAATGTATTCGCTGATCAGCGCGAATTACGCATCGCCACCGAAACGACGACGACCGGTAGACTCTTCACGACGCGGTGCACGGCCTTCGCGACGTTCGCCACTGAAGCGACGACCATCACCACGACCACCTTCACGGCGTTCACCGCTGAAGTTGCGACCGCCTTCACGACGCTCGCCACCGACACCACGACCACCACCACGACGTTCAGTTTGCGGCTGTGCATCGCCCAGCAGTTGCATGTTCATCGGCTTGTTGAGGATGCGGGTACGCGTAAAGTGTTGCAGCACTTCACCCGGCATACCTTTCGGCAATTCGATGGTGGAGTGAGAAGCAAACAGCTTGATGTTACCGATGTAACGGCTGCTGATGTCACCTTCGTTAGCAATTGCGCCAACGATATGACGAACTTCAACGCCATCATCACGACCCACCTCAATGCGGTACAACTGCATATCGCCAACATCGCGACGTTCACGACGCGGACGATCTTCACGGTCACCACGCGGGCCACGGTCGTTACGATCGCGCGGACCACGATCATCACGGTCACGGAACTCACGTTTCGGACGCATCGGCGCATCTGGCGGCACGATCAGAGTACGTTCGCCCTGTGCCATTTTCAGCAGTGCGGCAGCCAGAGTTTCGAGATCCAGCTCTTCACCTTCTGCAGTCGGCTGAATTTTGCTCAGCAGTGCACGGTATTGATCCAGATCGCTGCTTTCCAGTTGCTGCTGTACTTTAGCAGCAAATTTTTCCAGACGGCGTTTGCCCAGCAGTTCTGCGTTCGGCAGTTCTACTTCTGGAATGGTCAGTTTCATAGTACGTTCAATGTTGCGCAGCAGACGACGCTCGCGGTTCTCAACGAACAGCAGCGCACGACCCGCACGACCCGCACGACCGGTACGACCGATACGGTGAACGTAAGACTCGGAATCCATCGGGATATCGTAGTTAACCACCAGGCTGATACGCTCAACGTCCAGGCCACGGGCCGCAACGTCGGTCGCGATCAGGATATCCAGACGACCATCTTTCAGACGTTCCAGAGTCTGCTCACGCAGTGCCTGGTTCATGTCACCGTTCAGGGCAGCACTATTGTAACCGCTGCGCTCAAGGGCTTCAGCCACTTCCAGAGTCGCGTTTTTGGTACGAACGAAGATAATCGCCGCATCAAAATCTTCCGCTTCAAGGAAACGTACCAGCGCTTCGTTTTTGCGCATACCCCAGACAGTCCAGTAGCTCTGGCTGATGTCAGGGCGGGTAGTCACGCTGGACTGAATGCGCACTTCCTGCGGCTCTTTCATAAAGCGGCGGGTAATGCGACGAATCGCTTCCGGCATGGTTGCAGAGAACAGAGCGGTCTGATGACCTTCCGGGATCTGCGCCATAATGGTTTCAACGTCTTCGATGAAGCCCATGCGCAGCATTTCGTCAGCTTCATCCAGAACCAGACCGCTCAGTTTAGAGAGATCCAGAGTGCCACGTTTCAGGTGGTCCAGCAGACGGCCCGGAGTACCGACAACGATCTGCGGCCCCTGACGCAGGGCACGTAATTGCACGTCATAACGCTGGCCGCCGTAAAGGGCAACCACGTTTACGCCGCGCATGTGTTTAGAGAAATCCGTCATTGCTTCAGCAACCTGTACCGCCAGTTCGCGGGTCGGTGCCAACACCAGAATCTGTGGTGCTTTCAGCTCAGGATCAAGATTTTGCAGCAGAGGTAAAGAGAATGCTGCAGTTTTTCCGCTCCCCGTCTGGGCCATACCCAGAACGTCGCGGCCATTCAGCAGATGTGGGATACACTCTGCCTGAATTGGAGATGGTTTTTCGTAACCCAGATCGTTAAGGGCTTCAAGGATAGGAGCCTTCAGGCCCAGATCTGCAAAAGTGGTTTCGAATTCAGCCATGTAGTACGTGTGCCTCAAAATTAATGGCGGCCAGTCTACATAACTCATCATGAAATTGATCAGCAATTTTCATTGAAAAGTGTGAACCGGCTCAAAGTAGGTGTATTAACGAACAACAACGCCCTCACCCGTTAAGGTGATGGCAATCAAATAAGATTACGGGCTGATGTGTACGTCAGCTATTGCTGGTCCGATTCTGCCAGGTCATCTTGGTCCTGGCCCAGGAGCGATAATTCCAACAATGCGTATCGGTGCTCAACAAAGTTATGAACGTTGTTGGCAACCGCCAGTTTGAACAGTGCCGTGGCGCTGTCCAAATCCCCCAGACTTAGGTAGTACTTACCTAAATAGAAGTTGGTTTCACTGAGATGCTCAGCGAGCGAGGTGTTATCCGTTGCGTCCGCCTTGAGCCTTTCCATTAACGTTTGTTCGCTAATGTTGCCCAGGTAGAACTCGACAATGTTCCATCCCCACTGTTCCTTGTCCGATTTTTCGAAGTGCTGTTTCAACACTTCTTTAGCCTGCTTCTCATCGAGCTTCTGCTCAGCGAGATAAAGCCACAGACTACGGAAAGGATCATTGGGATCGTCTTGATAAAACGCCAGCAGATCATCTTGCGCTAACTTGTCACGACCGCCGTAATATAATGCGATCCCGCGATTCAAGTGCGCGTAGTTGTAAGTTGGATCAAGCTCAAGTACAGAATCAAACGCTTCATAGGCAGCATCAAAATTGCCTGCCTGCGTTAAATATATGCCTAAGTAATTGAATACTTCAGGCATATCCGGTCGGATTGCCAGCGCTTGCGAAAAATCGTTACGCGCTAATGCCCTCAGACCGAGACTATCATACAACACTCCGCGCTCATATAAAAGCTGCGCGCGTTCGTCATCGGTTAAAGCCCGACTGGCAAGGATCTGTTCCATACGTGCCAGAATCACTTCCTGCTGTAAAGTCGGTTGCAATGGTACTGCGAGGACTTCACTTTTACGCCAGGAAGTATTACTGCATCCTGCAAGCGTAAGTGCTGTCGCAACGAAACACCAGCGCAAAAAAGGCTTCATTTCCCACTCCCGAAGACCACGGTTGAATGAACGTCCTGTTCCCGGTTGCTAACAAGGCGTCCTGCCCGGTTAAAAGCCCCCCGTCAACGCGGAGGGCAAATGGCAACCTTACTCGCCCTGTTCAGCAGCCGGAGCTTCCGGTGCTACAGCAGGTTGAGACTGCTCAGTCGCTTCTTTAATGCTCAGACGGATACGGCCCTGGCGATCAACTTCCAGAACTTTTACCGGAACTTCCTGACCCATCTGCAGGTAATCAGTCACTTTCTCAACACGCTTGTCAGCGATTTGAGAGATGTGTACCAGACCTTCTTTACCGCCGCCGATGGCAACAAATGCGCCAAAGTCAACGATACGGGTCACTTTACCATTGTAGACGCGACCCACTTCGATTTCTGCAGTGATCTCTTCGATACGACGAATAGCGTGTTTTGCTTTCTCGCCGTCGGTCGCGGCGATCTTCACAGTACCGTCATCTTCGATTTCGATAGTGGTGCCGGTTTCTTCAGTCAGAGCACGGATTACAGAACCGCCTTTACCGATAACGTCTTTAATCTTGTCCGGGTTAATCTTAATGGTATGGATACGCGGAGCGAACTCAGAGATATCGCCACGCGGCGCGTTGATCGCCTGTTCCATTACGCCCAGGATGTGCAGACGCGCACCTTTAGCCTGGTTCAGCGCAACCTGCATGATCTCTTTGGTAATACCTTCAATTTTGATATCCATCTGCAGTGCAGAGATACCGTCACGGGAACCCGCAACTTTGAAGTCCATATCGCCCAGGTGGTCTTCGTCACCCAGAATGTCAGACAGTACAACGTAGTTGTCGCCTTCTTTCACCAGCCCCATTGCGATACCCGCAACAGCGGCTTTGATTGGCACACCTGCGTCCATCAGCGCCAGAGACGCACCGCACACAGAAGCCATAGAAGAAGAACCGTTGGATTCGGTGATTTCAGACACAACACGTACGGTGTACGGGAATTTGTCCATATCCGGCATTACTGCCAGCACGCCGCGCTTCGCCAGACGACCGTGACCAATTTCACGACGCTTCGGAGAACCGACCATGCCGGTTTCGCCTACGGAGTACGGAGGGAAGTTGTAGTGGAACAGGAAGGTGTCAGTACGTTCGCCCATCAGTTCATCAAGAACCTGTGCGTCACGTGCAGTACCCAGTGTTGCGGTAACCAGCGCCTGAGTTTCACCACGGGTAAACAGCGCAGAACCGTGAGTACGCGGCAGCACGCCTGTGCGCACATCCAGACCACGGATCATATCTTTTTCACGACCGTCGATACGCGGTTCGCCTGCCAGTACGCGGCTACGAACAACGTTTTTCTCGATAGCGTGCAGAATTTCACCCAGTTCGTTTTCGTCCAGGGTTTCGTCTTCAGCAAGCAGCGTAGCGATGGTTTCAGATTTGATGACATCAACCTGTGCATAACGCTCTTGTTTGTCGGTGATGCGGTAAGCATCGCTCAGACGAGCTTCAGCCAGTGCAGCAACGCGCGCGTTCAGCGCTTCGTTTACCGGCTCCGGCTGCCAGTCCCAACGCGGTTTACCGGCTTCTTTCACCAGTTCATTGATGTTCTGAATAACAACCTGCTGCTGTTCATGACCGAACACCACTGCGCCCAACATGACGTCTTCGCTCAGCAGTTCTGCTTCAGATTCAACCATCAGCACAGCGGCTTCAGTACCGGCAACAACCAGATCCAGTTTGCTCTCTTTCAGCTCATCCTGAGTTGGGTTCAGTACATACTGGTCATTGATGTAACCCACGCGAGCAGCACCAATCGGACCATTGAACGGGATACCAGACAGAGACAGTGCTGCGGAAGCACCAATCATCGCAACGATATCCGGGTTAACCTGCGGGTTAACAGAAACCACGGTGGCGATAACCTGAACTTCGTTGACGAAGCCTTCCGGGAACAGCGGGCGAATCGGGCGGTCAATCAGACGCGCGATCAGGGTTTCGCCTTCGCTTGGACGGCCTTCACGACGGAAGAAGCTACCCGGGATACGACCAGCAGCGTAGGTACGCTCCTGATAGTTAACGGTCAGAGGGAAGAAGTCCTGACCTGGTTTGGCTTTTTTCTGGCCAACAACGGTAACGAATACCGCGGTGTCATCCATGCTAACCATAACTGCGGCAGTGGCTTGACGCGCCATCATGCCAGTTTCCAGTGTAACGGTATGTTGGCCGTACTGGAATTTACGAACGATCGGATTAAGCAATGTAATATCCTTTCTCTTTCTTAGACAGCACCTTAACGGCACTGGTGTTAATACCCGATCTTCTGCGCATCCTCGCGACTAATGACAACCCTAACCCAGCCTGATGTGGGTAAAGCCTCTCATTAGCCGCGCGAACCTCTGCAACGGAAGATCATTCATAGCAACAATACATTAGTTTCCAGTGAATTGCTGCCATCAGCTTGAAAAAAGGGGCCACTCAGGCCCCCTTTTCTGAAACTCGCAAGAATTAGCGACGCAGACCCAGGCGCTCGATGAGCTGGGTGTAACGCGCTACGTCTTTACGTTTCAGGTAGTCGAGCAGTTTACGACGCTGAGAAACCATGCGCAGCAGACCACGACGGCTGTGGTGATCTTTTTTGTGCTCTGCAAAGTGGCCCTGCAGGTGGTTAATCTGTGCAGTCAGCAGTGCTACCTGAACTTCGGTAGAACCGGTGTCGTTTGCACCACGACCAAACTCAGAAACGATTTTAGCTGTTGCTTCAGTACTTAGAGACATTTTAAAACTCCAAAGTATATAGAATGAAAGGACGCCGATCTCTAATTCAGCGATCCCAGTGTACGTTACGTAAAGTGTTAAACAATTTACGCGACGTTAAGCGGCAGTATTCTACTCGTAGCGACCTGTTATCGCAAGATGGATAGCATTACGCCGGGTATTCAACCACCAGGCGACGAGGCGCAACGCGGCCTTCATCGTCAATTTCGCCCATACCGATAAACTTACCGTTTTCACCTTCTGTAACACGAACCAGTCCTTCCAGTGGCGCACCGGATGTACGAACCGGGTTACCATTTTTGAAGTAAACAGAAGACGTTAGCGGAAGATTCACCACCGGGTAGTCCGAAGCTGGACTGTCCATTGGCATCAGTAATGGATCAAGTAATTGTGCCGCCGAAATACCCTGCTGTTCGGCTTGCTCGACAAGTTCACGCAGATGTTCCATAGTCACCATTCGTTCAACCGGATATTTGCTTACAGCCAGACGGCGCAGATAAATCACATGTGCGCCACAGCCAAGTTTTTCACCCAGGTCATCAATGATGGTGCGGATATAGGTGCCTTTTGAGCAATGAATTTCCAGCTCCAGTTCATTGCCTTCGTGACGAATAAACAGCAACTCATAAACGGTAATCGGTCGTGCTTCACGAGGCACTTCAATGCCCTGACGCGCGTACTCGTACAGTTTTTTACCCTGATATTTCAGCGCAGAATACATCGAAGGGATTTGTTCAATATCGCCACGGAATGAATCGAGTGCCGCCGCCAGTTGCTCTGCACTAAAGGTTACCGGGCGCTCCTCAACGATTTGTCCGTCTGCGTCAGAAGTATCAGTACGCTGTCCAAGACGCGCAATCACCCGATAACGTTTATCAGAGTCCAGCAGATACTGGGAAAACTTCGTCGCTTCCCCGAGACAAATCGGCAACATGCCGGTCGCCAGCGGGTCCAGCGCGCCGGTATGTCCAGCACGATTGGCGTTATAAATGCGTTTCACTTTTTGCAGCGCATCGTTGCTGGACATACCCTGCGGTTTATCCAGCAACAAAACGCCGTTAATGTCGCGGCCGCGACGACGAGGACGACTCATTAGTCCTCCTTGCTGTCGTCCGGATTAACACGACGTTCTTCGTCATGCTTAACCACACTGGTCACCAGGTTTGACATACGCATCCCTTCAACCAGTGAGTTGTCGTAGAAGAAGGTCAGTTCCGGCACGATACGCAGGCGCATCGCTTTACCAAGCAGGCTGCGGATAAAGCCGGAGGCTTCCTGCAACGCTTTGATGCCCGCTTTTACCGCATCTTCATCTTTGTCGTTGAGGAAAGTTACATACACTTTGGCATAGGCCAGGTCACGAGACATCTCGACACCGGAAACGGTGGTCATCATGCCCAGACGAGGATCTTTAATTTCGCGTTGCAGGATGAGAGCGATCTCTTTTTGCATTTCCTGCGCTACGCGCTGCGGGCGACCAAATTCTTTCGCCATAATAAATTCTCCTGACAAAAAAGGGGCCATAAGCCCCTTTTTAAAATTAATTTCAGGTGGAAGGGCTGTTCACGTAGGCCTGATAAGACGCACGAGCGTCGCGTCAGGCAACGGCTGCCGGATGCGGCGCAAACGCCTTATCCGGCCTACACCCAATCAACCTTAGGCAATCGTACGCTGAATCTCGATGATTTCGAACACTTCGATCACATCGCCAGTGCGCACGTCGTTGTAGTTCTTAACGCCGATACCACACTCCATACCGTTACGGACTTCGTTAACGTCATCTTTGAAGCGGCGCAGGGACTCCAGCTCGCCTTCGTAGATAACCACGTTGTCGCGCAGAACGCGGATCGGGTTGTGACGTTTAACCACACCTTCGGTAACCATACAACCTGCGATGGCACCAAATTTCGGTGATTTGAACACATCGCGAACTTCCGCCAGACCGATGATCTGTTGTTTCAGTTCCGGAGAGAGCATACCGCTCATCGCCGCTTTCACTTCATCGATCAGGTTATAGATGACGGAGTAGTAACGCAGATCCAGGCTTTCAGCCTCAATCACTTTACGCGCAGAGGCATCAGCACGGACGTTGAAGCCAACCAGAATCGCGTTGGATGCAGCCGCCAGGGTCGCGTCGGTTTCGGTGATACCACCTACACCAGAACCGATGATCTTCACTTTTACTTCGTCAGTAGACAGTTTCAGCAAGGAGTCGGAAATCGCTTCTACAGAACCCTGTACGTCAGCCTTCAGAACGATGTTCACTTCATGAACTTCGCCTTCAGTCATGTTGGCGAACATGTTCTCCAGTTTAGATTTCTGCTGACGCGCCAGTTTAACTTCACGGAATTTGCCCTGACGATACAGTGCAACTTCACGTGCTTTCTTCTCGTCACGTACAACGGTAACTTCATCACCCGCTGCCGGAACACCGGACAAGCCGAGGATTTCCACCGGAATGGACGGACCTGCTTCCAGTACTTCCTGACCCAGTTCGTTACGCATTGCACGAACACGACCGTATTCGAAGCCACACAGAACGATGTCACCCTTGTGCAGAGTACCTTCACGTACCAGTACAGTTGCAACCGGACCACGACCTTTATCGAGGAAAGATTCGATGACCGCACCGCTCGCCATCCCGTTACGTACGGCTTTCAGTTCCAGGACTTCGGCCTGCAGCAGGATCGCATCCAGCAGTTCGTCGATACCCGTACCCGCTTTTGCAGATACGTGTACGAACTGGCTTTCACCGCCCCACTCTTCCGGCAGGATGCCGTACTGAGACAGTTCGTTTTTAACACGATCCGGATCGGCTTCTGGCTTATCGATTTTGTTCACTGCAACCACCACAGGCACACCTGCCGCTTTCGCGTGCTGGATTGCTTCGATGGTCTGCGGCATTACGCCGTCATCTGCAGCAACAACCAGAACTACGATGTCAGTTGCCTGCGCACCACGTGCACGCATTGAAGTAAACGCGGCGTGCCCCGGGGTGTCCAGGAAGGTGATCATGCCGTTTTCAGTTTCAACGTGGTATGCACCGATGTGCTGGGTAATGCCACCCGCTTCACCAGAAGCCACTTTCGTTGAACGAATATAGTCCAGCAGAGAAGTTTTACCGTGGTCAACGTGTCCCATGATGGTCACAACCGGTGCACGCGGTTCAGCCGCAGCACCTGTATCACGGTCACTCATTACCGCTTCTTCCAGTTCGTTTTCACGACGCAGGATAACTTTGTGGCCCATCTCTTCGGCAACTAACTGTGCGGTTTCCTGGTCAATGACCTGGTTGATGGTTGCCATTGCACCCAGCTTCATCATCGCTTTGATGACCTGAGAGCCTTTAACCGCCATCTTGTTAGCCAGTTCGCCAACAGTGATGGTTTCACCAATCACGACGTCACGGTTAACAGCCTGAGCTGGTTTCTGGAAGCTCTGCTGCAGCGAAGAACCTTTACGTTTTCCGCCTTTACCACCACGTACTGCTGCGCGCGCTTCTTCGCGATCAGCTTTAGATTCAGAATGTTTATTGCCTTTCTTCGGACGTGCTGCTTTCGCGTTACGGCCACGGCCACGACCGCCTTCGACTTCACGATCGCTTTCGTCTTCTGCCTGGCGAGCATGTTGAGAGGTGGTAACGTGATAATCACTGGAATCTTCAGTCGGTTCCGCGTTATCAGTCCATTTGTTTTCTTCCGCCATACGACGTGCTTCTTCAGCAACGCGACGTGCTTCTTCTTCGAGTTTACGACGTGCTTCTTCTTCAGCTTTGCGCTTAAGCTCTGCAGCTTCCTGCTCACGGCGGGCTTTTTCAGCCTGGGCGGTTTTAGTCATATCGTCTTGTTGATTGCTCACTTTGTCTTTTTCCGCAGCTTCACGTTTTGCTTGTTCAGCGGTTTCACGTTTCGCTTGTTCTGCGGCCTCACGTTCAGCTTTTTGTTGCGCCTCGCGTTTGGCCGATTCTTCTGCCTCACGACGGGCTTGCTCTTCCGCTTCACGCTGCGCTTGCTCTTCCGCTGCAAGGCGTTCAGCCTCTTGCGGATCGCGTTTCACAAAGGTGCGTTTCTTGCGGACTTCGATTTGTACCGATTTACTTTTTCCACCGGTACCAGGAATGTTAAGGGTGCTACGTGTTTTACGTTGCAGCGTTAATTTGTCCGGCCCTGAATTTTTCTGATTCAGGTGGTCAATTAAAGCCTGTTTCTCTTGTGCGGTCACAGAGTCGTCAGCAGACTTCCGGATACCTGCATCAGCAAATTGCTGTACCAGGCGTTCCACGGAGGTCTGTCGCTCTGCGGCCAGCGTTTTAATCGTCACATCTGTCATGCTGTTCCTTCCTGCTACAGTTTATTACGCTTCGTCACCGAACCAGCAAATATTACGGGCAGCCATAATCAGTGCTCCGGCTTTTTCGTCGGTCAACCCTTCGATATCAGCCAGATCATCAATGCCCTGTTCGGCGAGATCTTCCAGCGTACAAACGCCACGGGCGGCCAGTTTGAATGCTAAATCACGATCCATCCCTTCAAGATTCAGCAGATCGTCAGCCGGTTTGTTATCACCGAGGCTTTCTTCCTGGGCCTGTGCAATGGTGGCCAGTGCATTTTTAGCACGCTCGCGCAGTGCTTCAACAGTCGGCTCATCAAGGCCTTCAATTTCCAGCAGCTCTTTCATCGGCACGTAGGCCAGTTCTTCCAGAGTCGAGAAGCCTTCTTCTACCAGGACAGTGGCGAAGTCTTCGTCAATGTCGAGATAACGGGTGAAGGTGTCGATCGCTGCGTGCGCTTCCGCCTGATGTTTAGCTTGCAGGTCGTCAACGGTCATTACGTTAAGTTCCCAACCACTCAACTGCGAAGCCAGACGCACGTTCTGACCATTACGCCCAATCGCCTGCGCCAGGTTACCGGCTTCAACAGCGATATCCATGGTGTGTTTATCTTCATCCACCACGATAGAAGCAACGTCTGCCGGTGCCATCGCGTTAATAACGAATTGCGCCGGATTATCATCCCACAGGACGATATCGATACGCTCGCCGCCAAGCTCAGTGGAAACAGCCTGAACACGTGCACCACGCATACCCACGCAAGCACCTACCGGATCGATACGTTTATCGTTGGTTTTCACCGCGATTTTCGCACGAGATCCCGGATCGCGAGCCGCTGCTTTAATTTCAATAACTTCTTCGCCAATTTCCGGCACTTCAATGCGGAACAGTTCGATCAGCATTTCTGGCTTGGAACGGGTAACGAAAAGTTGCGCACCACGCGCTTCCGGGCGAACAGAATAGAGCACGCCACGAACGCGGTCACCTGGGCGGAAGTTCTCACGCGGCAGCATATCTTCACGCAGGATCACAGCTTCAGCATTGTTGCCCAGATCCAGAGAGATATTATCGCGGTTTACTTTTTTCACCACGCCGGTGATGATTTCACCTTCGTGTTCACGGAACTGATCAACAACCATCGCACGTTCGGCTTCACGAACTTTCTGCACGATAACCTGCTTTGCCGTCTGGGTCGTAATACGGTCAAAGGTGACAGACTCAATCTGATCTTCAACGTAATCGCCCAGGTTCAGGCTTTCATCTTCATAACGCGCGGCTTCAAGGGTGATTTCTTTAGTTGGCTGAGTGACTTCATCAACAATCAGCCAACGACGGAAGGTGTCAAAATCACCGCTTTTGCGATCGATCTGTACGCGGACGTCGATCTCTTGTTCATATTTTTTCTTGGTTGCTGTAGCCAGCGCGCTTTCCAACGCTTCGAAAATTTTCTCGCGAGGCAGCGCCTTTTCATTGGAGACGGCTTCAACTACAGCCAAAATTTCTTTGTTCATCGCGGGGTTTTCACCTCATCCAGACTATTAAAAGTGGGGAACCAGGTTCGCCTTCTGGATATTACTCAGCGCGAACACTTCATCTTTACCTTCGACGGTAACTGTGATCATTTCACCGTCTACCGCTTTGATAACGCCCTGCCATTTACGACGGTTTTGTACCGCCATACGGAGTACCAGAGTGACCTCTTCTCCGACAAAACGGGCGTAGTGTTCAGCCGTGAACAGTGGGCGATCGAGACCCGGTGAGGAGACTTCCAGGTTATAAGCAACGGTGATGGGATCTTCAACATCCAACACAGCACTTACCTGGTGGCTCACATCAGCACAATCATCAACATTGATGCCATCTTCACTATCAATATAGATGCGCAGTGTGGATGTGCGACCGCGAATAAACTCGATGCCAACCAGTTCAAAACCCAGGGCCTCAACTGGCGCAGTAATCATCTCTGTTAATTTTTGCTCTAATGTGGACAAGCCCACCCCCAAGACATAAAAAAAGGGCCTAAAGCCCAGTTATTCTGTAGTCAGATAACAAAAAACCCCGATAAATCGGGGCTTTATATAACTGAACCCTATAACCGCAAATGCGGTCTGGAGCACTTTCCAGAAGGATTTTTTCAAATCCCACTACGAAGGCCGAAGTCTTCACAGTATATTTGAAAAAGAACTCTAAGGGAAAGTGGTTGCGGGGGCCGGATTTGAACCGACGACCTTCGGGTTATGAGCCCGACGAGCTACCAGGCTGCTCCACCCCGCGCCTGAAACGTGGCAAATTCTACTTGTTTTGAGTAAAAAATGCAAATACTGCTGGGATTTGGTGTACCGAGACGGGACGTAAAATCTGCGGCCATTATAGTGATCCACGCCACATTTTGTCAACATTTATTGCTAATCATGTGAATGGATATCCAGTTCACTTTCATTTGTTGAATACTTTCATCCTCTCCTTACCTCTCTTAAGCGCATTATTTTACAAAAAACACACTAAACTCTTCCTGTCTCAGATAAAAGATGATTAAATGAAAACTCATTTATTTTGCATAAAAATTCAGTTAGAGCAGAAATACAGGCTCATAATCAGTTAATCAAGCAGGGTGTTATTTTATGACGACGATTCTCAAGCATCTCCCGGTAGGTCAACGTATTGGTATCGCTTTTTCTGGCGGTCTGGACACCAGTGCCGCACTGCTGTGGATGCGACAAAAGGGAGCTGTCCCTTATGCATATACTGCAAATTTGGGCCAGCCAGACGAGGAGGATTATGATGCGATCCCTCGTCGAGCCATGGAATACGGCGCGGAGAACGCTCGTCTGATCGACTGCCGCAAACAACTGGTGGCTGAAGGTATTGCCGCTATTCAGTGTGGTGCTTTCCATAACACCACCGGCGGTCTGACCTATTTTAACACCACGCCGCTGGGCCGCGCCGTAACCGGCACCATGCTGGTTGCTGCGATGAAAGAAGATGGCGTTAACATCTGGGGTGATGGCAGCACCTATAAAGGAAACGATATCGAACGTTTCTATCGTTACGGCCTGCTTACCAACGCCGAATTGCAGATTTACAAACCGTGGCTTGATACTGACTTTATTGATGAGTTAGGCGGTCGTCATGAGATGTCTGAATTTATGATTGCCTGCGGTTTCGACTACAAAATGTCGGTTGAAAAAGCCTACTCCACAGACTCCAACATGCTCGGCGCGACGCACGAAGCGAAAGATCTGGAATACCTCAACTCCAGCGTCAAAATCGTCAACCCGATTATGGGTGTGAAATTCTGGGACGAGAGCGTGAAGATCCCGGCAGAAGAAGTCACGGTACGTTTTGAGCTGGGGCATCCGGTAGCGCTAAACGGTAAAACCTTTAGCGACGATGTAGAAATGATGCTTGAAGCCAACCGCATTGGTGGCCGTCACGGTCTGGGCATGAGCGACCAGATCGAAAACCGTATCATCGAAGCGAAAAGCCGTGGTATCTACGAAGCTCCGGGGATGGCTCTGCTGCATATCGCTTATGAACGTCTGCTGACCGGTATTCACAACGAAGACACCATTGAGCAATATCACGCGCATGGTCGCCAGTTGGGACGTCTGCTGTATCAGGGGCGTTGGTTCGACTCCCAGGCGCTGATGCTACGAGACTCCCTGCAACGCTGGGTTGCCAGCCAGATTACAGGTGAAGTTACCCTGGAACTGCGTCGCGGTAACGACTACTCCATCCTCAATACTGTCTCTGACAACCTGACTTATAAGCCAGAGCGTCTGACAATGGAAAAAGGTGACTCAGTGTTCTCACCAGACGATCGTATTGGTCAACTGACCATGCGTAACCTGGATATCACTGACACCCGCGAGAAACTTTTCGGTTATGCCAAAACTGGCCTGCTCTCCTCTTCTGCCGCTTCGGGCGTACCGCAGGTTGAGAATCTGGAAAACAAAGGTCAGTAATTTCAGAGAGTTCGTGCTAAAGGCCGCCATTGCGGCCTTTTTTTACGGCTAAGAGAATGTGGCCACGCTTGGGATTCACATGTCCGGTTTCGGAGTTAAAGTAAAATTCAAATTAAATAAAGTAAATATCAGTCCATTCTATTTTTACTTTATTCTTTCATGCTCAGTAAAAGGAATGACCAATGAATGGTGAATATTTTGCACGCCTCGCAGTACATACTCTGAAATGTACCCAAAAAGATTTAGCAAACCAGTTAGGTGTTTCCTCAACACAAATTAGCAAGTGGAAAAAAGGGGAACATATGTCTACTGACATGGAAAAAAATTCAGAGATATTACACAAATAGGGCATTACTCTCCTCAACTAGTTGAATGGGCGGGCTCAGTCGAGAATGCTGAGAAATGGGATCGACTTATCCATTTTCTTGCTCAACAAGCTATGGAAGGCTCTGAAACGGGTTATATAACACGACCTATTACTGACGAAGATGGCTTTTTGGTTGAAGAAACAATAGATGTGTTGAACCGCATAGGTTTTCCTTCACCTCTTTCCTTTCCCAAAGAACTTAATATTGACGGCAAAAATGCTGATCATAAAGAGGCTTTTTGGGAGGTCATAGAGAGCAACGCTCATTGTTCCGTAATCAATGATATTTACCATGCTCTGAATGACGTTTATGGATTCTACATAGCATATGTTGATGAGTTAGTTCAGGATGATGATTTAGATGTCTATTCCAACGAAGCCATCAATATTCAGAGTTCATTGATATCACTTGCCGCATGCAAAATTGAAATTGATACTCCTATTGCGTCAAACATTAAACAGTTTCGTTATAAAGTTCAAAAAGACTACGAAAATTGGTTGAATCAACTCAAGATGATGGCATTCAGGGCGGGAATCTCGTTAAGAGCCGAACTTCTGGATATGGTTTATAACACTGCTGACCAACTTAGCGTTGCAGCAGAAGCCGAAAGTTTCGATTTCAATAAATCTCGCATTCATCCTGATATATACATGAACGAGATCCTTACTGGTATGAGAATAATTCACCAGGTGCTTCCGTTAATAATGCAAAAGTTAGAAATTACAGATTTCAAACTGGATGAAACAGACTTACGGGTGGGGAAATAACTATCAGAATGTTTAACTTATAAAAACGAAAAAAGACGCTTTTCAGCGTCTTTCTTTCGGAATATTGGTACTGAGGATGGGACTCGAACCCACAAGCCCGTTAGGGCACTACCACCTCAAGGTAGCGTGTCTACCAATTCCACCACCTCAGCACAGATACTACTCTTAGTTCGGGATATCGCTGGTCGGCTTAGCCGGAGCAGCAGGCTGAGTCTGTTCGGTTTTCGCCGGAGCACTCAGATTTTCCCATTCGCTACCTTTATTGGTTTTATTACTGTTGATGTTACCCAACACCAGACTGATGATGAAGAACAACGTTGCCAGCACAGCCGTCATACGGGTCATGAAGTTACCAGAACCACTTGAACCAAACAGCGTAGCGGAAGCGCCTGCTCCGAAGGAGGCTCCCATATCAGCGCCTTTACCTTGCTGCAGCATGATCAGACCAACAAGGCCAATTGCTACAATAAGGAAAACTACTAAAAGAGCTTCGTACATAATCAACCTGTTCCTTGCGGAGTTGCCGCGTAC
Source organism: Escherichia sp. MOD1-EC6098 (assembly GCF_002965865.1). Taxonomy (NCBI): domain Bacteria; kingdom Pseudomonadati; phylum Pseudomonadota; class Gammaproteobacteria; order Enterobacterales; family Enterobacteriaceae; genus Escherichia; species Escherichia sp. MOD1-EC6098. Next base: position 267,122 of record NZ_PTSN01000002.1, read on the forward strand.
CAATGCTTCAACCAATAAAGCGGGATAATTTAATCTTTCCCACTGAAGCGGGTGTGAATACTAACCAAAGCGAATGACCTTCGCAAGGGCAATTTTATTGCATTGTATCAACTGCGGAAAAAAACAGCAAAACCGATGTACATAAGTAGAACAAAGGCGACAATCGCCGCCTTTTTAGCCAGTTAGCAATCGCATTAAACCGCTTTTACCGCATCAGCGATACGGTGGGCAAATTCAGTCACCTGTGCTTCGTCTTCACCTTCGACCATCACGCGAATCAACGGCTCGGTGCCAGATTTACGCAGCAACACGCGTCCACGGCTACCCAGCGCCGCTTCAACTTCCGCTGTCACGGCTTTAACTGATTCATGCTCAAGCGGATCGCCGCTGCCTGCGGTATAACGCACGTTAACCAGAATCTGCGGGAACATTTTCATGCCACTGCAAAGGTCGTGCAGACTCATGTGGTTGCGCGCCATCGCCGCCAGTACCTGCAAACCGGCAACGATGCCGTCACCGGTGGTGGTTTTATCCAGCAGAATCACATGACCGGAGTTCTCCGCGCCGATGCGCCAGCCTTTCTCCTGCATTTTTTCCAGTACATAGCGGTCGCCCACTTTTGCGCGAGCAAATGGAATACCTAGCTGTTTCAGCGCCAATTCCAGCCCCATATTGCTCATTAATGTGCCCACTACGCCACCACGCAACTGCCCCTGACGAAGACCTTCACGCGCGATGATATACATGATCTGATCGCCATCAACTTTATTGCCTTCATGGTCAACCATGATGACGCGGTCGCCGTCGCCGTCAAAGGCAATGCCGAGATCCGCTTTTTCAGCCAGTACACGCGCCTGTAATGCACGAACATCAGTTGCCCCCACTTCGGCATTGATGTTTACACCATTCGGCTCACAACCGATGGCGATTACGTTCGCTCCCAGCTCGCGCAGTACATTTGGAGCGATGTGATAGGTTGCACCATTTGCGCAATCCACCACAATCTTCAGTTCACTGAGGCTAAGTTCGTTCGGGAACGTGGCTTTGCAAAATTCGATATAGCGACCCGCAGCATCAACAATACGGCTGGCTTTACCCAGTTCTGCCGAATCAACGCAGCTAATCTCTTTTTCCATTTCAGCTTCGATGGCTTCTTCGACTGCATCTGGCAGTTTAGTGCCGTCGATGGAAAAGAATTTAATACCATTATCGTAGAACGGGTTATGCGATGCAGAAATCACAATCCCGGCCTCTGCACGAAAGGTGCGTGTCAGATAAGCCACCGCCGGTGTTGGCATCGGGCCGGTGAAGAGCGCGGAAAGGCCCGCTGCCGCCAGGCCGGCTTCCAGCGCCGACTCCAACATATAGCCAGAAATACGGGTATCTTTGCCGATAATGATCTTACGGGAGCCGTGCCGCGCCAGTACTTTACCCGCAGCCCAGCCCAGTTTAAGCACAAAATCAGGTGTGATCGGCGCATCCCCAACACGACCACGAATCCCATCGGTCCCGAAATATTTACGATTACTCATAGCGTTTATTTTCCTTTGCAGACAGAGTGGCTTCCACCACCCGCATCGCTTCTACGGTTTCTTTGACGTCATGAACACGAATAATGTGCGCGCCCTGCATTGCGGCAATTACCGCACAAGCCAGACTGCCGCTCAGACGCTCAGACGGCCCAACATTCAGTAGCTGTCCAATCATCGATTTTCGTGACATACCCACCAACAGCGGCAGATTGAAATGATGAAATTCAGCCAGACGCGCCAGTAATGAATAGTTATGGGAGAGATTTTTACCGAAACCGAATCCGGGGTCGAGCAACAATTTCTCTTTTGCGATACCCGCCTGTTCACAACGTGCTATTTGCTCAATAAAGTAGCGATTCACTTCAGCAAAGACATCATCATATTTCGGTGCTTCCTGCATGGTCTTTGGATTTCCCTGCATATGCATCAGACATACGGGTAAACCGGTTTCCGCAGCCGCTTCCAGAGCACCTGGCTCGGAAAGGGATCGGATATCGTTAATGATGTGAGCGCCCACTCTTGCCGATTCCCGGATGACTTCCGGTTTAGAAGTATCGACCGAGATCCAAACTTCGAATCGTTGCGCAATTGCCTCAACCACCGGAATAACACGCTGCAACTCTTCTTCAACACTCACTTCCGCTGCCCCTGGACGCGTGGACTCTCCACCAACGTCAATGATCGTCGCGCCAGCGTTGATCATCAGGTTCGCATGTTTCACTGCATCAGTCAGTGAGTTATGCGTACCGCCATCAGAGAAAGAATCTGGCGTAACGTTGAGGATCCCCATTACGTGAGGATGGCTAAGATCCAGTGAAGAGCCCTGGGCAAAGAGTTTCATGGTGTTATCCCTGGTATAAATTGATAAGAAAAAACCCCGGAGCACGCCCCGGGGTTTTCGGTACAAATACAGTCATCTGATGCGGGAACTTACTTGTCGCCTAACTGCTCTGACATGGTATTACCCGGATTTGGCGTGCGTGGTTCATCAACCGGACGCGGTGCCTTTGGAGTGCCATTATTGTCAGAATTGTTAGATGCTCCCGACTCTTCCCAACCTGCAGGCGGACGTACATCGCGACGCGCCATCAGGTCATCAATCTGCGGTGCGTCGATGGTCTCATATTTCATGAGCGCATCTTTCATCGCATGCAGGATATCCAGGTTGTCGTTCAACAACTGACGCGCACGATTGTAGTTACGTTCAATCAGTGACTTCACTTCCTGGTCGATGATACGCGCAGTTTCATCGGACATATGTTTAGCTTTGGCCACGCTACGACCGAGGAAAACTTCACCTTCTTCTTCCGCATACAGTAGCGGACCGAGTTTCTCAGAGAAGCCCCACTGGGTCACCATGTTACGCGCCAGGTTGGTCGCAACTTTAATGTCGTTGGACGCCCCGGTAGAAACATGTTCCGGTCCGTAGATGATCTCTTCTGCCAGACGACCGCCGTACAGGGTACTGATCTGGCTTTCCAGTTTCTGACGGCTGGCACTGATAGCATCGCCTTCAGGCAGGAAGAAGGTCACACCCAACGCACGACCGCGCGGGATAATCGTTACTTTGTGTACCGGATCGTGTTCCGGCACCAGGCGACCGATAATCGCATGGCCTGCTTCGTGATACGCGGTGGACTCTTTCTGCGCTTCCGTCATCACCATGGAGCGACGTTCCGCGCCCATCATGATTTTGTCTTTCGCTTTCTCGAACTCAACCATCGAAACAACACGTTTATTGCCACGTGCAGCGAACAGTGCTGCTTCGTTCACCAGGTTAGCCAGATCTGCGCCAGAGAAGCCCGGTGTACCACGGGCGATAATTGCCGCATCAACATCTGGTGCCAGCGGTACGCGACGCATGTGAACTTTCAGGATCTGCTCACGACCACGAACATCTGGCAAACCAACCACAACCTGACGGTCGAAACGACCAGGACGCAGCAGCGCCGGGTCGAGAACGTCCGGGCGGTTAGTCGCAGCGATCACGATGATACCTTCGTTACCTTCGAAGCCGTCCATCTCAACCAGCATCTGGTTAAGTGTCTGTTCACGTTCATCGTGACCACCACCCAGACCCGCGCCACGCTGGCGGCCTACGGCATCGATTTCATCAATAAAGATGATACACGGAGCCGCTTTCTTCGCCTGTTCGAACATGTCACGTACACGAGATGCACCAACACCAACGAACATTTCAACGAAGTCAGAACCAGAAATGGTAAAGAACGGAACTTTCGCTTCGCCTGCAATGGCTTTCGCCAGCAACGTTTTACCAGTACCCGGAGGACCAACCATCAAAACCCCTTTCGGGATCTTACCGCCCAGTTTCTGGAAGCGGCTCGGCTCACGCAGATACTCAACCAGCTCAGCAACTTCTTCTTTTGCTTCGTCGCAACCAGCAACGTCAGCAAAGGTCGTTTTGATCTGATCTTCCGTCAACATACGTGCTTTGCTCTTACCGAACGACATAGCACCTTTGCCACCGCCGCCCTGCATTTGACGCATGAAGAAGATCCAGACACCAATCAGCAACAGCATCGGGAACCAGGAGATGAAGATAGAAGCCAGCAGGCTTGGCTCTTCAGGCGGTTCACCGACAACCTTGACGTTCTTGGTCAACAGGTTATCCAGTAGTTTTGGATCCTGAACCGGAATGTAAGTGGTATAACGGTTACTATCTTTCTTGGTAACGTTGATTTCACGTCCGTTGATACGCGCTTCACGAACCTGGTCGTTATTGACCTCTTGTAGGAAGGTAGAGTAATCCACCTTACGGCCATTAGACTCGCTGGGCCCAAAGCTCTGGAATACTGACATCAGCACAACGGCAATGACCAGCCAGAGTATTAGGTTTTTCGCCATGTCACTCAAGGGATTAACCTCTTATTACAACTGTGTTAAAAACAGCGTCAGGATACTCTATATCCAGCATCTTTCAAACTTTCGTCTGAAATCTCCCGGTTAGGGTTTACGCCCGGTCGCTACAATATACACTTCCCGCGAACGTGCACGAGAAGAGTCCGGCTTACGAACTTTAACCTTCGTAAACAGGGAGCGAATTTCCCTTAGATACTCATCGAAACCTTCGCCCTGGAACACCTTCACTACAAAACTGCCACCCGGCGCTAACACATCACGACACATTTCTAGCGCCAGTTCCACCAGATACATGGCACGGGGGATATCCACCGCCGGTGTTCCGCTCATGTTTGGTGCCATATCTGACATGACAACCTGGACTTTGCTGTCGCCTACACGCTCCAGCAGAGCCTTCATGACCAGTTCATCACGAAAATCGCCCTGAAGAAAGTCCACACCAACGATAGGATCCATAGGTAAAAGATCGCAAGCGATGATACGGCCTTTGCCGCCAATTTGGGTGACTACATATTGTGACCAACCACCCGGCGCGGCGCCAAGGTCGACTACCGTCATTCCCGGTTTAAAGAGTTTGTCACTTTGCTGTATTTCATCAAGTTTAAACCAGGCACGGGAACGTAACCCCTTTTTCTGTGCCTGTTGAACATATTTATCGCTAAAGTGTTCCTGAAGCCAGCGGCTGGAACTGGCAGAACGCTTCTTACCTGTCATTTAACTTTCCCATTGGGATAACTCATCGTAACCAATTGCGTAAATTTTTACGCGCCTATTTGGTGATATATGGGAGATGGCGGTAGAATGACCCGTTTTCAATCCCAACGTAAGCAAAAAAATACGATGAATCTGAGTACTAAACAAAAACAGCACCTGAAAGGTCTGGCACATCCGCTCAAGCCAGTTGTTCTGCTTGGCAGTAATGGTTTGACCGAAGGGGTGCTGGCCGAGATTGAACAAGCGCTAGAGCACCATGAACTCATCAAGGTGAAAATCGCAACAGAAGATCGCGAAACTAAAACCTTGATCGTGGAAGCTATCGTGCGCGAAACCGGCGCCTGTAATGTACAGGTCATCGGTAAAACGCTGGTGCTTTATCGCCCAACTAAAGAACGTAAAATCTCGCTGCCACGCTAAGATTATCCTAAAGTTACACACATTTTCTGTGTAAAACGAGGGATTTTCCGCAGGCAGGAGAGCAAAATGCCACGCTCTGTTCGTTGATAAAAGGCCGCATAGCGGCCTTTTTCCTTTCTTTACAATACATCAACATTTTGAGTATTGGGTAATTCTTACAGGTATTCCACCTTAATTACTTCAAATTCTACTTCGCCGCCCGGCGTTTTGATGACCACAACATCATCTTCTTCTTTGCCGATCAAGCCACGAGCGATAGGCGAGTTTACAGAAATCAGGTTTTGTTTAAAGTCAGCTTCATCATCACCTACGATGCGATAAGTCTGCTCTTCATCAGAATCCAGATTCAACACCGTTACGGTAGCACCAAAAATAACGCGACCATTGTTCGGCATTTTGGTGACATCGATTACCTGAGCGTTCGACAGCTTGGCTTCGATATCTTTAATACGGCCTTCGCAGAAGCCCTGCTGCTCACGAGCTGCGTGGTATTCGGCGTTCTCTTTCAGATCGCCATGTTCACGCGCTTCAGCAATAGCAGCAATGATTTCAGGACGGCGCACAGATTTCAGAAAATCCAGCTCTTCGCGTAATTTTTCAGCGCCGCGTAAGGTCATCGGAATAGCTTGCATTTGTTATACCTCTTGAATATTCCTGATGGGGCGAGTCTCCACCCACCCCGGCTGTTCGGTCAGCCCGGCATAACTCCTCACCAGGGCCAGAAGCAAAAAAATACCGACCCGGAAACAGGTCCCAGGTCAGCTACAATTCACATTTTGATGGTCATTTTACCCTGAAGTTCCCGAAGGGTCATCGTTTACTTTATAGGGTGTTGCGCCGTAGTATGACGGCTCGATTCCAGGTTGTTAGCGCGAGATTATGCGATTTTCCAGATTTATCATCGGATTGACCAGCGGTATAGCGTTCAGTGTTCAGGCCGCGAATGTTGATGAGTACATTACTCAACTCCCCGCAGGTGCCAACCTTGCCCTGATGGTGCAAAAAGTCGGCGCGTCTGCCCCCACTATTGATTACCACAGTCAGCAGATGGCGCTGCCCGCCAGTACGCAAAAAGTCATCACTGCGCTGGCGGCATTGATTCAACTCGGCCCCGACTTTCGTTTTACCACCACGTTGGAAACCAAAGGTAATGTGGAAAACGGTGTGCTTAAAGGCGACTTAGTGGCGCGATTTGGTGCCGATCCGACGCTAAAACGTCAGGATATTCGCAATATGGTAACAACCCTGAAAAAATCTGGCATCACGCAAATCAATGGCAACGTGCTTATAGATACCTCCATTTTTGCCAGTCACGATAAGGCTCCCGGCTGGCCTTGGAACGACATGACACAATGCTTTAGCGCTCCGCCAGCCGCCGCTATCGTTGACCGCAATTGCTTCTCTGTCTCGCTCTACAGCGCACAAAAGCCCGGTGATATGGCTTTTATTCGCGTGGCATCTTATTACCCCGTTACGATGTTCAGTCAGGTACGCACCCTCCCCCGTGGTTCTGCCGAAGCGCAATATTGCGAGCTGGATGTCGTGCCTGGTGACCTTAACCGCTTTACGCTAACTGGATGCCTGCCACAACGTTCTGAGCCTCTTCCATTGGCCTTTGCCGTACAGGATGGTGCCAGCTATGCTGGGGCGATTCTGAAAGATGAGCTTAAACAGGCAGGCATCACCTATACCGGCACACTGCTGCGCCAGACACAGGTTAATGAGCCGGGAACGGTGGTCGCCAGCAAACAGTCGGCCCCTTTGCATGATCTGCTTAAGATTATGCTGAAAAAATCGGACAACATGATCGCAGATACCGTCTTTCGAATGATTGGTCATGCGCGCTTTAATGTGCCTGGTACATGGCGAGCCGGCTCCGATGCCGTGCGCCAGATCCTGCGTCAGCAAGCCGGTGTCGATATTGGCAACACCATTATTGCCGATGGTTCAGGGCTTTCACGACATAACCTGATTGCGCCAGCCACCATGATGCAAGTGCTACAATACATTGCCCAGCATGATAACGAGCTTAACTTTATCTCCATGCTGCCGCTGGCAGGCTATGACGGCTCGTTACAGTACCGTGCCGGTCTGCATCAGGCGGGGGTAGATGGCAAAGTTTCGGCAAAAACAGGATCGTTACAAGGCGTGTATAACCTGGCGGGATTCATTACCACGGCAAGTGGGCAACGGATGGCATTTGTACAATATCTTTCTGGCTATGCGGTAGAACCGGCGGATCAACGTAATCGCCGCATTCCGTTGGTGCGCTTTGAAAGCCGCTTGTACAAAGATATTTATCAGAACAATTAGTTAAAAAGAAACCCCGGCGCAGTGCCGGGGTTTTGCTGATTAACGCTTGTAAATGAACTCAACGCCCTCTTCGTCGTCTTCGTCCCAGTCGTCATCCCAGTCTTCATCATCCTCTTCAGCAATCTCTTCAAGCTGCTGACGGTGATAATCATCCCACATGAATTCGACTTTCTCTGGCTGTTTCGCTTCTTCGGCCTGCACCACTGGGTTTTCGATGATAAAGGTCATCACATCCCAGCAGAGGTCTTTCACGCCCAGCCCGCTCGCTGCAGAGATCAGATAATATTTATCTTCCCAACCCAGCGCCTCAGCGATGGCTTTCGCTTTCTCTTCGGCTTCCGCTTTATCCAGCAGGTCAATCTTGTTGAAGACTAACCAGCGTGGTTTCGCCGCCAGATCCTGGCTGTATTTTTCCAGCTCGCTAATAATAATGCGCGCGTTCTCAACCGGATCGGTGCCGTCAATCGGATCGATATCGATAAGGTGCAGCAATACGCGGCAACGTTCCAGATGCTTCAGGAAGCGGATCCCCAGACCTGCACCTTCAGCAGCACCTTCAATCAGCCCCGGAATATCAGCAACAACGAAGCTCTTCTCATTGTCCATACGAACCACGCCAAGGCTTGGCACCAGAGTGGTAAACGGATAGTCCGCCACTTTCGGTTTAGCCGCAGATACTGCGCGGATAAAGGTCGATTTACCAGCGTTTGGCATCCCCAGCATCCCGACATCAGCCAGCAGCATCAGCTCCAGCAGCAGCTCACGCTTATCACCTGGCGTACCGTTGGTTTTCTGCCGGGGAGTACGGTTAACCGATGATTTGAAGCGGGTGTTGCCCAGCCCGTGCCAGCCGCCCTTAGCAACCAGCAGACGCTGACCGTGTTTGGTCATATCGCCCATGGTTTCACCAGTGCCCTGATCGATAACACGCGTACCTACTGGCACTTTAATCGTCACGTCTTTACCACGCTTACCGGTACAGTCGCGGCTTGCACCGTTCTGGCCACGCTCTGCACGGAAAGATTTTTCAAAACGGTAATCGATAAGCGTGTTCAGGTTCTCGTCGGCTTCCATCCATACGTCGCCGCCGTCACCACCATCGCCGCCATCCGGGCCGCCTTTCGGAATATATTTTTCGCGGCGGAAGCTCACACAACCATTGCCGCCATCACCTGCAACGACCAGAATCGATGCTTCATCAACAAACTTCATTTTATTCTCCGTAAATCATTCGCCTGCGCGGGGTTGCGATACCACCGTTGTATGCTTACGTAATCCGCCCCAAATACGATGACCAATGGCGGAATACATCGCGCCCGCAACCACGACAAACGCACCGAGATAACCTAAAAGGTTTAACATCGGTCTGGCGAAGAAATCGGGCCAGGCCAGTGATAAAAGATCTGAAAAAAACAGCGTAAACAGTGGAGTAAGCGTGATGATCGCGCTCACCTGCGCTGCCTGCCAGCGTGCCATCGCTTCCGCCAGGGCGCCATATCCTACCAACGTATTCAGCCCGCAAAAAATTAAACATGCGAGTTGCCAGTTGCTAAGCTGCGCTATTACCCCTGGTTTCGCCAGTGGGAAGAGCGCCATTGTACATAAAGTGTACAGCAAAAACAGGATCTGCGGTGATGCCAACCGACGCAATAAAACCTTTTGCGCCACGCCATAACTCACCCAGACCGTTGCAGCACCGACACCAAAGATAACACCCCAGGTGTAATCGGTGAGCTTTGTAAAAATCTCAACCAGACTGGTGTTAAAGAACATCACCAGCCCACTCAGAAGCATCAATGCTCCCACTACCTGAGTGCTACGCATTTTCTCTTTCAGGATAAATACGCTGGCAACCATCATGCCAACCGGCGAGAGTTGCCCTATCACCTGCGAGGCGGTAGGACTCAAGTATTGCAAGGATGAGCTGAACAGGATGAAATTCCCAAACAGTCCGGCAGTCGCCACCGCCAGTAATATCAACCAACGTGGCTTACGAAACACGCGTAATGGCGGCAGCTTTTTCTTCACTGCAAGAATGGCCCCAAGGCCAATACTCGCCATCAAGAAACGGTAAAACACGATTGTCGGAGGTTCCATCACCTCCAGCACCTGCTTCATTGCGATTGGCAACGCCCCCCAGCAAATTGCTGTGGTGAGCGCCAAAAGAATGCCAATGCCTGCCTGCTGCTTCATACCGTATTCCCTGCAAAACGCATTTGCGGATTAACGCCGCACGATGCGCATTTTTACCGGTTGTCGAATGTAAAAAGCCCCGCAACACGTTGCGGGGCTTTCATCCGTTACCGGGACGCGAAAAACTTATTCAGCTTCGATGCTGATAAACTTACGGTTTTTCGGGCCTTTAACTTCGAATTTCACTTTACCGTCTGCTTTAGCAAACAAAGTGTGGTCACGACCGCAACCTACGTTGGTGCCCGCGTGGAATTTAGTACCACGTTGACGAACGATGATGCTACCCGCCAGAACGGATTCGCCACCGAAACGCTTAACGCCTAGGCGTTTAGCTTCTGAATCGCGACCGTTACGTGTGGAGCCGCCAGCCTTTTTATGTGCCATTTGAAATCTCTCCTCAGGTCTTAGGCGCTGATGCCAGTAATTTTCACATCAGTGAACCACTGACGATGGCCCTGCTGCTTACGATAGTGTTTACGACGGCGAAACTTAACGATTTTAACTTTCTCGCCACGACCGTGAGCAACAACTTCAGCTTTGATTACGCCGCCATCAACGAAAGGAACGCCGATTTTGACTTCTTCACCGTTTGCGATCATCAGAACTTCTGCGAACTCAACAGTTTCGCCAGTTGCGATGTCCAGCTTTTCCAGGCGAACGGTCTGACCTTCGCTTACTCGGTGTTGTTTACCACCACTTTGGAAAACCGCGTACATATAAAACTCCGCTTCCGCGCACACCTTTTCAATAATTCAGAGCGCGCTATAAATATTCACAATAGGGCGCGAATATTACGCAAAACGCACGCCTTTGACAAGTGCTACAGTCAATACACGAAGAAAAAAAACACAACTTGTACGGTAACGTTTATCTGTGCCATTTTTTCAGTACAATCACCCTATATTCCTAACCATAAACCCTAAGTTGCCTTTGTTCACAGTAAGGTAATCGGGGCGAAAAGCCCGGCTTTTGCGATGAATTTAGAAAAAATCAATGAGTTAACCGCGCAAGATATGGCGGGTGTTAATGCGGCAATTCTCGAGCAGCTTAATTCCGAAGTCCAACTGATCAATCAGTTAGGCTATTACATCGTCAGCGGCGGGGGTAAACGCATTCGCCCGATGATTGCTGTACTGGCTGCACGAGCTGTTGGCTATGAGGGGAATGCGCATGTCACTATCGCCGCCCTGATCGAGTTTATCCACACGGCGACCCTGCTACACGACGACGTTGTGGATGAATCAGATATGCGCAGGGGTAAAGCTACCGCCAACGCCGCGTTTGGCAATGCTGCCAGCGTGTTGGTTGGTGATTTTATTTATACCCGCGCTTTCCAGATGATGACCAGCCTCGGCTCGCTCAAAGTGCTGGAAGTGATGTCCGAAGCGGTAAACGTCATCGCAGAAGGTGAAGTGCTGCAACTGATGAACGTTAACGACCCGGACATCACCGAAGAAAACTACATGCGCGTTATTTACAGCAAAACCGCGCGCCTGTTTGAGGCTGCTGCTCAGTGTTCCGGAATTCTGGCAGGTTGTACGCCAGAAGAAGAAAAAGGTCTGCAGGATTATGGTCGCTACCTCGGCACCGCTTTCCAGCTAATCGACGATTTGCTCGATTACAATGCCGACGGTGAACAGTTGGGTAAAAACGTCGGGGACGATCTGAACGAAGGTAAACCAACGTTACCGCTGCTGCATGCAATGCATCATGGCACACCGGAACAAGCGCAGATGATCCGTACCGCCATTGAGCAAGGCAACGGGCGTCATCTTCTGGAACCTGTTCTGGAAGCAATGAACGCTTGTGGTTCTCTCGAATGGACGCGTCAGCGTGCCGAGGAAGAAGCAGATAAAGCTATTGAAGCATTACAGGTACTCCCGGACACTCCGTGGCGAGAGGCATTAATCGGCCTCGCGCACATCGCTGTTCAACGCGATCGCTAATCCCTTCCCTGTATCCCGCGCATTGCGCGGGATAATTCCAGTAAGCTCCATAAAAATACTTATTCAGCGCAATACTCTCTGAATAATCAGGTCATTTTCTTTATATATTCTGAATCTTCACGCTATTTACATGAACTTTTTAGAGCAATTCGCCATCAGGAGTATAGTGATGCTCGACAGAACGCATGTTCTAAATGAAAGCGACTAACTTAAGGAGTGAGGAAAGATGGAGAATAATTTCATTGACTGGCATCCTGCCGACATCATTGCTGGTTTGCGGAAAAAAGGAACATCAATGGCTGCGGAGTCTCGCAGAAATGGTTTAAGTTCTTCGACGCTGGCAAATGCATTATCACGTCCCTGGCCGAAGGGAGAGATGATTATTGCGAAAGCATTAGGAACGGAACCTTGGGTAATCTGGCCATCACGCTATCACGATCCGCAGACACATGCGTTTATCGACAGAACACAGTTAATGCGCAGCTACACCAAACCGAAAAAATGAGTTGTCTGGCGGTAGCCCCGCGAACGGGGCTGCCAGCTTTCAGACGATTACTCGCCTTTCACACGCTCGATGTTCGCACCTAAGGCACGCAGTTTGTCTTCAATGCGTTCGTAGCCGCGATCGATGTGATAAATACGATCAACAACCGTAGTTCCTTCCGCAATACAACCAGCCAGCACCAGACTTGCTGAAGCACGCAGATCGGTCGCCATAACCTGTGCGCCGGAAAGTTTTTCGACACCGTGACAAATAACGGTATTGCTTTCAATCTCGGCATGCGCGCCCATACGGCTCAGTTCTGGCACGTGCATAAAGCGGTTTTCAAACACAGTTTCAGTGATGAATCCAGTCCCTTCTGCCACCAGGTTCAGCAACGTGAACTGGGCCTGCATATCGGTCGGAAACGCCGGATGCGGCGCGGTACGCACATTAACAGCCTTCGGACGTTTGCCATGCATATCCAGGCTAATCCAGTCCTCGCCCACTTCAATGTCCGCCCCGGCGTCACGCAACTTCGCCAGCACAGCATCGAGGGTATCTGGCTGGGCGTTACGGCAGATAATTTTACCGCGAGAGATCGCCGCAGCGACCAGGAACGTGCCGGTCTCAATACGATCCGGTAGCACGCGGTAGACGCCACCGCCTAAACGTTCCACACCTTCGATGACTATTCGATCAGTACCCTGACCGCTAATTTTCGCGCCCAGCGTAATGAGGAAGTTGGCGGTATCGACGATTTCCGGTTCACGCGCCGCGTTTTCGATAACGGTAGTGCCTTCTGCCAGAGTTGCGGCACACATGATGGTGACTGTTGCTCCAACGCTGACTTTATCCATCACGATATGCGCGCCTTTCAGACGGCCATCGACGGAAGCCTTAACGTAACCTTCTTCCAGTTTGATGGTCGCGCCTAATTGCTCAAGGCCGGAAATATGTAAATCAACCGGGCGCGCACCAATTGTACAACCGCCAGGCAGCGAAACCTGTCCCTGACCGAAACGCGCTACCAGCGGCCCCAGCGCCCAAATAGAAGCGCGCATGGTTTTCACCAGCTCGTAAGGCGCGCAGAACACATTTACATCGCGGGCATCAATATGCACAGAGCCATTACGTTCCACTTTAGCACCAAGCTGACTCAGCAATTTCATTGACGTATCGACGTCTTTCAGTTTCGGAACGTTCTGGATCTCTACTGGCTCTTCCGCCAGTAGCGCGGCAAAAAGGATAGGCAGAGCAGCATTTTTAGCGCCGGAAATTGTGACTTCGCCCTGGAGCTTTGTTGGCCCCTGAACACGAAATTTATCCATTTAGTTTGTTCTCAGTTAACAATTCATATCTGCTACCGGCAAATCGCCCATAGCTCAAAAGCCGTTCAGTTTGCGATCGCGCGCCCACTCCGCAGGGGTATAAGCTTTGATCGACACAGCATGAATGCGGTTATCCGCAATATATTCCATCAGCGGACCATAAACCGTCTGCTGTTTTTTAACCCGGCTCATGCCGTCAAACATCTCACCCACGGCAATAACCTGAAAGTGGCTGCCATCGCCGGAAACGTGGACTTCCTGGAGGGAGAGAGCGTTCATCAGCACGCTCTGAATTTCATTATTTTCCATGGGATCTTCATTCATCAGTTAATAAGCCAGCGAAACATCTTAGAGCAAAGTTGCGCAGTCATAAATAAGCAAAAAGCCTTGCTGATGTATCAAACAAGGCTCAACTTGCAGGCAGATTTGCTGGACAGGCGGTTAACGCCTTATCCAGCCTGAAAAAATTTAACGAGGCAGGACATCAGACGGCAAATTATACAACTTTGCCAGGGTATAGACTTTATCGTTTACCCCCTGAAGCGTCACGCTGTGACCCTGCTTTTTCGCCAGATTGATAAGGTGGAGCAGCAACGCCAACCCACCTGTATCAACGCGGGACACGCGACTGAGATCGATGCAGGTAATTCCCTTCATCGCTTCTTCACGCACTTCCCAAAGCGGTAGCAGTACGTCTTGATCCAACTCTCCAGCTAATGCCAGAGTGTCACCCGTCTGCACCCAGCTCAGTGACTCACTCATTATTTTTTCTCTTCCAGAGTGATTTTCTGTTGAGAAATCGATTTCAGTTGCGCAGTCAGGCCGTCGATACCTTTGGTACGCAGCAGCGTTCCCCACTCGTTTTGTTTGGTGGTGATCATGCTGACGCCTTCGGCAATCATGTCGTAAGCCTGCCAGTTGCCAGTTTGGGAATTTTTGCGCCACTGGAAATCCAGACGTACCGGCGGGCGGCCATTCGGGTCAATAATGGTGACGCGAATAGGCACAATGGTTTTGTCGCCCAGCGGCTGTTCTGGCGCAATCTGGTAAGTCTGACCGTGATACATCGCCAGTGCCTGACCGTAAGCCTGCTTCAGGTACTCACGGAAAGCGGCAAAGTACGCGTCACGTTGGGCCGGGGTAGCACTCTTGTAATACTGACCCAGCACCAGTGCACCAGCGTATTTCACCTGCACATACGGCAGTAGCTCCTGATCAACAATAGTACGCAGATAATCCGGGTTAGCCCGAATTTGCGGTTGCTCATTCTTCAGGCGATCGAACGTTTTCTGCGCCGCCTCGTCCATCAGCTTATACGGATTGGTCTGGTCTGCCGCGGTTGCCGCACTCAACGGTGCAATCACCAGCAAAGCGACCATCATTAAACGTTTAAACATGCGTCGGTTCTCCTGAAATTATTTCGTTGTACCCACAGGTTCAGTGGTTTCATTATTACCTGGCGCAGTAGCTGGCGCATCGCCACTATTCTTATTGTCATCGCCTTTACTACCGTAAAGGAACTGACCAATGAGATCTTCCAGCACCATCGCAGACTTGGTGTCCTGAATTGTATCGCCATCCTTCAGGATAGCAGTACCCAGTTCGGGATCTTCAAAACCGACGTTTAACGCCAGATATTGCTCCCCAAGCAGACCGGAAGTACGAATGCTCAGCGAACTGGTGTCAGGAATGTGGTTATAACGTTGTTCAATTTCCAGCGTCACGCGTGGCAAATAGGTTTTTGGATCCAGCGTAATATCTGCCACCCGACCGACTACAACGCCACCAATACTAACCGGAGAGCGCGCTTTCAGACCGCCGATGTTATCGAACGTCGCATAGAGCGTGTAGGTTGGTTCAGTACGTATTGACGTCACGTTTGCCGCCTTCAGGCAAACAAACAGCGCCGCCAGCAGTGCTGCTAATAAAAAGATTCCCACCCAAATTTCATTTTTTTTCGTTTGCATGAACTCAATTCCCAAACATCAATGCGGTCAGCACAAAATCCAGCCCCAGAACAGCCAGAGACGAGTGGACAACGGTGCGAGTGGTTGCCCGGCTAATCCCGGCAGAAGTCGGGATAGCGTCGTAACCGTTAAACAACGAAATCCACGTCACCGTAATGGCGAACACCACGCTCTTAATCAGACAGTTGACCAAATCCATACGCCAGTCGACGGCGTTTTGCATTGCCGACCAGAAGAATCCGCTATCAATACCTTTCCAGCTAACGCCGACCAATGATCCGCCCCAGATCCCCACGGCGACGAAAATAATCGTCAGCAACGGCAATGAAATAACCCCAGCCCAGAAACGTGGAGAAATAACCCGACGCAGCGGATCGACCGCCATCATCTCCATACTGGAGAGTTGTTCTGTGGCGCGCATCAAACCAATTTCAGCAGTTAACGCCGAACCGGCGCGTCCGGCAAACAGCAACGCGGCAACCACCGGCCCCAGTTCACGCAGCAGCGATAACGCCACCAGCATCCCCAGACTGGTTTCCGCACTATAGGTGGTCAGAACCAGATAACCTTGTAGACCCAGCACCATTCCGATGAATACGCCAGAAACCACAATAATCAGCATCGACAGGACGCCGACATTATAGAGCTGACGCACCAGCAGCGGCGCGTGTTTACGAAATTCCGGTTTGCCGACCAGCGCATTGAATAACATTAACCCGGCCCGCCCGAACGTTCTCAGGGTTTTAATCCCTTTATGTCCAAGCGACGCCAGCGCATTTAACAGCATGAGTGGCTTAACTCCCTGGTAAAAGATCAGCGTGATAATCGCCGGCAGGATAGCGGAACGGAACAGGCCCGTCAGCTATCCCGTCCAGAAACTGACGGACACGCGGATCGGGATTCTCCTGCAACGCCTGAGCGCTACCGTGAGCAACAATCTTTTTGTCCGCCAGAATCCAGGCGTGATCCGCAATACTTAAGACTTCCGGCACATCGTGAGAAACCACCACACAGGTGACGCCCAGCGCGCTGTTCAGCTCAGAAATCAGCTTCACCAGTACGCCCATAGTGATGGGATCTTGCCCAACAAACGGTTCATCAAACATGATGAGATCTGGCTCCAGGGCAATTGCGCGCGCCAGTGCGGCGCGACGAGCCATCCCGCCGGAAAGTTCAGAAGGCATAAGTTTAGCCGCTCCACGCAGCCCCACCGCTTCCAGCTTCATCATTACCGTACTATGCAACAATGGTGCGGGGAGCTGGGTGTGTTCGCGCAGTGGATAGGCAACGTTGTCAAATACGTTCATATCGGTGAACAACGCCCCGGACTGAAACAACATGCTCATGCGTTTACGCACCGTGTACAGGCGCGAACGAGACATCGCCGGAATATTCTCACCATCAAAAAGGATCTCACCGTGATCAGGTGCGATTTGCCCACCAATCAGTCGGAGTAGCGTCGTTTTACCGATGCCCGATGGCCCCATGATTGCCGTGATCTTCCCTCGCGGCACGGTCAGGGAAATATTATCGAAGATGCAGCGATTGCCACGCGTAAAACTGACATCGCGCATATCGACTAAATTCGCCACAGACTGCTCCATAATTCACCCTTCGTCTTGCGTTGATTTTTTAAGCATGACGCTCAATTTAACCTTGAACCCAACATATTTACAGAATATTACCCGCCGTGGTTAGCGAAAGCTGGCATTTGTTTTACTTTTTAGCCGCATAAAGTCAAAATTAAGAATCCATTACGGCTTTCTGAAAATCTTCAGCGGACCGGCGAGTATACCTGAAGAAAGGACGTTAGATGCTTTTAGCTACGGCACTGTTAATTGTTGGTTTACTTTTGGTCGTATACAGTGCCGACCGACTGGTATTTGCCGCTTCCATTCTTTGTCGCACTTTTGGCATTCCACCGCTGATCATTGGTATGACCGTAGTCAGTATTGGTACGTCACTTCCAGAGATTATTGTTTCACTTGCCGCGTCGCTGCACGAACAACGAGATTTAGCTGTCGGTACAGCGCTTGGCTCAAACATTATCAATATCTTGCTGATCCTCGGTCTGACCGCGCTGGTACGCCCTTTTACCGTCCATTCTGATGTTCTGCGCCGTGAATTACCCTTAATGTTATTGGTCAGCGTTGTAGCCGGTTCCGTACTCTATGACAGACAACTTAGCCGCAGCGATGGTATCTTTCTCCTCTTTCTGGCTGTGCTATGGCTGCTGTTCATTGTTAAACTTGCACATCAGGCTGAACGTCAGGGAACTGACAGCCTGACCAGGGAGCAACTTGCAGAACTGCCGCGTGAAGGTGGTTTACCCGTTGCTTTTTTATGGCTCGGCATTGCACTGATCATCATGCCAGTAGCAACGCGGATGGTGATTGATAACGCTACCGTGCTGGCAAATTACTTTGCTATCAGCGAGTTGACTATTGGTCTGACGGCAATCGCTATCGGCACGAGTCTGCCAGAACTGGCAACCGCGATAGCCGGTGTACGCAAAGGCGAGAACGACATCGCCGTCGGTAATATCATCGGCGCGAATATTTTTAATATCGTCATCGTGCTGGGTCTACCGGCGCTGATTACCCCAGGGGAGATTAACCCACTGGCGTATAGCCGTGACTACAGCGTGATGTTGTTGGTAAGCATTATTTTTGCGTTGCTGTGCTGGCGGCGCTCCCCTCAACCTGGCCGTGGCGTAGGGGTATTATTAACAGGCGGATTTATCGTATGGCTGGCGATGTTGTACTGGTTATCGCCAATACTCGTTGAATAACTGGAAACGCATTATGTCGCACGTAGAGTTGCAACCGGGTTTTGACTTTCAGCAAGCAGGTAAAGAAGTCCTGGCGATTGAACGTGAATGCCTGGCGGAGCTTGATCAATACATCAATCAGAATTTCACACTCGCTTGTGAAAAGATGTTTTGGTGTAAAGGTAAAGTCGTAGTTATGGGGATGGGCAAATCGGGACACATCGGGCGCAAAATGGCAGCCACCTTTGCCAGCACCGGTACTCCGTCATTTTTCGTCCATCCTGGCGAAGCCGCGCATGGCGATTTAGGCATGGTTACGCCACAAGACGTGGTGATTGCTATCTCTAATTCGGGTGAATCCAGTGAAATCGCAGCATTGATTCCGGTGCTTAAGCGTCTTCACGTGCCGTTAATCTGCATTACCGGTCGTCCGGAGAGTAGCATGGCGCGTGCCGCTGACGTGCATCTGTGTGTTAAAGTAGCGAAAGAAGCCTGTCCGTTGGGGCTGGCACCGACCAGCAGCACCACCGCCACGCTGGTGATGGGCGATGCTCTCGCCGTCGCCCTGTTAAAAGCACGCGGCTTTACCGCCGAAGATTTTGCGCTCTCACATCCCGGCGGCGCACTGGGTCGTAAACTTCTGCTGCGCGTAAGCGATATTATGCATACGGGTGATGAGATCCCGCATGTCAAAAAAACCGCCAGCCTGCGCGATGCATTACTGGAAATTACCCGCAAAAATCTTGGTATGACTGTCATTTGCGATGACAATATGATGATTGAAGGCATCTTTACCGACGGTGATTTACGCCGTGTCTTCGATATGGGTGTGGATGTCCGTCAATTAAGCATTGCCGATGTGATGACGCCGGGGGGAATCCGCGTGCGCCCTGGCATTCTGGCCGTTGAGGCACTGAACTTAATGCAATCCCGCCATATCACCTCCGTAATGGTTGCCGATGGCGACCATTTACTCGGTGTGTTACATATGCATGATTTACTGCGTGCAGGCGTAGTGTAAAGATTCAAGGATAAACAACAATGAGCAAAGCAGGTACGTCGCTTGAGACCTGTTACGGCCCTGTCAGCGCCGACGTTATGGCAAAAGCGGAGAACATTCGTCTGCTAATTCTCGACGTCGATGGCGTGCTGTCAGATGGCCTGATTTATATGGGCAACAACGGCGAAGAACTTAAAGCGTTCAATGTTCGGGACGGTTATGGCATTCGTTGTGCGCTCACCTCTGATATTGAAGTCGCCATCATTACCGGGCGAAAGGCTAAACTGGTAGAAGATCGTTGTGCCACATTGGGAATTACCCATTTGTATCAGGGGCAGTCGAACAAACTTATCGCCTTTAGCGATCTGCTGGAAAAACTGGCGATCGCCCCGGAAAACGTGGCTTACGTTGGGGATGATCTCATCGACTGGCCAGTAATGGAAAAAGTAGGCTTAAGCGTGGCTGTGGCCGATGCACATCCGCTGTTGATTCCGCGCGCTGATTACGTGACGCGCATTGCTGGTGGTCGTGGCGCAGTTCGTGAAGTTTGCGACTTATTACTCCTGGCGCAGGGCAAACTGGATGAAGCCAAAGGGCAATCGATATGAGTAAAGCCAGACGTTGGGTTATCATTGTGTTATCACTGGCGGTTCTGGTGATGATCGGCATTAACATGACCGAGAAAGACGATACCGCCCAGGTGGTCGTCAACAACAATGATCCCACCTATAAAAGCGAGCATACGGACACGCTCGTCTATAACCCAGAAGGGGCGCTAAGCTATCGATTGATTGCTCAACACGTTGAATATTATTCCGATCAGGCCGTTTCGTGGTTTACGCAACCGGTACTTACCACGTTTGATAAGGATAAAATCCCGACATGGTCGGTAAAAGCGGATAAAGCCAAGCTGACTAATGATCGGATGCTCTATTTATATGGACACGTTGAAGTCAACGCACTCGTGCCGGACTCTCAACTTCGCAGAATCACGACGGATAACGCGCAGATCAATCTGGTGACGCAGGATGTTACCTCTGAAGACCTCGTCACGTTATACGGAACAACATTTAACTCCAGCGGTCTGAAAATGCGCGGCAACTTACGCAGCAAGAACGCCGAGCTGATTGAAAAGGTTAGAACATCCTATGAAATTCAAAACAAACAAACTCAGCCTTAATCTTGTGCTTGCCAGCTCACTTCTGGCCGCCAGTATTCCGGCATTTGCCGTTACCGGAGACACTGACCAGCCGATTCACATTGAGTCGGATCAGCAATCTCTTGATATGCAAGGCAACGTGGTCACCTTTACCGGTAATGTCATCGTTACCCAGGGCACCATCAAAATTAATGCCGATAAAGTGGTCGTTACTCGTCCGGGCGGCGAACAAGGTAAAGAAGTGATTGACGGCTACGGTAAACCGGCAACGTTCTATCAGATGCAGGACAACGGTAAACCAGTCGAAGGTCACGCTTCCCAGATGCATTACGAACTGGCGAAAGATTTTGTCATCCTGACCGGTAATGCTTATCTGCAGCAGGTCGATAGCAATATAACGGGCGATAAAATTACTTATCTGGTGAAAGAGCAGAAAATGCAGGCTTTCAGCGATAAAGGCAAGCGCGTAACCACCGTTCTGGTGCCGTCGCAGTTGCAGGACAAAAACAACAAAGGCCAGACCCCGGCGCAGAAGAAGGGTAATTAATTCGTTATGGCAACATTAACAGCAAAGAACCTTGCAAAAGCCTACAAGGGTCGCCGCGTGGTGGAAGACGTCAGCCTGACCGTTAACTCCGGGGAAATTGTCGGGCTGCTGGGGCCAAACGGTGCCGGTAAAACCACCACTTTCTATATGGTCGTCGGTATTGTGCCGCGCGATGCGGGCAACATCATTATTGATGATGACGATATCAGCCTGCTGCCGCTGCATGCACGCGCGCGTCGCGGTATCGGCTATCTGCCGCAGGAAGCTTCAATTTTCCGCCGTCTTAGCGTTTACGATAACCTGATGGCAGTACTGCAAATTCGTGACGATTTATCCGCTGAACAACGTGAAGATCGTGCGAACGAATTGATGGAAGAGTTTCACATTGAGCATCTGCGCGACAGCATGGGTCAATCGCTCTCCGGTGGTGAACGCCGTCGTGTAGAAATTGCCCGCGCGCTGGCTGCAAATCCGAAATTTATCCTGCTCGATGAACCGTTTGCCGGGGTTGACCCGATCTCAGTCATCGACATTAAACGCATCATTGAGCATTTACGCGACAGCGGCCTGGGTGTACTTATCACCGACCACAACGTGCGTGAAACGCTGGCTGTTTGTGAACGTGCTTATATCGTCAGTCAGGGACATTTAATCGCCCACGGCACGCCGACAGAAATCTTACAAGACGAACATGTTAAGCGTGTATACCTTGGGGAAGACTTCAGACTCTGATAGGGTAGAAGCTCGCGACGTTTTAGCAGGAGAGTACGATTCTGAACATGAAGCAAGGTTTGCAACTCAGGCTTAGCCAGCAACTGGCGATGACGCCTCAGCTACAACAGGCAATTCGTCTGTTGCAGTTGTCCACGCTGGAACTTCAACAGGAGCTGCAGCAGGCGCTGGAAAGTAATCCACTGCTTGAGCAAATCGACACTCATGATGAAATCGACACTCACGAAACGCCAGACAGCGAAACGTTAGACACTGCTGACGCGCTCGAACAAAAAGAGATGCCGGAAGAACTGCCGCTTGATGCCAGTTGGGATACCATCTACACCGCCGGTACGCCATCCGGCACCAGCGGTGACTACATCGACGACGAGCTACCGGTCTATCAGGGCGAAACGACGCAGACCTTGCAGGATTATCTGATGTGGCAGGTTGAGCTGACGCCATTTTCTGACACTGACCGCGCCATCGCCACCTCGATTGTCGATGCCGTTGATGACACGGGATATCTCACCGTTCCACTGGAAGATATTCTCGAAAGTATGGGCGATGAAGAGATCGACATCGATGAAGTTGAAGCTGTCCTCAAACGAATCCAACGCTTTGATCCGGTTGGCGTGGCAGCGAAAGATCTGCGTGACTGTCTGCTAATCCAACTCTCCCAATTCGACAAAACTACGCCGTGGCTGGAAGAGGCCAGACTCATCATTAGCGATCACCTCGATCTGCTGGCAAATCACGACTTCCGCACACTGATGCGCGTAACACGCCTGAAAGAAGATGTGCTGAAAGAAGCCGTCAACTTGATCCAGTCGCTCGATCCACGCCCTGGTCAATCGATCCAGACCGGCGAACCGGAATATGTCATTCCAGATGTGTTGGTACGCAAGCATAACGGTCAATGGACGGTTGAACTCAACAGCGACAGCATTCCACGGCTACAAATTAACCAGCACTACGCCTCAATGTGTAATAACACACGCAATGATGGCGATAGCCAGTTTATCCGCAGCAATCTGCAGGATGCCAAATGGTTGATTAAGAGTCTGGAAAGCCGTAACGATACGCTACTGCGCGTGAGTCGCTGTATCGTTGAACAGCAGCAAGCCTTCTTTGAGCAAGGCGAAGAATATATGAAACCGATGGTACTGGCAGATATCGCTCAGGCTGTCGAAATGCATGAATCGACGATCTCTCGCGTGACCACGCAAAAGTACCTGCATAGTCCACGAGGCATTTTTGAACTGAAGTATTTTTTCTCCAGTCACGTCAATACCGAGGGCGGCGGCGAAGCCTCGTCCACGGCGATTCGCGCGCTGGTGAAAAAATTAATCGCGGCGGAAAACCCAGCGAAACCGTTGAGCGACAGCAAGTTAACTTCTTTGCTGTCGGAACAAGGTATCATGGTGGCACGCCGCACTGTTGCGAAGTACCGAGAGTCTTTATCCATTCCGCCGTCAAACCAGCGTAAACAGCTCGTTTGACCCAACCGATAAGGAAGACACTATGCAGCTCAACATTACCGGAAATAACGTCGAGATCACCGAGGCCCTGCGAGAATTTGTTACCTCAAAATTTGCCAAACTTGAGCAATATTTTGACCGAATCAACCAGGTCTATGTTGTTCTGAAAGTGGAGAAAGTCACCCATACCTCAGATGCAACACTGCATGTAAACGGTGGCGAAATTCATGCCAGCGCGGAAGGTCAGGACATGTACGCTGCCATTGATGGCTTAATCGATAAGTTGGCACGCCAACTGACCAAACATAAAGATAAATTGAAACAACACTAATTGTCCGGGCGATTAGCAAGTGCATGGTGGCCTGTTGTGTGGCACAACGGGCCATTTGTACGGTTAATGCTCCGAGCCTGTTCCACTGTTTGAGTGGACAGGCTCTTAGGTGAAATTATGATAAATAATGATACAACTCTACAGCTTAGCAGTGTTCTTAACAGGGAATGTACGCGAAGCCGCGTCCACTGCCAGAGCAAAAAACGCGCACTGGAAATCATCAGCGAACTGGCGGCGAAACAACTTAGCCTGCCGCCTCAGGTGGTTTTTGAAGCTATCCTGACGCGGGAAAAAATGGGCAGTACCGGTATTGGTAATGGTATTGCAATTCCGCATGGCAAACTGGAAGAAGATACTCTGCGTGCTGTTGGCGTTTTCGTTCAGCTCGAAACGCCTATCGCTTTTGATGCCATCGATAACCAACCGGTTGACTTGCTTTTTGCCCTGCTAGTACCGGCTGACCAAACCAAAACGCATCTGCATACTCTTTCGCTGGTGGCGAAACGTCTGGCGGACAAAACCATCTGCCGCCGTTTACGCGCAGCCCAAAGCGATGAAGAGCTGTATCAAATCATTACGGATACCGAAGGTACTCCGGATGAAGCGTAGTTATTCTGTAATGTCTCTTTTAGACGTTGTGAGGAGAAACAGTACATGGTACTGATGATCGTCAGTGGACGTTCGGGTTCAGGTAAATCTGTCGCCCTGCGTGCGCTGGAAGATATGGGTTTTTACTGCGTGGATAACCTTCCCGTGGTGTTGTTACCCGATCTGGCCCGTACCCTGGCCGATCGCGAGATTTCTGCCGCCGTCAGCATTGATGTTCGTAATATGCCGGAGTCGCCAGAAATATTCGAACAGGCGATGAGCAACCTGCCTGATGCTTTCTCACCGCAACTGCTGTTCCTGGATGCCGACCGTAACACGTTAATACGCCGTTACAGCGATACGCGCCGCCTGCACCCACTTTCCAGCAAAAATCTGTCGCTGGAGAGCGCTATCGACAAAGAAAGCGATCTGCTGGAGCCACTGCGTTCGCGGGCGGATTTGATTGTCGATACGTCAGAAATGTCCGTTCACGAGCTGGCGGAAATGCTGCGTACCCGTCTGCTGGGTAAACGCGAGCGTGAACTGACGATGGTCTTTGAGTCCTTCGGCTTCAAGCACGGCATTCCTATTGATGCGGATTATGTCTTTGACGTGCGTTTCCTGCCGAACCCGCACTGGGACCCGAAACTGCGTCCGATGACCGGCCTTGATAAACCTGTCGCTGCGTTCCTCGACCGTCACACAGAAGTACACAATTTCATCTACCAGACGCGCAGCTATCTTGAGCTATGGTTACCTATGCTGGAAACCAACAACCGTAGCTACCTGACGGTCGCCATTGGTTGTACTGGCGGGAAGCACCGTTCGGTGTATATTGCAGAACAACTGGCAGACTACTTCCGCTCACGCGGTAAAAACGTCCAGTCACGCCATCGCACGCTGGAAAAACGCAAACCATGACCGTCAAGCAAACTGTCGAAATCACTAACAAGCTGGGCATGCATGCCCGGCCTGCTATGAAACTCTTTGAATTAATGCAAGGTTTTGACGCTGAAGTGCTGTTACGTAATGACGAAGGCACCGAGGCTGAAGCCAACAGCGTTATTGCGCTCTTGATGCTGGACTCTGCCAAAGGACGACAGATTGAAGTCGAAGCGACAGGCCCACAGGAAGTCGAAGCGCTGGCTGCGGTTATTGCTCTCTTTAATTCCGGTTTCGATGAAGATTAATCTTCATCCCTCTGACATTTAAATTCTCCCTCCTCAGCCCTTCAGGGCAATAAGAAAAGCGCGTACTGAAATCGTCATCAATGAACGTCATTTGTACATTTCGTGCGCTTTTCCATACACACAAAACCTTAAGAAAACCTTAAAAAGCCTTGTTTAGGTTTCGTTTAAGTTAAGCCCCCATACTGGAGACTGTCAGAAAATATTTCCAGGAGATGGCATGATTCGCTTATCTGAACAAAGTCCCCTGGGCACCGGAAGACATCGGAAATGTTACGCGCATCCGGAAGATGCCCAACGCTGTATCAAGATTGTCTACCACCGTGGCGACGGTGGCGATAAAGAGATCCGCCGCGAGTTAAAGTACTATGCGCACCTTGGTCGTCGTTTGAAAGACTGGAGCGGTATTCCACGCTATCACGGTACAGTTGAGACTGATTGCGGAACCGGTTATGTCTACGATGTCATTGCCGATTTTGATGGCAAGCCGTCTATTACATTGACCGAATTTGCTAAACAATGCCGTTACGAAGAAGATATCGCGCAACTGCGCCAGTTACTGAAACACCTGAAGCGTTATTTGCAGGATAATCGCATCGTGACGATGTCGCTGAAGCCGCAGAATATCCTCTGCCACCGTATCAGCGAGTCAGAAATTATTCCCGTCGTCTGTGACAACATTGGTGAAAGCACGTGGATTCCGCTGGCGACCTGGTCGAAGTGGTGTTGTCAACGTAAGCAAAAGCGATTGTGGCAACGTTTTATCGCGCAACCCGCGCTAGCTGTTGCGCTGCAGAAAGAGACGCTATCTTGTGAGAACAAGAAACTCTCACTCACTTCGCACGAAGCTTAATATAGTTGGTGTTGTCGCATAAACGACTCACCGCCTAATTGATGCATTTGCCGCAAAATCCACGCCTGACGGCTACGCACGTAGCCTGATGGTGCAGAGACTTTGAAACGGAGTGGGTTGGGTAATACTGCAGCCAGTAACGCCGCTTCCGACTGGGTGAGTTTGCTGGCAGGTTTATGGAAATAACGTTGCGCTGCGGCTTCAACACCAAATACCCCTTCACCAAATTCGGCTACATTCAGGTAAACCGTCAGGATACGCTTTTTGCTCCAGACCGTTTCTATCCCCAATGTTAACCCGGCTTCCAGCCCTTTTCGTACCCAACTACGCCCATCCCATAAAAAGAGATTTTTGGCTGTCTGCTGTGAAATTGTTGATGCGCCGCGAACGCGGTTTTCATTGCGTTCATTGTGCGCCAGCGCTTTCTCAATAGAAGCCACATCAAAGCCCCAATGGTCGGGGAATTTCTGATCTTCTGCGGCAATCACCGCCAGCCCCATCCATGGCGAGATTTGCTCCAGACTAACCCAATCAGAATGCGCCACGTAACGAAAGTTACCATGCAACCAGGCACTCACCTGACGCTCAGCCATTACCGCCGAGAACGGAACTGGCGCTATGCTAAACAACGCGATGCCCCCACCCCAGAACACGACAAGGGCAACCACTAACCGCAGAAGAAAACGGCGGACGAAACCGAACGCCGTTAAGCGGCTTTTACTCATTCAGCCAGAACCAGCACGCGGGAAACCAGCTTATCAATGCCGCTCGCCGCTTCCGCAATGTTCTGCGCCAGCATATACGCTGGTGTAGTGACAATCTTATTGTCTTCATCAACAACGATATCATCGACCGGGCACGGCACATGCTCTGCGCCCATCTCTTCCAGCACTTCTGCGGTATCGATATCTGTGCCAATGGTCAAACGCAGCGGGAAATCGAAAATTTTAGGCAGCATCGCCGGGGCAATGCACATAAAGCCAAGCGGTTTACCTGCCTGATGCATCGCTTGCGCCAGCGCCTTTAATTCACGGTCAACGGTGCATTCACTGCCAAGGCTGGCAAAATTGCTTAAATTTTTCGCCGCACCAAAACCACCTGGCACAATCAACGCATCCAGTTCGGCGGCATCGGCCTGAGCCAGAGGACGGATCTCACCACGCGTTATACGTGCTGCTTCAATCAACACATTGCGCGTTTCCGCCATCGGCTCGCCAGTTAAATGGTTGATAACATCAACCTGCTGCTTATCCGGCGCAAAGCAGACCGCCTGCGCACCGTTGCGTGAAATTGCTAATAACGTCAAAACCGCTTCATGGATTTCAGAACCGTCATAGACACCGCACCCGCTCAGAACTACGCCAATTTTCTTCATTGTGATCATCCTTTCGCAACTGACTGAAACACATTAATCTTTTTAATAAGAATGCTACGCATCACACATTTAACTGATTCATGTAACAAATCATTTAAGATTTGCTATCTTAACTGCGTGCGGCCTGAAAAACAGTGCTGCGCCCTTGTAACTCATCATAATAATTTACGGCGCAGCCAAGATTTCCCTGGTGTTGGCGCAGTATTCGCGCACCCCGGTCTAGCCGGGGTCATTTTTTAGCAGCTTTCGCAACCCACGCTTTCAGTACTTCTACGTCGTGACGCCACTCTTCTTTCATCTCTTCAATCCATTCACCAACATTATCTTCCCACGCAGGAAGATCGGGAGACTGGATCTGCTGACCAAGCTGCTGCAGATGGCGTAACCCCACTGACCCCGCCGCACCTTTAATTTTGTGACCTTCCTCGACGATGCCTTTTTTATCTTGCGCCGTCAGATTCGATTCCAACACGCTCACATAGCCCGGCATCATTTTCTCAAACACCGCTAACCCGTCAGTGATCAGCTTCGGCCCTACAAGTTCGAGATACTGTTCCAGCATAGGAATATCAAGCAATGCTTCCGATTTACCGCTCTCTTCTGTCGTCATCGTGCTTTCCTCATCATCCTGGGTATCCCAGAATTTCTTGATCATCGCAGTTAGCGCCGGCACAGAAAGCGGCTTACTCAGCACATCATCCATTCCGGCATTGAGGTACTCTTGTTTATCTTTCAGCACATTGGCAGTTAAAGCCACCAGCGGCGGTAAATCTTCGCGCGGATAACGCTTCGTCAGTTCACGAGAGATATCCAGTCCGGTCATATCCGGTAACTGAATATCCAGCAACACCAGGTCGTATTCGCCAGGTTTAAACATCTCCAGCGCCGCCTTACCGGTCATCGCTACGTCGACAGTATTGCCGAGCTTTTCCAGCACCGAGCGCGCAACAATAACGTTCAGTTCAATATCTTCTACCAGCAGCACATTCAGCGCCGGTAAAGGCATATCATCTTCGTCAAACGCATCATCCACTTCTTCCGCCACCGACGGTGCATGGATCGTCAAAGTAAAGGTTGAACCTTTCCCTTGTTCGCTGGTGACGGTGATATCCCCCCCCATATTTTTCGCCAGCCGACGAGAAACCGCCAGACCAATACCGGTGCCGGTGGCAGGTTTACCGCCGTGGCTGTCTTTCACCTGGTAATACATAGCAAAAATTTTATCCAGTTCATCCTGCGGAATACCGATGCCAGAATCTTCCACTTCAAAATGCAACATGCCCCCTTCGTCATAACGCACACGAACGGTCACTTGCCCCTTCTGAGTGAATTTGACGGCGTTACTGATTAAGTTCCACAGGATCTGGCGTAAACGTGTACCGTCGGTAATGATCTGATGCGGCAACGGCAGCGTCGGTTCCAGAATAAAACGCAGCCCTTTTTGCTGTGCCTGTAATGCGGAGAGGTTTTCCAGATCGGCAAGAAAGCTGGTGAAATCAACCGGCTGGTTATCAAGTTGAACTTTACGCCGCTCCATCTTATCCATGTCGATAATATCGTTGAAGATATTCCCCAATGTGACGGCGGAAACATGGATAGTTTTGAGATATTTTTCCTGCTCAGCGGTGAGTTCCGTATCCAGCAAGATACGACTTAATCCAACGATACCGTTCAGCGGCGTACGCAACTCATGGCTGATTGTCGAGATAAAAGTAGTTTTGTCGCGGCTGGCGCGTTCGAGCGCATCCTGATAACGCTTACGCTCGGTAATGTCGCGACCAAAGCCCATCAAACCGTGGCGTTTACCTACACGGTCGTAGTACGGCACTTTACGGATTTCAAAGCAGGCTTTGCGCCCGTCCGGATAATCCAGCCACTGTTCATAGGTCAGCGACACATTATGACGGAACACTTTCTCATCGGTTTCAATGACTTTTGCTGCGGCTTCCGGCGAGTAAACATCAGCAGGCTTCAGATGCACCAGTTGTTTTTCACTTTTCCCGGTCAGCAGCTCCATCGCGCGATTACAGCCGGAAAACTCTTTATCTTCGTTACGATAAAAAACCAGGTCGGGTGAAGCATCAAGGAAGGAACGTAAGAATGAGGATTGCTGTTCGAGCTGAATCTGCGTCTCTTCGCGCTCTTTGATTTCAATTTTCAACTGACCGAAGGTTTCCTGCAATTCAGCTTCTGCTTTTTCACGAACGGCAATTTCCTGATTAAGCTGGGTAATATTATCTTTCAGTTGTACGTTGAGGCTCAGATCGCGCTCGCGCATCTCCTCCAGCTTTTGCACCAGCCGGGACAGACGTTGCCGTGATTCTTCCAGTTGCTCCACCACTACCGAAAGAAAGTAAACCGCCCACGGTGTAATCAACAAACCAAAGAAGATGGAACGGATAACATCAATACTTTCAACTTCACCATGCAGCACCATGGTCACCGCCATTTGAACCACAATGGCGAGCACCACCAGCGCCAGCGCCAGTAGCATTGAGAAGCGCACCAGACCTAACTTCATCATCAGGTCAACATAGTACTGCGCCAACAAACGAATTTGCTTCATTTAAGGAATTCCTTCACGACAACCTGCCACAATAATACCCAATTCTGACAGTTACGCTGAAAATTGTGTGAGAAATGCGGAATTCCCCAGATTAACTACGAGGAAGGTGGCATCCACGGGCGTCCCAACGCCGATCCCTGCACGCCGTGTTCAGTAAGATAGCGATCCAGCTCGACCATTCCCGTCCAGCGATTTTCACACCACAGTGGGGCAAGTAGCGTCGGGCGACGGGCGCTGGCGGAAATACGATGATAGATAACTTCCGGTGGTGTATGGCGGATCATTTCTCCCGCTGTCAGCGTGTAATCGTCCAGTTCAATACCGTTCAAACGCCCCGCTTCCCATGCTTTCGCCATAATGCTGCCTTTCACGATATGCAGCGGATGCAGTTTTATGCCGTCAACACCGGTTTCCACCACCTGCTCCAGCGTTTGCAGACATTCAGTGCGTCCTTCACCCGGCAGGCCGACAATTAAGTGCGAGCACACTTTCAGCCCGCGTTCACGTGCCCGTTGCGTCGTGCGTTGATAACAGGCGAAATCATGGCCACGGTTAATACGGTGTAGCGTTTTGTCATGAGCGGTTTGCAGTCCCAGTTCCAGCCACACTTCATAACCCTGATCTTTATATTCGCAAAGCAGATCCAGCACAGCATCCGGTACGCAGTCCGGGCGGGTGCCAACACACAAACCGACAATATTGGCCTGACTCACCGCCTGCTGATACATAGAGCGCAGTACCTGAACTTCCGCAAAAGTGCTGGTATAAGCCTGAAAGTAAGCCAGATAGCGTTTCGCGCGATTAACTAAATTTGCCTGATGCGCCAGTTGTTCGGCAATAGAACGATGTTGCTGTTCTTCGTCGGCAAACGAGGCAACATTACAGAATGTGCAGCCACCGCGTCCGATGGTGCCATCACGATTCGGGCAGCTAAAACCACCGTGCAGCGTCAGTTTATGCACCTTTTGCCCGTAACGACGGGTAAGATCTCCACCAAACATATTGACTAATTTCTGTAACTGCATAATCTGATAGACCGCGCCTTGAAAAGAGGCCAAAGCCTGCCATTTTTAGCTCAATTCCGCGATGACCTGGATCAATCGCCCTGGCCTGCCTTTACCAACTGCATATTCAATCACAATTACTGAGATTTAATGCAATATCGTATTAATTACTTTTCCTTATCTTGCGTCGGATTTTTTTATCCGCTAATGGATTTTAAACAAAAACAGTAGTATGAAACGCCTTTATCTCTCAATGCAGTATAAAATGCTGGTTTAAGCGTCAGTTCAAGGCAGGATAAGGGTTAACACGCCTCTATAGTAGTCAGGAACTCAACGTTTTCCTTTTTCACCCCACTTTAATTCAAAATAAGATATTTCATTTAATTTCAATAAATTAATGAATATTTTTGCGCTAAAGCACATTTCTATACCAATAAGCTTGCCATTTGACCTGTGTCGCCTTTACCGATAAGTTGGAAATCCGCTGGAAGCTTTCTGGATGAGCAGCCTGCTCATCATATTTATGCAGTAATTGAGATCCCCTCTTCACCGTATTAACCGATGCGAAAAGGACAAAAAAAGGGGGCGAATGCGAGGTAAGCGTATGAAACGCAAACCCCGTCGCCACGCTCTTTCTGTGCCCGTGCGTTACGGTTCGGAAGTGGGGTTCCCGCAGAGCCTGGGGGAGGTTCACGATATGTTGTACGATAAATCCCTTGAGAGGGACAACTGTGGTTTCGGCCTGATCGCCCACATAGAAGGCGAACCTAGCCACAAGGTAGTGCGTACGGCAATACACGCACTGGCCCGCATGCAGCACCGTGGCGCGATTCTCGCTGATGGTAAAACCGGCGACGGTTGCGGCTTGCTGTTACAAAAACCGGATCGCTTTTTTCGCATCGTTGCGCAAGAACGCGGCTGGCGTTTAGCGAAAAACTACGCCGTCGGGATGATCTTTCTGAATAAAGATCCCGAACTCGCCGCTGCCGCACGCCGCATCATTGAAGAAGAGCTGCAACGCGAAACATTGTCGATTGTGGGCTGGCGTGATGTCCCCACCAACGAAGGCGTACTGGGTGAAATTGCCCTCTCCTCTCTGCCACGCATTGAGCAAATTTTCGTTAACGCTCCGGCTGGCTGGCGTCCGCGCGATATGGAACGCCGTCTGTTTATCGCCCGTCGCCGCATTGAGAAACGCCTCGAATCCGATAAAGACTTCTACATCTGTAGCCTGTCGAATCTGGTCAACATCTATAAAGGTCTGTGTATGCCGGCGGATTTGCCGCGCTTTTACCTGGATCTTGCGGATCTGCGTCTGGAATCAGCTATCTGCCTGTTCCATCAACGCTTCTCCACCAACACCGTGCCGCGCTGGCCACTGGCGCAGCCATTCCGTTACCTCGCACATAACGGTGAAATCAACACCATCACCGGTAACCGTCAGTGGGCGCGTGCCCGTACTTATAAATTCCAGACGCCGCTAATCCCCGATTTACACGACGCAGCACCGTTTGTGAACGAAACCGGCTCCGACTCCAGCTCGATGGATAACATGCTGGAACTGCTGCTGGCGGGCGGGATGGATATCATCCGCGCCATGCGTCTGTTAGTGCCACCTGCCTGGCAGAACAACCCGGATATGGACCCGGAACTGCGCGCGTTCTTCGACTTTAACTCCATGCATATGGAGCCGTGGGATGGTCCAGCGGGCATCGTGATGTCCGACGGTCGTTTCGCCGCCTGTAACCTCGACCGTAACGGTCTGCGTCCGGCACGCTACGTCATCACCAAAGATAAGTTGATCACCTGCGCCTCTGAAGTCGGCATCTGGGATTATCAGCCTGATGAAGTGGTGGAAAAAGGCCGCGTCGGGCCAGGTGAGCTGATGGTGATCGACACTCGCAGTGGGCGTATTCTGCACTCGGCGGAAACCGATGATGACCTGAAAAGCCGCCATCCGTACAAAGAGTGGATGGCGAAAAACGTCCGCCGTCTGGTGCCGTTTGAAGACTTGCCTGATGAAGAAGTGGGGAGTCGCGAACTTGACGACGACACGCTTGCCAGCTACCAGAAACAGTTTAACTACAGCGCGGAAGAGTTGGATTCCGTGATCCGCGTACTGGGCGAAAACGGCCAGGAAGCCGTCGGTTCGATGGGCGACGACACCCCATTCGCCGTGCTCTCCAGCCAGCCGCGTATTATTTACGACTACTTCCGTCAGCAATTTGCCCAGGTGACTAACCCGCCAATCGACCCCCTGCGTGAAGCGCATGTCATGTCGCTCGCCACCAGCATCGGTCGTGAAATGAACGTCTTCTGCGAAGCAGAAGGCCAGGCGCACCGCTTAAGCTTTAAATCGCCAATTCTGCTCTACTCCGATTTCAAACAGCTCACGACCATGAAAGAGGAGCACTATCGCGCAGATACGCTGGATATCACCTTTGACGTTAGCAAAACCACGCTTGAAGCGACGGTTAAAGAGCTGTGCGATAAAGCCGAAAAAATGGTACGTAGCGGCACCGTGCTACTGGTACTTTCAGACCGAAATATCGGTAAAGATCGCCTGCCGGTTCCGGCTCCGATGGCGGTTGGCGCGATCCAGACCCGTCTGGTCGATCAAAGCCTGCGTTGCGATGCCAACATCATCGTCGAAACCGCCAGCGCCCGCGATCCGCACCACTTCGCTGTGCTGCTGGGCTTCGGTGCAACCGCCATTTATCCGTACCTTGCCTATGAAACGCTGGGACGCTTAATCGACACCCATGCGATTGCCAAAGACTATCGTACCGTGATGCTGAACTACCGTAACGGCATCAACAAAGGCTTGTACAAAATCATGTCCAAAATGGGCATCTCCACCATCGCCTCTTACCGCTGCTCGAAACTGTTCGAAGCAGTCGGTCTGCACGATGACGTGGTGAGCCTGTGCTTCCAGGGCGCAGTCAGCCGCATTGGCGGCGCGAGCTTTGAAGATTTCCAGCAGGATCTGCTGAATCTTTCAAAACGTGCCTGGCTGGCGCGTAAACCCATCAGCCAGGGCGGCTTGTTGAAATACGTGCATGGCGGCGAATACCACGCCTACAACCCGGACGTCGTGCGCACACTGCAACAGGCAGTTCAGAGTGGCGAGTACAGCGACTATCAGGAATACGCGAAGCTGGTTAACGAGCGTCCGGCAACGACACTGCGCGATCTGCTGGCGATTACTCCGGGTGAAAACGCGGTCAACATTGCTGATGTTGAACCAGCCAGTGAACTGTTTAAACGCTTCGATACCGCAGCGATGTCTATCGGCGCATTAAGCCCGGAAGCCCACGAAGCGCTGGCGGAAGCGATGAACAGCATCGGCGGTAACTCTAACTCCGGGGAAGGCGGTGAAGATCCGGCGCGTTACGGCACCAATAAAGTCTCACGTATCAAACAGGTCGCTTCTGGCCGCTTCGGCGTAACCCCGGCGTATCTGGTTAACGCCGACGTGATTCAGATTAAAGTCGCTCAAGGCGCGAAACCGGGCGAAGGTGGTCAGTTACCTGGCGATAAAGTCACGCCGTATATCGCCAAACTGCGCTACTCCGTGCCGGGCGTAACGCTGATCTCCCCGCCGCCGCACCACGATATCTACTCTATCGAGGATTTAGCGCAGCTTATTTTCGACCTGAAACAGGTTAACCCGAAAGCGATGATCTCCGTCAAACTGGTTTCTGAACCAGGCGTCGGAACTATCGCAACTGGCGTTGCGAAAGCGTATGCCGATTTAATCACCATCGCGGGCTATGACGGCGGCACCGGCGCAAGCCCGCTCTCATCGGTGAAATACGCAGGCTGCCCGTGGGAGCTGGGTCTGGTGGAAACTCAGCAGGCACTGGTGGCTAACGGCCTGCGCCATAAAATTCGTTTGCAGGTTGATGGCGGCCTGAAAACAGGCGTTGATATCATCAAAGCGGCAATTCTCGGCGCGGAAAGCTTTGGCTTTGGCACCGGTCCGATGGTGGCGCTGGGTTGTAAATACCTGCGTATTTGCCACCTGAACAACTGCGCCACCGGCGTAGCAACTCAGGACGAAAAACTGCGTAAGAATCACTATCACGGCTTACCGTTCAAAGTGACTAACTACTTTGAGTTTATCGCCCGTGAAACCCGCGAGCTGATGGCGCAACTGGGTGTAACACGTCTGGTCGATCTGATTGGTCGTACCGACCTGCTCAAAGAACTGGACGGCTACACAGCAAAACAACAGAAACTGGAACTGTCTCGCCTGCTGGAGACCGCCGAGCCACATCCGGGTAAAGCGCTCTATTGCACTGAGAAAAACCCACCGTTTGATAACGGCATACTCAACGCGCAGTTGCTGCAACAGGCGAAACCGTTTGTCGATGAGCGCCAGAGCAAAACCTTCTGGTTCGATATTCGCAACACCGACCGTTCCGTGGGCGCATCACTCTCTGGCTACATCGCGCAAACACACGGCGATCAGGGGCTGGCAGCCGATCCTATCAAAGCGTACTTCAACGGCACCGCGGGTCAGAGCTTCGGCGTGTGGAACGCAGGCGGCGTGGAGCTGTATCTGACTGGCGATGCTAACGACTATGTTGGTAAAGGCATGGCAGGCGGCTTAATCGCCATTCGTCCACCCGTGGGTTCGGCCTTCCGCAGCCATGAGGCGAGCATTATCGGCAACACCTGCCTGTATGGCGCGACCGGTGGTCGTCTGTATGCCGCAGGCCGTGCAGGAGAACGTTTCGGTGTGCGTAACTCTGGTGCTATCACTGTGGTAGAAGGCATTGGCGACAACGGTTGTGAATATATGACCGGCGGTATCGTCTGTATTCTGGGTAAAACCGGCGTTAACTTTGGCGCAGGCATGACCGGGGGCTTCGCTTACGTTCTCGACGAAAGTGGTGATTTCCGCAAACGCGTTAACCCGGAACTGGTGGAAGTGTTAAGCGTTGACTCCCTGGCGATCCATGAAGAGCATCTGCGTGGTCTTATCACCGAGCATGTGCAACACACCGGTTCCCAGCGTGGTGAAGAGATCCTGGCTAACTGGTCAACCTTCGCCAGCAAATTCGCGCTGGTTAAACCGAAGTCCAGTGATGTAAAAGCACTGCTGGGTCACCGTAGTCGTAGTGCAGCAGAGTTGCGCGTGCAGGCGCAGTAAGGGGTAGCAACAATGAGTCAGAATGTTTATCAATTTATCGACCTGCAGCGCGTTGATCCGCCAAAGAAACCGCTGAAGATCCGCAAAATTGAGTTCGTCGAAATTTACGAGCCGTTTTCCGAAGGCCAGGCCAAAGCGCAGGCTGACCGCTGCCTGTCGTGTGGCAACCCATACTGCGAATGGAAATGCCCGGTACACAACTACATCCCGAACTGGCTGAAGCTCGCCAACGAGGGGCGGATTTTTGAAGCGGCAGAACTGTCGCATCAAACTAATACCCTGCCGGAAGTGTGTGGACGCGTCTGCCCACAGGATCGCCTGTGCGAAGGCTCCTGCACCCTGAATGATGAATTTGGCGCTGTGACCATCGGTAACATTGAACGCTATATCAATGATAAAGCGTTCGAAATGGGCTGGCGTCCGGATATGTCTGGCGTAAAACAGACCGGTAAAAAAGTGGCGATTATCGGCGCAGGTCCGGCGGGGCTGGCGTGTGCGGATGTGTTAACGCGCAACGGTGTGAAAGCTGTCGTCTTCGACCGTCATCCGGAAATCGGCGGTCTGCTGACCTTTGGCATTCCGGCCTTCAAGCTGGAAAAAGAGGTGATGACGCGCCGCCGTGAAATCTTCACCGGCATGGGCATTGAGTTCCAACTCAATACCGAAGTGGGTCGTGACGTACAACTGGACGATCTACTGAACGATTACGATGCAGTGTTCCTCGGTGTCGGGACCTATCAGTCAATGCGCGGTGGACTGGAAAACGAAGACGCCGACGGCGTGTACGCGGCGCTACCGTTCCTCATCGCCAACACCAAACAGTTAATGGGTTTTGGCGAAACCAACGAAGAACCGTTCGTCAGCATGGAAGGCAAACGCGTAGTGGTACTTGGCGGCGGCGACACCGCGATGGACTGCGTGCGCACTTCCGTGCGCCAGGGAGCGAAGCACGTCACCTGTGCCTATCGTCGTGATGAAGAGAACATGCCGGGTTCCCGTCGCGAAGTGAAAAACGCGCGGGAAGAAGGTGTGGAGTTCAAATTCAACGTCCAGCCGCTGGGTATTGAAGTGAATGGCAACGGCAAAGTCAGCGGCGTGAAAATGGTGCGTACCGAAATGGGCGAACCCGATGCTAAAGGCCGTCGCCGCGCGGAGATTGTCGCAGGCTCTGAACATATCATTCCGGCAGATGCGGTGATCATGGCGTTTGGTTTCCGTCCACACAGCATGGAATGGCTGGCACAACACAGCGTCGAACTGGATCCCCAGGGCCGCATTATCGCTCCAGAGCGAAGCGACAACGCCTTCCAGACCAGCAACCCGAAAATCTTCGCCGGTGGTGACATTGTGCGAGGTTCAGACCTGGTGGTAACGGCAATTGCCGAAGGCCGCAAAGCTGCTGACGGGATCATGAACTGGCTGGAAGTATAACAAAAACCTCTCACGGCTCTATCATCATCCGTTTTATCTGGCCGGTGATAGGGCTGAAGCCCTCCCCCGAAACATCTCTCTCCTGAAAATTACACTCTGTGTCTGAAAGTATTTCCCCCCCCTGACAATAAATTTGAATATCTCACTTAATAAATGGAGTCGTAATAAATACAGTGGTAAAAAATCATTAATTAAACCTAATTAAAAAACATTATTATTGATAAAACAATTCACAGCGTGAATGTTATTCTCATTAATTTTTAATAAAATATTAATGCCAACATATTCAAAGTAGAAATAAATAGTATAGATTACATTAAAATGCAAAATAGCCGTTCGGTTTTTAAGCGAAAAAAGCATCTATCTCCCAACAATTAAGAATACCCTTACGACAAATTAAATTCACAACATGAATAACATATATTAAATCATTAATCAGGTACTAATCTGATAATCAACCACAAAAAAAGATTTACCATAATATTAAATAACGCCGTAGACTTTTCGCATTAATATTTACCTCGGGTAAATTATTTATGCGTGGGTTATTCAACAAAAAAGTCAGCAAACAATATTTTATTTAGACCCAAATACAAGAATAAATAATATATTTATTAATAGCCCCTATAAAAATTTAAAGCGCAAGCACGGCTCTCACGTTAACTGTTAACGGAAAACAGTGCTTATTCACATTTAAATTTCAGGACAAATAATGAAAAAGTTAGTAAAAGCTGCACTGGCAACGGCGATGGTTATGGGATTTTCATCTTATGCAAATGCGGTGGGCAGCAATACCGGCACAGTCAATTTTATCGGTACGATTGAAGACTCTCCGTGCTCCATTGTGGTGGGTGACGAACATCAGACCGTTAACCTCGGCCATATCGGTACAGGTTCTCTGACTGGTGGCAAATCCTCCACGGCTGTGCCGTTCAAAATCCGTCTGGAACACTGCGTATTCACCACTGAAACCAAAATGTCCACGGTGTTCAGCGCAGCAGGTAACGAATCAACTGCCAACCCGGGCAACCTGGCACTGATGGGGGCCAGCGGTGAAATGAATGGGGCCAGTATTGTTATCGGAACCAGCAAAGGTGCAGCACTCAAACTGGGTACTGCGTCAGAAACCAAACTGCAGATGGATGGAAACACTCCGGCCAAAGGCCTGCCTAACCAGGAAGTCGATTTCAGCGCATGGGTGAAAGGCGACGCAACTGGCACAATTGATATTGGTGAATTCAATAGCCAGGTTAATTTCCAGATTAGCTACCTGTAATTTACCCGCTGTAATAAGTGCAATGCCCTGAACAAGGAATGTCAGGGCATTAATAAAAATTAAAAACACTCATTATTGTTATTATCAGGACGGTTTATCTGATGCAACACCATGCCCCTTTCCGCTTACGAATATTAAGTCTGGCAATCATGATGACGCTGACCGGTCTCTCCGGGAAAAGCAATGCAGAAGAGGCTGTTGAATTTAATACCCAATTTCTTGACGTAAAAGGTGGGACAAAAATTGATTTAGGGAAATTTTCCCATAAAGGTTATGTCCTTCCGGGAAATTACAACTTGCAGGTTGTCGTAAATAAATATCCTCTGGCAGAGGAGAATGACATTCATTGGTATCCTAAAGAGGATGACCCGAGTAACAGCTTCCCTTGTCTTTCTCCCGACGTCATATCAAAACTGGGGTTAAAACCAGAATTAGTCGAAACATTACAATGGATTAAAGACGGCCAATGCCTGCAACCGGGCCAGATTGAAGGCATGGTAATACAGGCAAATTTAAGTCAGTCCCAGCTTGAGGTGACGATCCCCCAGGCCTGGCTGGAATATACCGACGCAGAATGGGATCCGCCCTCGCGCTGGGATGAAGGTATTCCCGGGTTGATATTCGATTACAACATGAATGCTCAGGTTCGCCATCAGCAGAATGATGGCGTCGATGAACATGACATCACGGCGAACGGTACTGTTGGCGGTAACCTGGGCGCATGGCGCTTACGTGCCGACTGGCAGGCCAGTTATCTGAATACCAGCGACAGTGAAGGGCAAGATCTGCGTGACTGGGAATGGAGCCGCTATTACGCATGGCGTGCATTACCCGGCCTTGGGGCAAAACTGACGCTCGGTGAAGACGCTCTTGCCTCGAATATCTTCGACACCTTTAACTACCTCGGTGCCAGCGTACAAACCGATGATCAAATGCTTCCGCCAAACCTGCGTGGCTATGCACCGGACATCTCTGGCGTCGCGCGTACCAATGCGAAAGTCACCGTAACGCAGCAAGGTCGCGTTATTTATGAGTCACAGGTTCCTGCTGGCCCATTCCATATTCAGGATATCAACGAAGCGGTATCCGGCGATTTACATGTCCGCATTGAAGAGCAAAGCGGCCAGGTGCAGGAATATGACGTCAGTACCGCCTCCATTCCCTTTTTAACCCGCCAGGGCATGGTGCGTTACAAAGGCACGGTGGGGCGTCCACAGGACTGGAACCATCACGCTGAAGGTAACGCGTTTGCCGCTGGTGAAGCATCATGGGGCTTTGCCAATAGCTGGTCGCTGTACGGCGGTGCTGTGGGTGAAGAACATTATCAGGCCGTCGCCATTGGTATCGGCCGCGATATGGCGGTACTGGGAGCGCTCGCCCTTGACGTCACCCATTCACGAACTCAACTCCCGGAAGCGGGCGAATATGGACACGGTACTCTCCAGGGGAACTCCTATCGCATCAGCTACGCCAAAGATTTTGATCAGTTAAACAGCCGCTTTACCTTTGCCGGTTATCGGTTTTCCGAAGAAAACTACATGACGATGAGCGAATATCTCGATGCGCTGCATGATGACAACGTCCGTGCAGGCCACGATAAAGAGATGTACACCGTCAGCTATAGCCAGAATTTTAGCGACCCCGCGTTCAACGTTTACCTGACCTGGAACCGCCGGACATATTGGGACAGAGGAGACCAGAACAACTACAACCTCATGGTCTCTCACTATTTTGACGTCGGTTCAATGAAGAATATGAGCCTCTCTCTGACCGCTTATCGCAGTGAATATGACAATGAATCCGACGATGGTGTCTATGTTTCACTGATGATCCCCTGGGGCAACGATAAGTCTATCAGCTACAACGGCATGTTTAGCGACGACGACAATTCCAGCCAGGTCAGTTATTACCAGCGCCTGAACGATCGCAGCAACTATCAATTAAGTCTGGGCCAGTCCGGCAATAACACCCGGGCTGAAGGGTTCTACAGCCATGAAGGGAGTTATGCGGACGTGGACGTCAGCGCAAACTATCAGGAAGGCGATTACACCTCTGCGGGTCTGACGATGCGTGGCGGCGCAACGCTAACCGCAAAAGGTGGGGCGTTACATCGCACGAATCTCTCTGGCGGCAGCCGTATTCTGGTCGATACCGGCGGCGTCGCTGATGTCCCCATCGGCGGCTACAACTCTCCGGTCTACTCCAATAGGTTCGGCAAGGCCGTTCTGACGGACGTCAATGACTATTACCGCAACCAAATTCGCATTGATATCAATCAATTGCCTGAAAATGCCGAGGCAACGCAGTCCACTGTGCAGGCCACACTTACCGAAGGTGCGATTGGCTATCGCGAATTTGGCGTCATCAGCGGTGAAAAAGCGATGGCCGTTCTGCGCATGGAAAATGGCGACTATCCCCCCTTTGGCGCGGAAGTTAAAAACAGCCACCAGCAGCAAATCGGGTTGGTTGATGACGACGGGCATGTCTATCTCGCTGGCGTAAAAGCGGGTGAAAACTTACAGGTTTACTGGTCAGGCGAAAAACAGTGTGACGTCTCATTGCCCGACCCGTTACCGAAAAACCTATTTAGTGGTTTGTTATTGCCGTGTCAGTTAGCCAACCCGGATAAACCGCGCCCTGCCATGGAGATAAAACCGATTATCCAGGAGCAGACACAGCGCATTACGCCATCGGCTAAACCAGAAGCATTATCAGACAACGCCTATTAATTATTCAGGAACAGGGAACATGGTAAATAACAACATTTACGCACCAGGGATGTGGAAGACGAATATTTCTTGTCTGAGCGCAATTCTCTTTTTTACCTCCTGCGCGCAGGCCGCCATTGCGCCAGACCGCACGCGTCTGGTCTATAAAGGCGGCGAGAAATCGATCAGCGTGACGCTCAAAAATGACAGCCAAACCCTGCCCTATTTAGCGCAGACGTGGGTTGAAAACGAAAAAGGCGAGAAAATCACCTCGCCACTGGCTGTTCTGCCGCCCGTGCAGCGTATAGAGGCGAAAACGGAAGGTCAGGTCAAAGTGCAGGGAATGCCTGACATTAGCACCTTAGCGCAGGATAAAGAGACGCTGTTTTACTTTAATGTGCGAGAAATTCCGCCGAAAAGCGATAAACCCAATTCGCTGCAAATTGCGCTGCAAACGCGTATCAAACTGTTCTATCGCCCCGCCGCGCTGGCCAAAAAGGTCGATCCTGAGCATCCCTGGCAACATCAGGTCACTCTGAGTCGCCAGGGAGATCATTACCTGGTCAAAAACCCAACCAGTTATTACGTCATTATCAGCTCCGCCAGTACACAGAAAGGCGGTCAGCCCATCACAGGCTTTGAACCGCTGGTGATGCCTCCTGCAACCAGCCAGGAGATGAAAGGCCGTGCGTCCGATCTGGGAAGCGCGCCGGTACTGACGTATGTCAACGACTACGGTGGACGACTGCCTCTCTATTTCCAGTGCAGCGGCGCAGAGTGCCATGTCGATGACGCCAGAAGCAGTAAAGGATAATTCGGAGGCTTAATGAGAAGGCGAAGCAGTGCCCCACTTTCACTGTCATTGAGCGCTCTGATGTTACTGAGTGCATCGGTATATGCAGGGAATAAAAGCGTAAAAATGACGTTACGTATCGCCGTCGACGCGCCGCCACCTTGCACCGTCACCGGCGGAACGGTGAACTTTAACGATGTGCTCACGACCAAAATCGACGGCACAAACTATACCCAAACGGTGGGTTACAGCCTGAATTGCGATAAGCGAATTGCGAATGCACTGAAAATGCAGTTGCAGGGTACGGTTGTCACCATCAACGGCGAGTCGGTACTGAAAACGAATGTGGATGGGCTGGGAATATGGGTCCGTACGGTGAATGAACATACCCTCCTCGAGCCAGGGAGCACATCCTGGTTCCATTTTAATTTTTCAGGCAGCGGCCCGGCGCTGGAAGCAACACCGGTAAAAAATTCAGCGACAACGCTCAGTTCAGGCGACTTTACCGCAGGGGCGACACTGGTGGTGGATTATCAATGAAAACAATCGGATGCGCGATACTTTTAGCCGCATGCAGCCTGTGTCATGCCGATAATCTGACCTTTATTGGCCACCTGGTGACGCCGC
The DNA here is from genome assembly GCF_002965865.1 of Escherichia sp. MOD1-EC6098. NCBI lineage: Bacteria > Pseudomonadati > Pseudomonadota > Gammaproteobacteria > Enterobacterales > Enterobacteriaceae > Escherichia > Escherichia sp. MOD1-EC6098. The sequence continues at coordinate 310,464 of NZ_PTSN01000002.1, forward strand.
CTGTTTGCACCATCAGCAACAACGCCAGAATAGACGTCAATTTCCGTGATGTGATCATCACGCGAATCGATGGCAACAATTACAGGCAGCCGCTGGAGTACAAAATTACCTGCGACTCAAGCGTCCGCGATAATTCGATGGCAATGACCCTGACGCTAACAGGAGATGCCGTGGACTTTGACGACGCCGCCATCAAAACCAATGCCGACGGATTAGGGATCAAAATCTGGGAAAACAGTAAGCCCTTTAAGCCCGGCAGCACCATTACTGTCGATGAGGCAAATTTGCCCGTTCTGGAAGCTGTCCCCGTAAAAAGTGTCAGCGCGAACCTCAGCGAACAGAATTTCGAGGCCTGGGCGACGCTACGCGTGGATTACCAATAACAGCAGGGAGCGAAATGATGAAACGAATAGTATCGGTGCTGTCGCTGTGCGGGATGTTAGCGGCGTCGGCTCATGCGGCGAACAACGTCCACTTCACGGGTAACCTGCTGGCGGGCTCCTGTTCGCCGGTCATTGTCGGAACTGCGATGGAAGAAATCATCTTTCCGCCCGCAGATGCAGCAGATTTACAGGCCAGCGGGCAGTCGGCACGCGTGCCGGTGACGCTGAAACTGGCGAACTGTGAAAGTTCGCTACAAAACGTCAAGGTGACATTTTCCGGCACTGAAGACCCGCTGTTGGCGACGGGTTTCCTCGCGCTCGCCTCGGGCTCACGCGCCAGCGGGGTCGGTATTGGAATTGAAACAAGTAACGGAACCGCCGTACCGGTTAATAGCACAGCGGGAGTGACATTCCCGCTTACCGCCCCGAATACCACGCTCAATTTCAATGCCTGGCTTCAGGTTGAACCCGGCGTCACGATTGTACCAGGCGAGTTCTCCGCCAGTATGACCGCCACTTTTGAGTATTTCTGATATGAAAAAAATATCTTCGTTTTTACTCTTTTTGTTATTAGCGATTGGATTGACTAACAGCAGCATTGCCAAACCTAATCTCAAAATCAGTTTTAATAGTCAAACATTATACTATGGCATAGGCGACAACGGCGTCACGAACATAGCGCTCCATATGAACATCCTGACGCCAAATGGTCTGTTTGGCGGTGACTTGGCACCTGGTGTGAAATTTTATGCCAATTATCCTTATAAGCTGACCTCCTGGAGACTCATCAGTGGGCCCGGCCCGCTTCCCCCAACCCCCACCATTACCATTACTGATTATGATAATTCCAACGTCGATGACGCTCTTTGTGGCGGCTCATTGCCAAAGGGATGGAACTGCGCCTGGTATAAAATTAAAGTTGAAACGGGGACAGACTCCTACGGCTGCCCATGGGTAGCCAACATCTGAGCGACATCAACAAATGCGTACAGTGGTACCTATGCCGGCCCTGTCTCCCATGGTTCCATCTGCCCCACCGTTCCCGTGGCATCATTTGATATTTCCTGGAGTAAAGATCGCGTCCAGAATGACATGTTACTCAACATCGCCTCAACGGGGGGTGTCGTTCATGCCAACCTGCCGACCTATCTGATGGAAAGCGGCAAATTGTGTGACGGTAGTCTGAATGATACGCGTGGCAGCTACTGTCGCTATGTCAGCCAAATGACCCAACTCACAAGCCAGGGATGTACAAACGTCGAGGGTGGCAACAGTAACGTCACGGCAGTCGTCGCTGACAGTCCGCCGTACGAACAAACGCTAAGTAACATTGCGGTTGACGTCAATACGGCGGGCACGGGGCAATTTACGACCGAGTGCTATTTCCAGTATCTGATGGAAGAGTTGTAGGCCGGGAATGTCGGGGTGTGATCGCGCTCCGCCCAAACCGGAGAAAGTAATAAGCCCGGTTCAGCCGGGCTAAAAGTATAGCGCTAAAGAATGTGGCGATTCACCTTCACCACCACCTTCTTAATCTCAGCAACGGACTCAACAATACACCCGGGCTTATGCGGTTCTCCCGGCATAAACACGGCGAACATCCCCGGTTTCATGATAATGGTTTGTTCATTCTCAATGGCGTTACAAAGCTGATAATCCTCTTCCACATGCAGCTCTTCGCACGCACGGGCGGAATCCGCGACACCGAAGTTAATCCGTTCTTCGCCACTCAGTAAAAGCTGAATATCAACATATTGCGTATGTAGTTCCGCTTTTTTACTCTCTGCGGGCTGAGTAGAAAATGTCATCACATTCATAAAGATATCATCGCCGCGCAGTTCATAACGACCTGGCGATTTCTCTTGTGGGCAGGCGGTTAACGCCAGCGTTAACGCATCCATCAATACCGGATGCAAACCGGCAGATGGTAATGACTGTACTTCACCCATCATCATAATTTTTCTCCCTGGGCCAACAACGCAGCCCCAAGTAAGCCTGCATCGTGGCGGTAGTGCGCCGCCAGTAACTCAACATGAAATGCCGCTGGCTCCTGCGCCAGATACGTTTCCACCAGCGCCAGATACCCTTCTGCCAACCCGACGCTGCCACCGACCACCACGCACTGGCAATCGGTCGTAGCTTTAACATCGGCAATCAGTCTTGCCAGCGCATGTGCGGAGCGGTGAATCAGTTGCTGTGCATGTTCGTCGCCCTGACCGGCGCGCGTAAAAATGGTTTTCGCATTCGCCCCCGCCAGCTCACCCTGCGCCGCAGCCGCAATGCCACGACCGGAAGCAATCGCTTCCACACAGCCGACACGTCCACAACCGCAGACTGGACCATGAGGATCAGCCAGCGTATGTCCAATATGCCCCGCCAGGCCGCCTGAGCCAGTAAGCAGTTTGCCGTCGCTGACTACCCCACCGCCAACACCAGTGGAAACAGTGATAAACACCATGTCGGTAATATCCCTCTCCAGCGCCTGATACTCTGCCCACGCTGCGGCCTGTGCGTCGTTAATGGCAATCGTCGGCAAGTCGGTAAGCTGTTCCAGCGTTTTGACTAGCGGAAAGTGCAGCAATCCGCCGAGATTATGTGGATTTAGCGCCAGCAGGCTGCCGTTGCGGATTATCCCGGTTGAAGCGATGGCCACCTGCTGCGCATGAGCTTGCAACGGTGCGACTAATGTGGCTAAGGCTTCACGCAATGCTTCCGGTGTCTGGCTGGCAGGCGTGGGGAGTTCACGGCGATCGCGGATCTGCCTGTCAGCACCAATCAGCGCGGCAGCAAGTTTAGTACCGCCGATATCAATCGCCAGTATGGTCATAGCACCGCCTTTTTCATCGCTGTGTTGTACCACTGGCAAATGTGCTCAAGACGCGTAATGGCTGAACCGACTGTCACCGCCCATGCGCCATGACGCATGGCATCTGCCGCCTGCGCTGGCGTGTTGTATCGCCCTTCGGCAATCACCCGACATCCGGCATCGCTCAACGTTTTCACCAGCGCCAGATCAGGCTCTTCCGGGGTTTCAGGCGTGGTATAGCCAGAAAGCGTCGTGCCAATAATCTCAGCACCCAGTTTTTGGCAAGCCAGGCCGTCTTCCGGCGTTGAGCAGTCGGTCATCGCCAGCAATCCGTGATGGTGAATACGTGCCAACAGTGTTTCAACAGGCACCGGACGCGGGCGATCGGTGCCATCAATCGCGATAATGTCCGCGCCCGCCTGTGCCAGCGCATCAACATCTTCAATGTAGGCGGTAATACGTACCGGCGAATCCTCCAGATCGCGTTTCACAATCCCGATAATCGGCACGCTCACTACCGCACGAGTGGCTTTCAGGTTTGCCACTCCTTCTATACGAATAGCAACCGCACCGGCCTGCTCTGCCGCTAATGCCATAGCTGCGACGATTTCGGGTTTATCGAGCGGGCTGTCAGGAACCGGCTGGCAGGAGACAATCAGGCCACCATTAGCGGCGATTTTTTGATCCAGTTGTGCAAGTAACGACATACTTCTTCCCTTCGCGAAAGGCCCGGTTCAGAACCGGGCTACAGGATTAACTTTTGGTTTTGACTAAATCATCTTTGGTGTTGCCAAACGGCACCGCACCGCTGAATGGTTTGCCGTCGATGGAGTCATGAGTACGCAATGCTTCCGGGCGCAACCAGCGCTGAACCCGGGAGGGCATATCCAGACCAATCAGCAGGATCACCACAAACGTCAGGCTGAACGAGAGCGATCCCAGAGCCGTCCCCAGGTCCAGGCGTTGAGCAATCAGCGCACCAATGATCGGTGCCAGTGCACCACCCAATGCACCAACGTTGTAGGTAAAGCCCAGTCCCGCCGCTCGCTGGTCGGTATCAAAATAACCGCCGATCAGTTTCGGCAAGATCCCGGAGATCCCCTGACCAAGCATTTGCTGGAAGAACAGTAACAGACCGAGTACCCAGACGTTTGCACCGCCAATCGCAAATACCGGAATAATCAGCAATTGCGAGGCCAGCAGGCTACAAACGTAGGCTTTGCGCGTTCCCAGCCAGTCACCGAGGAAGCCACCAACGCAGCAGCCAACTGCCGCACCAAAGCCACTAAAGAACAGGACATTGGCGACCGTATGTGGGTCATACGCCAAATCGGTTTTCAGATACGTCGGCAGCAGCGCCTGAATCGGCCATGAGTAAAGGAAAGCAAACAACACAACCACCATCAGCGTCACGCCCGTTGGCCAGCGCTTGCCCGTACTCTGAACCATAAAGCTAATAAAGATCGCAGCACATAACAGCCCGAGAACAGCGACGATTGCGGCATTTTGCAGGTTACCGGCAAAGCAGAACCACAGCGCAGTAGCCGCTGCCAGCGTCATCACAATATTGGCGATGCGATGTTCACCGCGATAAAGAATATCCACCATCGTGCGTACCGGCGCTTTACCTGCGTGCTTCTCTTTCCAGTCTTCCGCTTCCGGGATGTTTTTACGCAGCCAGAGAGCGAAGATGATGGGTAAAATGCCGATAAAGAACAGCGCACGCCAGCCCCAGACCGGAACCACCAGACTGTAAACCTGAGCGGCAACTACAGCCCCCACAGAGAAGCCTGAAATCAGAAAACCACTGGCTTTGTTGCGCAAGTGTTTTGGCCAGCTTTCAATTACATAAGTAGCGCTGGAGCCGTATTCACCCGCCATCCCCATACCGATCACCAGACGCGCGATAAACATAGTGATGTAGCCAGGCGCAAAGCCGCAAGCCAGTGTACCGGCAGAAAAGAGAACAATACTGGTGACCATTGCCAGTCGACGTCCGTAGCGGTCGCCCATAGCGCCAAGCATCAGGCCGCCGAACCAGCGAGAGATGAAGGCTGCGGAGATCAGGCTTGCTGCCTGTACCGTCGTCAGCCCAAACTCACCCTGTACTTCGGTAAGTACCAAGGCAATTAAAACGAAATCAAAACCATCAAGCAGGTATCCCAACCAGGCAGCGGAAAATGCCCGCCATTGTGCACGGTTGAGATGGCGATACCACGGGATATTCTGGATCGTTGTACTCATTGTGAGTCTCCCGCGGTGGGCGATGCCCACACGCTTTGGTATGAAAGTTGTAGGGTACAGATGCGGTTATTTCCCCTCACCCGGTAGGGGCGGGTGAGGGAAAAGAACTCACCCGCGCTCTTGCATCAACTGCTGGGCCAGCGCCTTCAGTTCTGGCAGATATTTTTCATCCACCGGACCAAACGGTTTGCGACACAGCGGCACAGACACCACATCCATATAGTGCAGAACGGTTTTCAGACCGCGGAATACGCCCGTTTTAATCAGTAAATCAATGACTTTATTACATTCGGTTTGCAGTTTCTGCGCGGTCTGGATATCCCCTTCTTTCAGCGCCTTCACGATGCCTTGATAACGCCATCCCATAATGTTGTAAGTACTGCCAATACCACCGTCTGCGCCCGCCAGCAGGCCGGAGGCGAAGATTTCGTCGTAACCGTTATAGAGCACCAGATCCGGATGTTCGCGACGGATCTGTTCCATCTGATAGAGATCGCCAGAGGTCTGTTTCAACGCCCCTACGCCTGGCAGCGTAACCAGGGTGTTGATCTGATCCAGACTCAGTTTTACACCGCTCAGTGCCGGAATGTTGTACACCACCATCGGCAAACCATCCGCCGAATCAATGATTGCCCGGTAGTGATCGCAGTGTTCTTCAAAGCTGAAAGGATAGTAGAACGGCGTGACCGCAGAGACAGCATCAAAGCCATAACGTTTAGCAGATGCCGCAAGTTGCTGGCTTTCCGCAGTGCTGACGCAACCTACGTGAGCGATGAGTTTAATCTTGCCTTTTGCTTCTTCAGCGACAATCTCCAGTACCTGTTCACGCTCGGAAAGGCTCTGCACAAAGGCTTCACCGGTTGAACCACCTACGTACAGGCCGTCGATGCCCTGCTGAATATTGAACTGAACCAGGCGGCGCAGACTCGCTTTATCCAGTGCTTGTTGTTGGTCAAAAGGAGTCAGGAGTGCGGCCATTACGCCACGTAAATTCGTTGCCATAAATACCTCTGAAGTGATGCTTGCCTGTTAAAAACGATATACCTTTATACCTGTTATACCAGATCAAATAAGCAACACATCATACAGAACGCTTATAATGCGATCTGCTTCACTAAAGTGGCATTATTTCTTTTTGTTTGCGGTCTGCCCGAAGGCGTGCCAGGTGGCAGAGACGCTGTTGAGATGCGATTGCAATGCGCGATCGGCTTCGTCGGGATCGTGACGCCGGATCGCGTCAACGATCGCAATATGTTGCTGATAACTAACGTTGTTATGTTCGTGTAGCGCCTGGTCAGCTACTGTCGGACGAGCTGCGATCAGCCAGTCAAGCAGAGCAACGTGGATCGCCATAAAGATCGGGTTGCCAGGGATCTCCGCCAGTACGCGGTGGAAATCAACGTCTGAACGAATGAACGCAGCGTTGTTATCCAGAGATTGCCTGTTGATTTCCAGTGCTTTTGCCAACAAATCGATTTGTTCATCGGTGGCATGTTCAGCCGCATAACGCACCAGGCTGGACTCAAAGAATAGACGTAGTTGTTCGAAATGGGCTATCCCACCAGGATGGGAAAGGAAATCTTTCGCCATACCGGATAGCTCACCAATGATGGTATCCGCGGAAGGACGCGAGACGCGAGCGCGTTCGCCGTTATTAATTTGTACCAAACCTTTGCGCTTTAACGCCGCCAGCGCTTCACGCACCGAAGGACGCCCAACGTTAAAGAACGCCATAAGTTCGCGTTCAGACGGCAGTTGCTCACCTTCGCCAAATTCGCGACGGCGGATCATCTGCTCCAGCTCTTCTTCCACCATTTCGGAGAGTTTTTTACGCGCCAGCGGACGACGACGCAAGTTACGACCGATAGTAGCCGGAGAATCTTCTGCTTGCGGATCAAATGCGTTCATAGGGCTCTTCTGGGAAAATATGTTGACGGATAATAGCGAAGTTATCGTAACACAGTATTAAAATCAGGCGAAAAGAAGGTAGATAGCAAAACAGGCCACATGGGCCTGTTTATCATTTATTTCACAACCCGCAATGCCGGGCGACCACCGCGGGGGGGCTGCGGAGGTTCATCGTCAGGATGATGGTCATCATCGTGATCTGGCTTATCGCCGTCAATAACCGACATAACGGTTTCATTATCTGCCGATGCTTCATCATCATTCATAATGCTGGCATCTTCGTCGTAGGCAGCTTCAGGCTCGAACATCGTTCCTGCGCCATTTTCGCGGGCGTAGATAGCCAGCACGGCAGCCAGCGGTACTGAAACCTGGCGCGGAATGCCACCAAAGCGCGCGTTAAAGCGCACTTCATCATTCGCCAGTTCCAGATTACCAACTGCACGCGGCGCAATATTGAGTACGATTTGCCCGTCACGCGCATATTCCATAGGAACCTGCACGCCAGGGAGCGTCACATCCACCACCAGGTGCGGCGTGAGCTGGTTATCCAGCAACCACTCATAGAATGCACGCAGCAGATAGGGACGACGTGGTGTTAGCTGTGACAAATCCATACAGATTAACTCCGGCCCAGACGCATTTCACGTTCTGCTTCAGTTAAAGAAGCAAGGAAAGAGTCACGCTCAAAGACACGAGTCATATAGCCTTTCAGCTCTTTCGCACCCGGGCCGCTGAACTCGATGCCCAGTTGCGGCAGACGCCACAGCAGCGGAGCAAGGTAGCAATCGACCAGGCTGAACTCATCGCTCAGGAAGTACGGTTTCTGACCGAAGACCGGCGCGATGGCCAGCAGTTCTTCGCGCAGTTGCTTACGTGCGGCATCCGCTTCAGAGGCTGAACCGTTGATGATGGTGTTCATCAGCGTGTACCAGTCTTTTTCGATGCGGTGCATGTACAGACGGCTTTCACCGCGAGCTACCGGGTAAACAGGCATCAGTGGCGGATGCGGGAAACGCTCATCCAGGTATTCCATAATGATGCGAGATTCCCACAGGGTCAGCTCACGATCCACCAGGGTCGGAACGCTCTGATTCGGGTTGAGGTCAATCAGATCCTGAGGCGGATTGTCCTTTTCCACGTGTTCGATCTCGAAACTTACACCTTTCTCAGCCAGCACAATGCGGACCTGATGGCTATAGATGTCAGTAGGACCGGAAAACAGCGTCATTACCGAACGTTTGTTGGCAGCGACAGCCATGAAAACCTCCAGGTATAGTCAGAATTTTTACTGCTACCAGCCACCAGGTGGCCGGTCAGAAGTTATGTTACCCAATGAGGAATTGCCTTCACTGTTCGAAAATCAAACAAAAAATGAGCAATACTCGACATTTGGGCAGAAAATTGGATGATAGTTTACCAGATTTTGCGACCTTTGTGGTAAGTCGATGCCGGAAATGGGGAAAAAGAGATGTTCCTTAGTCTGAAATGGTTGACTTAATCCCTTATCAGCGATGTTGTTTTTGCCTTTACCACCTGTTGGGTGGCAGTAAAAAGCACGTTTTCTGTTTTTACACAGATTCAGACTTAAGCCATAAAAAAACCCGCCGGAGCGGGTTTTTTCGCAAATTGTATTCTGCCGAAGCAGAAAGCAATTAACGTTTGGAGAACTGCGGACGACGACGTGCTTTACGCAGACCGACTTTCTTACGTTCAACCTGACGAGCGTCACGAGTAACGAAGCCAGCTTTACGCAGTTCAGAACGCAGGGACTCGTCGTACTCCATCAGAGCGCGGGTGATACCGTGACGGATCGCACCAGCCTGACCAGAGATACCACCACCTTTAACGGTGATGTACAGATCCAGTTTCTCAACCATGTCGACCAGTTCCAGCGGCTGACGAACTACCATGCGGGCAGTTTCACGACCGAAGTACTGTTCCAGAGAACGTTGGTTGATAACGATTTTGCCGTTGCCCGGTTTGATGAAAACGCGAGCTGCGGAACTTTTGCGGCGACCAGTGCCGTAGTATTGATTTTCAGCCATTGCCTATAATCCCGATTAGATGTCAAGAACTTGCGGTTGCTGTGCCGCGTGGTTGTGCTCGTTACCCGCGTAAACTTTCAGTTTACGGAACATAGCACGACCCAGCGGGCCTTTTGGCAACATGCCTTTAACCGCGATTTCAATCACACGCTCAGGACGGCGAGCAATCATCTCTTCAAAGGTCGCTTGTTTGATACCACCGATGTGACCGGTGTGGTGATAGTACACTTTGTCAGTACGCTTGTTGCCGGTTACAGCAACTTTGTCAGCGTTCAGAACGATGATGTAATCACCAGTATCTACGTGCGGAGTGTATTCCGCTTTATGCTTACCGCGCAGGCGCAGAGCCAGTTCGGAAGCCAGACGGCCCAGAGTTTTACCGGTCGCGTCAACAACATACCAGTCGCGTTTTACGGTTTCTGGTTTAGCTGTAAAAGTTTTCATTAAAAGCTTACCCAATAAATAGTTACACGTTGGTGAACACCCAAACGTCTTCAATTGTTGAGGTTCACACGACAAAGTCCGGCAAACCTACCCCTTCGAATAGCCTATGCCAGCACACAAAAAGTTTTGGGAAAAAAACTTTCTTGTAACGTGGGGTCGCAGGATTATAGAGAAGTCGGGGTCAAAGATCGACCCCTTTTTGTGATTTGTGGCAGGTTTTATCAGCAATGACGCGGTTGTTTGTACGCTGTCAGGATAAGACGTATGGCATAAATTACGCCAAATGCTCACGCGTCAAATACTCTTCGCTTTGCATTTCCTGCAAACGTGACAGACAGCGCTGAAACTCAAACTTTAGTCGCTCGCCCTGATAAATTTCGTACAAAGGGACTTCCGCGCTCACCACCAGCTTGACGTGGCGCTCGTAAAACTCATCCACCAGCGCAATAAAACGCCGCGCTTCGCTCTCCATCAACCGCGTCATGACAGGCACATCAAACAACATCACCGTGTGAAACAGACGTGAGAGCGCAATATAGTCATGCTGGCTACGGGCATCGACGCACAGCGTGGTAAATGACACTGCCAGTGTCTGGTTTTCTACGCCCATTGTCGCCAGCGGTCGATGATTGATTTCCAGTGTGGGGGATTGTTCTCGTTTTGCACCTGCCAGTGCCAGCCACAGCTTATCCATCTGTTCACGCGTTTCATCATTGAGCGGCGACAGCCACAGATGCGCCTGAGTGAGCGTGCGCAGCCGATAATCAACGCCAGCATCGACGTTCATCACATCACAATGCTGTTTAATGGCGTCGATAGCCGGAAGAAAACGCGCACGTTGTAAACCATTTCGATAAAGTTCATCCGGCGGAATATTTGACGTCGCCACCAGCGTTATACCGCGAGCAAACAACGCTTTCATCAGGCCGCCCAGCAGCATAGCATCGGTAATATCCGAGACAAAAAATTCGTCAAAACAGAGCACATCGGTTTCAGCTTTGAAACGATCAGCAATAATTTCCAGCGGATCGCTCTGCCCCTGCAATGTGGTTAATTCTTCATGCACACGCAGCATAAAACGGTGAAAGTGCAGGCGCTGTTTTCGCTCTCCCGGCAAACTTTGATAGAACAGATCCATCAACCAGGTTTTTCCACGCCCTACACCGCCCCACATATATAAGCCACGCACCGGCGCGTTGCTTGTATCTTCACGTTTACCCCACAGCTTACCGACCCGCGCCATTATCCCGCTCACCCTGGCGGCTGGCGGCGTGCTACTGATGAGTTCCTGATAAATAATTTCCAGGCGACTGACAGCCTCTTTTTGTACGTCGTCGGGTTGATGGCTGCCTTCATTGAGCGCCTTCAGGTATTGCGATGTCGGGGTAACGCTTTGCATGATGTTATTGTTATTCCTTGAATAATCGGTGTACCGTTGTTCACGGTTGACGAAAAAAAGGCCGTTCTACACTACGCGATATGCAGTCGGGATTCCACTTCTGTGGAATTAACGGTTATAGTGGCATAATCAGCCGCAGGCATGGAGCCTGAAGCCAACACCCTACGGAAACAAAAGACAACGGGAGATGTTCATGACCTGGGAATATGCGCTAATTGGGTTAGTCGTCGGCATCATTATTGGTGCTGTGGCCATGCGTTTTGGTAATCGCAAGTTACGCCAGCAACAGGCGTTACAGTACGAACTGGAAAAAAATAAAGCTGAACTGGACGAGTATCGCGAAGAGCTGGTTAACCACTTTGCCCGCAGTGCGGAATTGCTGGATACCATGGCGCACGACTATCGCCAGCTATATCAACACATGGCGAAAAGCTCCAGCAGCCTGCTACCGGAACTGTCCGCAGAAGCCAACCCGTTCCGCAATCGTCTGGCCGAGTCTGAAGCCAGCAACGATCAGGCTCCAGTGCAGATGCCGCGTGACTATTCTGAAGGCGCATCCGGTCTGCTGCGTACTGGCGCGAAGCGCGACTAATTTATTTTTCGGGCGCAGCCATTGCGCCCTCCTCTTCTCCCGCCTCCGACTATCATTTAATTTGATGTCTCATTGTTAGCCATCTGAAAATTCAATAACATCAAACTGTTTTGAATCTCTTTTTCTTATCATTCAGGTACGAGAGCAGGAATAAATGAAAAAACAAACCCAGCTGTTGAGTGCATTAGCGTTAAGTGTCGGGTTAACTCTCTCGGCGCCGTTTCAGGCCATCGCATCGATTCCCGCTCAGGTTGCCGGTCAAGCGCCACTGCCCAGTCTGGCCCCGATGCTGGAAAAAGTGCTTCCCGCGGTAGTAAGCGTTCGAGTCGAAGGAACCGCCAGCCAGGAGCAGAAAATTCCGGAAGAATTCAAAAAGTTTTTTGGTGATGATTTACCGGATCAACCAGCGCAACCCTTCGAAGGTTTAGGCTCCGGCGTCATTATCAATGCCAGTAAAGGTTATGTGCTGACCAACAACCATGTCATTAATCAGGCGCAGAAAATCAGTATTCAGCTCAATGACGGGCGTGAGTTTGATGCGAAACTGATTGGCGGCGATGACCAGAGCGACATTGCCCTGCTGCAAATCCAGAATCCTGGCAAGTTAACGCAGATCGCCATTGCCGACTCCGATAAACTGCGCGTCGGTGATTTTGCCGTCGCGGTCGGTAACCCGTTTGGACTCGGGCAAACCGCTACCTCCGGGATTGTTTCCGCATTAGGTCGCAGCGGGTTGAATCTTGAAGGTCTGGAAAACTTTATCCAGACCGATGCCTCCATTAACCGTGGTAACTCCGGCGGTGCGCTGTTAAACCTTAACGGTGAATTAATTGGTATCAACACAGCAATCCTTGCTCCTGGCGGTGGTAGCGTCGGGATTGGTTTTGCCATTCCGAGTAATATGGCCCGCACCCTGGCACAGCAACTTATCGACTTCGGTGAAATCAAACGCGGCCTGTTAGGTATCAAAGGTACAGAGATGAGTGCCGATATCGCTAAAGCCTTCAACCTTGACGTACAACGCGGAGCATTTGTCAGCGAAGTGCTACCAGGTTCTGGCTCAGCAAAAGCGGGCGTGAAAGCGGGTGATATTATTACCAGCCTCAATGGCAAACCACTTAATAGCTTTGCCGAGTTGCGTTCGCGCATCGCGACCACCGAGCCGGGCACGAAAGTGAAGCTCGGTCTGCTGCGTAACGGCAAGCCGCTGGAAGTGGAAGTGACCCTCGATACCAGCACCTCATCATCCGCCAGTGCTGAGATGATCACACCAGCGCTGGAAGGCGCAACGTTGAGCGATGGTCAGCTAAAAGATGGCAGCAAAGGCATTAAGATCGATGAAGTAGTTAAGGGTAGCCCTGCCGCCCAGGCTGGTTTGCAAAAAGACGATGTGATCATTGGCGTAAACCGCGATCGGGTGAACTCAATTGCTGAAATGCGCAAAGTGCTGGCAACCAAACCGGCCATCATCGCCCTGCAGATTGTACGCGGCAATGAAAGCATCTACTTACTAATGCGTTAATGTCGCAAACCGGGCATCAGGCTGACGTGTGATGTCCGGTTAACTCGTGGTATGCTGCTGCCGTTCCCTTTATTAACGACGCCTCCATCATGTTTGTGAAGCTCTTACGTTCCGTTGCGATTGGATTAATTGTCGGCGCTATTCTGCTGGTTGCCATGCCTTCGCTGCGCAGCATTAACCCGCTTTCCACGCCGCAATTCGACAGTACCGATGAGACGCCTGCCAGCTATAATCTGGCGGTTCGCCGCGCTGCGCCAGCAGTAGTCAACGTCTATAACCGTGGTTTAAATACGACCTCACACAATCAGCTTGAGATCCGCACGCTGGGATCTGGTGTGATCATGGATCAACGCGGTTATATCATCACCAACAAACACGTGATCAACGACGCCGATCAGATCATCGTCGCCTTACAGGATGGTCGTGTTTTTGAAGCGTTACTGGTGGGATCTGACTCTCTGACCGATCTGGCAGTGCTTAAAATTAATGCCACTGGCGGTTTACCCACTATCCCAATTAATGCTCGTCGCGTACCGCACATTGGCGATGTGGTGCTGGCGATCGGTAACCCGTACAACCTCGGACAAACCATTACTCAGGGGATTATCAGCGCCACGGGTCGAATCGGCCTGAACCCAACCGGACGGCAAAACTTCCTGCAAACCGATGCCTCCATTAACCACGGTAACTCCGGCGGCGCGCTGGTTAACTCGCTGGGCGAATTGATGGGCATCAACACGCTGTCGTTTGATAAGAGTAACGATGGCGAAACGCCGGAAGGTATCGGCTTTGCAATTCCCTTCCAGTTAGCGACCAAAATTATGGATAAGTTGATCCGCGATGGTCGCGTGATCCGTGGCTACATTGGTATCGGTGGACGCGAGATTGCTCCTCTGCACGCCCAGGGTGGCGGCATCGATCAACTGCAAGGGATCGTGGTTAATGAAGTGTCACCTGATGGCCCGGCAGCTAACGCGGGTATCCAGGTCAACGATCTGATTATCTCTGTGGATAACAAACCGGCCATCTCTGCTCTGGAGACGATGGATCAGGTAGCAGAAATTCGCCCTGGTTCGGTGATCCCGGTTGTAGTGATGCGTGACGATAAGCAGTTAACGTTGCAGGTTACGATTCAGGAATATCCGGCGACCAATTAAGGCCGGAGTTAAGCACAAAAAACCGGAGACGTTGCTCCGGTTTTTTATTATCTACTAATCAATTATTTATTAACGAACTCTTCGCCCAGAGCGATATCTTTCTTCAGCGTATCGAGCATACCTTCCAGCGCGTTCTGTTCAAATGCACTCAGAGTGCCGATAGATTTACGCTCTTCCACGCCGTTTTTACCCAGCAGCAGCGGTTGAGAGAAGAAACGTGCGTACTGACCGTCACCTTCAACATAGGCACACTCTACTACGCCTTTTTCGCCCTGCAGCGCACGAACCAGAGACAGACCAAAACGTGCAGCCGCCTGGCCCATAGACAGAGTTGCAGACCCGCCACCGGCTTTCGCTTCAACCACTTCAGTACCCGCGTTCTGGATACGTTTGGTCAGATCAACCACTTCTTGCTCGGTAAAGCTGACGCCAGGAACCTGCGACAGCAACGGCAGAATGGTAACGCCAGAGTGACCGCCAATAACCGGCACTTCTACATCACCCGGTTGTTTGCCTTTCAGTTCCGCAACAAAGGTGTTGGAACGAATGATATCCAGCGTAGTGACGCCAAACAGCTTGTTTTTGTCATAAACACCGGCTTTTTTCAGCACTTCTGCAGCGATAGCCACAGTGGTATTAACCGGGTTAGTGATAATACCAATGCACGCTTTCGGGCAGGTTTTCGCGACTTGCTGTACCAGGTTTTTCACGATCCCAGCGTTAACGTTAAACAGGTCGGAACGATCCATACCCGGTTTACGCGCTACGCCAGCGGAAATAAGAACAACATCCGCACCTTCCAGCGCCGGAGTCGCATCTTCACCAGAAAAACCTTTGATTTTCACAGCAGTAGGGATATGGCTCAGATCGACGGCCACACCGGGAGTGACTGGAGCGATATCATACAGGGAGAGTTCTGAACCTGAAGGCAGTTGGGTTTTTAACAGTAATGCAAGCGCCTGGCCGATACCACCAGCAGCGCCGAGGACTGCGACTTTCATCCTAAACTCCTTATTATATTGATAAACTAAGATATGTTGCTCCGCTGCCGCGACCTTAATCCACAAATTCACAGTTTACAATGACCACTTCTCAAGAATGTGTAGTCACGCAAATTTGGCGTTTATGCATTTAATTGACGTAATCAGGGAGCTAACTTACGTAATTAACAGCCGCTTATGCATCAGAGCTACATTCCAACAGGTGGTGACAATATACCCTACCGTTCAGCCAAAACAATATCAATTTGATAACAATTAATTTACTTTTAAGCGAAATTTACGCGCCGTGACACAGGCATGTTTCTCAATAACGAAATTTGATAAAATCCCGCTCTTTCATAACATTATTTCAGCCTTCTCCAGGGCAGACTGTTTGCATAAAAATTCATCTGTATGCACAATAATGTTGTATCAACCACCATATCGGGTGACTTATGCGAAGCTCGGCTAAGCAAGAAGAATTAGTTAAAGCGTTTAAAGCGTTACTTAAAGAAGAGAAATTTAGCTCCCAGGGCGAAATCGTCGCCGCATTGCAGGAGCAAGGCTTTGACAATATTAATCAGTCTAAAGTCTCGCGGATGTTGACCAAGTTTGGTGCTGTACGTACCCGCAATGCCAAAATGGAAATGGTTTACTGCCTACCTGCTGAACTGGGCGTACCAACCACGTCCAGCCCGCTGAAAAATCTGGTGCTGGATATCGACTACAACGACGCTGTTGTGGTGATTCATACCAGCCCCGGCGCGGCACAGTTAATTGCGCGTCTGCTGGACTCTTTGGGCAAAGCAGAAGGTATTCTTGGCACCATTGCTGGTGATGACACCATCTTTACCACCCCTGCCAAAGGTTTCACCGTCAAAGACCTGTATGAAGCGATCTTAGAGCTGTTCGATCAGGAGCTTTAATCTCTTGCCCCGTCGCTTCTGGCGGCGGGGAAAATGTTGCAGTCCCCTGTCCCCCTTGTTTTCCCTGCCATTTATTTAACGAATAGTGCGTTTCTTGAGACAAAAAATTCACACATCGAATACATAAAGTAAAAACCGCATATTATGCAAAAAAACATATCTTATTGAAATTAATGCCATTTACTATAAATCACCCTATTTTTAATTCCAATTTGTTATAAATGTTAAAATTTTTAACAAATTACATTCAATAGAAACAGTTAGCGTGGTATTAATTAGCTCAATAATTAGTGTATACTTGATTTTGTGATATGGGTCACGAAACAAAGACCCAACTAAAAGATTATGTCGAGGTAAAAATCATGAAAATCAAAACCACTGTTGCTGCATTAAGCGTACTTTCTGTTCTCTCTTTCGGTGCATTCGCTGCCGATTCCATTGATGCTGCACAAGCACAAAATCGTGAAGCTATCGGTACTGTATCCGTAAGTGGCGTTGCCTCTTCACCGATGGATATGCGTGAAATGCTGAACAAAAAAGCGGAAGAGAAGGGCGCAACGGCCTACCAGATTACTGAAGCTCGTAGCGGTGATACCTGGCACGCCACGGCTGAACTGTACAAATAAACCCTCATCGTCTTGTCCGACGAGATTGCCTCCGGTTCGGAGGCTTTTTTTTGCGCTAATGGCGAACATTAAAACGCAAATGTCCTTCCAGCTCTTCTTCTGCCTCATCAAACAACAGTATTAACGCGCCAAAACGGCGACGCGTTTTCTCTCCCAGATGAACAAACTCAATCTCCAGCGGTAGTGGCAGGACATCGTTCATTAACACATCCCACAGAGAGTCGAGATCGCGTACCTTATCTTTCGCCAGACCAAAGGTTTGGCGAAAGTCGCGATAAAAGTCCTCCTGACTCTCAATCTCATCAAAATCAAAGCTATAGATATTCATCTGTTGCCACCATCACGTTTCGCGGCGAGTTCTGCCGATCATCGCTAAGTATAGCCATGAAAAAACCGACGCTTTTGGCGTCGGCTCAGATGATTGACAAAGTGCGCGTTGTTGATGTCGGATGCGGCGTGAACGCTTTATCCGGCCTACCAGGGTGTGCAAATTCAATATAATGCAATTTTGTAGGCCTGATAAGCGTAGTGCATCAGGCAATTTGGAGTATATCAGCAATATCAACTGACACCTTTTGCCGTCGGTTTTGACTTAACTATCGGTCAGCGCATGTTGATACTTATGGAGCATACTGGTAAGCCGATACACCGGTTCTGTAACCTGCGGCGGTGCTTGCCAGATGCGTAACTTTTCCTGGTAAATCTCCAGTTCTTCCAGCAACTGCCCGAAGTAACGACGGCGTTTGTCATCGCTACGGGCAGAAATAACGTGGTCCGCGGTACGTCGCATTTGTCGGTGGAATGCCGATAAATCATCGTTAACCGGGATCGGCGCATCGCGCAGGCGCTGGTGTGCGATAATCATCGTCAACGCCAGGCGAAATTTCGGTAAATCGCCGGGAAATTTATTCATCAGCAAAAACAACTGCTGATAAAGCGCCGGCAGATGGTTCTCTTTACGACGCGCAACATTGGTGGTCATTGCGGAAACAGCAGCAGAAACAAACTGATTAAGCAGTACGCGTCCGGTTCGATCACGCGATTTATCCCGCACTAAAAGAATGACAATAAACGCCAGCACACAGCCGACAATTTGCCCCAACGCGCTGTCGAGAAACTGGCTGAACTGAAAGGTCATCGGGTTATCCAGCACAATAATGTTAATGGTACTGGCTAACGCCCCCATCGATCCCAGCCGCCGTTTCTGCACTTCGATACCGAGGAAGAATCCCAGCACCGCCAGACTAAGGCAAAGCAGCAACATACTCTGTTGGGTATTGGGGATAATCACCAAAAAGTAGAGCAGCCCTAACGGCAGCGCCGCCAGCGTCCCGTAGATAAAGTCGATCGCTACCATGCGTGGATTAGGCAAACGCATTGCCAGCGAGGTCACTACTGCGATCATTACCATTGCACCACTGCCAGAGGTCCATCCGGTCCACAGCCAGAACAGCGTCCCCAGAATGCAGGAAAGTGTTGTGCGCCAGAAATTGACCATCGCATGATGACGCTCGGCTGACTCTACTTTTACTTCCGGCTCGCCTTGCAGGATCTCTTCTTCGGTCGCGTTGATTTTGGTGTTGCTGATGACGCCTCGCTTGAGCAACTGATAGCGCGTTGCCGCCGCGACCCAGCTATAAATGGTGATGGGCGTTTCGCGCTCCCCGGTCCAGGCAATAACTCTCCGCAGGCGCTTTAGCTGCTTATGGACGTCCTGCGCAGTTTCTACCGGCGTGTCAAAAAATTCGCGGAAAGTATCTGTGATCAATTCCGGGCGCGAATTCTGAATCAGCCAGGTTTCGCAAGACTGAGTGATCAGCGTCAGCGACAGCGTATTGATCGCTTTTAAACGTCGATTGGCGCGTGCCCAGCGGGAAGATTCCATATTCAGGTTGCTGCGCATTCCTTGCAGCGCCGTGGTGCGTCGAACCAGGTCACCCCAGGCTTTATCGACGACTTCACCATCGCCATGTTTGATACACAGTTGCATTAACTGATATTGCGCCACCAGCAAACTTTCCAGTTCACGATCCACCTCTTGCTTAATCGATCGCGGAGAAAAGAGCAGATCCGCCACAATAGCGCACACAATACCCATGACGATTTCGCTGCAACGTTCAACAGCAAACTGCGGCGTAAGTAGCGGTTCCGGCTGAATGGTGATCACAATGATCAGCGCGGTGTAACCCGCCAGCCCCCACGCATAGGAGTTTTCTACTCGTACCAGCGAAGAAATCCAGGTACAAAAACCGGCCCAGATACAGCACACCAGAATCATCAACAATGGCGCGCGGATCATCGCAATAATGATCACCAACCCGGCAATACAGCCTATAAATGTGCCGATGATGCGCAAAAAGCCGCGATAGCGAATAGCGCCCGAGTACGGTTCTCCACCGGCTGCAAAGGCCGGACCTGCGGCAACAATCGCCGCTGTCAGTACCGCCCAGCGTGGCGTTTCAAGCTGAAAATGAAAACCAACAAACAGCGCCAGCACAATGGCGGTCGCCAGTTTTACCGCGAAGCGAATATGTTGGTTAGCAATGGAGAAAATACCCATCGTGATTAACCAAACTCGCGCAGGCGATGAGCCATTTTTCGGAAGAACGAATCCTGACTTTCGTCGCGATCTTGTTTACCCGTAACCACCACAGTGGCGGTAGTCCCGGCAGGCCAGATGTTATCTTGCTGGTTGTCGAGACGAATACGTACCGGAACACGCTGCGCCAGACGCACCCACTCCAGGTTAGAGTCGATTGTCGCCATACCTTTGTCATCACGCGTGCTGCTGGCGTTAGTGACTCCGGCAGCAACGCTATCGACCGTACCTTTCAGCACTTTATTGCTACCAAGCGGCGTGATCTCTGCGCGATATCCTGGATGTACACCTTCCAGTTTGGTTTCTTCCATATAGGCCAACACATAGAAGGAGTTCTGTTTCACCAGTGCAACGGCCGTTGATCCCCGCGTAATAAATTCACCGGTATAGACGTTGAGGTTGGTCACCCAGCCATCTGCTGGCGCGCGGATCACCGTGCGTTCAAGATCCAGTTTTGCCAGATCGCGGGTCGCCTGCGCTTTCGCTAACTGATGCAGGACCGTTTGCAGCACGTTGTTGGCCTGGTCGATCTCTTCGCGAGACATCGCCTGTATGCCGAGACGGTTACGACGTCCGGCCTCCTGGCGCTTTTCCTGTGCCAGCACCTGATAATAAGCAACGTCGGCTTGTGCTTCCTCGAGCGCCTTTTGATAGCGCGGCTGGTCGATGGTGAACAGTACCTGCCCTTTTTTCACCAACTGGTTATCATGAACATTCACTTGGGTAATGAGACCGGAGACATCCGGCGCAATTGCCACCACGTCGGCGCTAAAGCGCGCGTCACGCGTCCACGGAGATTCGGTGTAATAGACCCAGGCATTAAAAATTGCGATGAAGGCCAGAATGACTAATACGACCGTAATGGCCGTACGGGAGAATTTTCTTATTAGTGTTTTCACTTCAACCTCAAACGAACAGTCGCGATATCAAATAAAACAAACAGCAATAGAGCGCGGTGTTGAACAACGCCGGATGCCAGACAAAGTCGTAGATACCTGTTGGCACAAGTACCCGGCGCACTAGCCAAAAAATCGCCAGTGATAAAAGCAATTCGAAAAATATCGGTGGGAAGGACAGCCCAAACACCACGATAACGGGAAACAGACTCATGTTGACCTTGGTTGTATAGAGAGAGCAGGCGTCATTATTTTCAGCATCTGTCGCCGCAGAGAAGGGCATGGAAAGCCGGGCGAGAGCAACATTGCTGTAGATTAATATTTAATATATTAGCGTAACTGTTATGCTGTTATCTATATTATGTGATCTAAATCACTTTTAAGTCAGAGTGAATAATGGAACGACTAAAACGCATGTCGGTTTTTGCCAAAGTAGTTGAATTTGGCTCTTTTACCGCCGCCGCCAGGCAGTTACAGATGAGCGTATCATCCATCAGTCAGACGGTATCTAAACTGGAAGATGAGTTGCAGGTTAAGCTACTAAACCGCAGCACGCGTAGCATTGGCCTGACCGAAGCGGGTAAAATTTACTATCAAGGCTGTCGCCGGATGCTCCATGAAGTGCAGGATGTTCATGAGCAACTGTATGCTTTCAATAACACGCCCATCGGCACGCTACGTATTGGCTGTTCTTCAACTATGGCACAAAATGTTCTCGCGGGGCTGACGGCAAAAATGCTGAAAGAGTACCCGGGCTTAAGCGTAAATCTGGTCACGGGCATTCCTGCACCTGACCTGATTGCCGATGGCCTTGACGTGGTGATCCGCGTTGGCGCATTACAAGATTCCAGCCTGTTTTCCCGCCGCCTGGGCGCGATGCCAATGGTGGTGTGCGCCGCCAAAAGCTATCTCACACAGTATGGCGTACCGGAAAAACCAGCCGATTTAAGTAGTCATTCATGGCTTGAATACAGTGTGCGCCCGGACAATGAATTTGAACTGATCGCTCCGGAAGGGATCTCAACGCGCCTCATCCCACAAGGGCGATTTGTCACTAACGATCCGATGACGCTGGTTCGCTGGCTAACTGCTGGGGCGGGGATCGCCTACGTGCCGCTGATGTGGGTGATCAATGAGATCAATCGCGGGGACCTGGAGATCCTGCTGCCGCGTTACCAGTCAGATCCTCGCCCGGTTTATGCGCTATATACCGAAAAAGATAAGTTGCCGTTAAAGGTGCAGGTAGTGATCAACTCATTAACGGATTATTTTGTCGAGGTAGGAAAACTTTTTCAGGAGATGCACGGGCGTGGGAAAGAGAAGTAATTCCTTAGCGCAGGTCGAATAAGGCATTCACGCCGCATCCGGCAACCGATGCCTGATGCGACGCTTACCGTCCTGGACAGATTACGCTGTACCACCAACAGTCAGGTTATCGACTTTCAGCGTCGGCTGACCTACGCCAACCGGCAGGCTCTGCCCTTCTTTACCGCAGACACCCACGCCGTTATCCAGTTTCAGGTCGTTGCCCACCATCGAAATCTGCTGCATGGTTTCGATACCAGAACCAATCAACGTTGCGCCTTTCACCGGCTTCGTCACTTTACCGTTTTCAATCAGATACGCTTCTGAGGTGGAGAAGACAAATTTACCAGAGGTGATATCTACCTGACCGCCGCCAAAGTTCGGCGCATAGATACCATACTCAACGGATTCAATGATTTCCTGCGGTGTCGATTTACCCGGCAGCATGTAGGTGTTGGTCATACGCGGCATTGGCAGGTGAGCGTAAGATTCACGGCGACCATTGCCGGTCGGCGTCATACCCATTAAACGCGCATTGAGTTTATCCTGCATGTAACCTTTCAGGATCCCGTTCTCAATCAACACGTTGTATTGACCTGGTGTGCCTTCGTCATCAATCGCCACCGAACCACGGCGATCAACCATCGTACCGTCATCAACCACGGTACACAGTTCAGAAGCCACCAGCTCACCGAGCTGGCCACTAAAGACCGATGTACCACGGCGGTTGAAGTCGCCTTCCAGGCCGTGACCGACCGCTTCATGCAACAACACGCCCGGCCAGCCAGCGCCGAGAACAACCGGCATAGTCCCCGCAGGCGCGGCAACGGCGGAAAGATTGACCAGTGCCATACGCACTGCTTCTTTCGCCCATGCATCAGCGCGAACTTCACCATCGAGGTCAGCAAGGAAGAACTCATAACCGAAACGACCGCCGCCGCCGCTGGCACCACGTTCGCGTTTACCATCTTCTTCGACCAGAACGCTCACGGAAAGACGCACCAGAGGGCGGACATCCGCCGCCAGAGTTCCGTCAGTCGCCGCGACCAAAATTAATTCATAGACGCCGCTCAGGCTGGCAGTCACTTCCTGTACGCGCTTGTCCGCTTCGCGGGCAACTTTATCGACGCGGCGCAGGATATCCAGCTTCTCTTCGCGGCTCATGCTTTGCAGCGGATCAAGCGAGGTATACAGCGGGCTATGCTCTACCGCGCCCAGTGTTTGTACTTTGCCATCGCCACTATCACGGACGATGGTGCGCGCCGCTTGCGCGCTCTGCTCCAGCGCCAGCAGGCTGATTTGGTCTGCGTAAGCAAACCCGGTTTTTTCACCGCTGATTGCACGCACGCCAACACCCTGATCGATGTTGTAAGAACCATCTTTGATAATGCGGTCTTCTAAAACCCAGGACTCGTGATAGCTCGACTGAAAATAGAGATCGCCATAATCAAGGCGACGTTCGGCCAGTTGACCGAGGATCGCGAACAAGTCCTGATGTTTCAGGCCGTTCGCCGCTAGCAATTGTTCACTTACCAGGTTCAGACTCATCGTTTTTGCTACTCGTTAGTTACTGCGGTAGAGGATTTTTTACGGCTGCCGGGTGCGGCGTAAACGCCTTATCCGGCCTGCGGTTTGTTCCGGTTCGTTGGTTTTATGGCAACGATTATCTTATGAGATTGGGGCAATTACATGCCCTCGTCAAATCATTGCGCTTTTTCTTTACGCGGCTGACGCAACACTTCGTTGATTTGCGGAGCATCCAGCGGACCAGAAATGCGATAGCGCAAAATGGAGACCTTACTCCACAGCGGCCCCAGCACTTTACTGGCGGCAAACACTGCCGCGCCGACAATCGGGTTAACCGCAAAGGCCGCAGCCACGCCCACTGTCGCAGAAATCTCTGGCGCGACAACCGCTTCCATATTGAGATCGCGACGCACCAGATTTACCGATCCTTTCATGGCGATATCCGCTTCCAGGCCATCCACCAGCGTGTCGTCAGTGTGCATAACGCCGTCTTTAATCCACGCGGTGCTGCGAATGGAGTCAAAATAGAACCCTTCGCCAAAGGTATCCCTGAAATCAAAGCGCAGCTTACGCATCAGGGCATCAACACTCAATAAGCGCAGCAACTGTCCGGCATGTCCGGTGCTAATTTCGGTAATTTCACCTTTGCCCAGTTGTGTATGAATGATGCCGTTCAATGTCGCCTCGTCTGGCTGCCACGGCGATTTACGCCAGTGCAAATCGTAATCCACATTAAATGATGACTGGCGTATTGGCGTCGTAACACCAAAAAATTCTGCGGCAGCATCAATTTTCTGTCCGCGCAGTTTTCCTTTCAGCGATGTCCGTTGATTTCCGGGATTATTAACCCATTCACCATCAGCAGTGAGCCGCGAGAAACCGGTATCAATCAGCCCGTTGGTCAGGGTTAACGTATCGCCGGAAATGGTGATATCACTGTCGATGCGGCCGAATTTTTGCCCCCATAACCAACATTCTGCGCAACGTATTTGCGCATCCGGCCAGCCACGGAAGCTGATACGCTCCGTTGTCGGGAAAGGTGATGACGGCGTTGAATCACCACGAGTTTTTGCCACGCTCGGGTTGTAATAGAGATATTTGATATTCGCTAACCACGGTGCGTTATTACGCATCGCCAGCGTAGCGTTGATTTCACGCCCTTGCGCCTCGACCTGCGTACCATTTGCCATCGGTTGCGAAACAATGCTCAGGTTATTCCATTGCTGATTTCCCAGCGACAACATCGGTGTACGTAGCGTAATGTGCTGAGGGAAACTCGCTGCGCTGCCAACTTTTTCCGTTGCGCCTTTCTGGAACAAGGCCAGCCACTCGGCACCGTTCATCGGCGGCATATTGAGTTCAACACCACTTTGCTCCGGTAACGGAGGGAGCGTTTTGCTGTCTGCCGCCCAGATGGCGCGATCGAGCGTCAGCTTTTGACCGAGCAACCAGCGGCTATTGAAATGGTTATCCGCGCCTGCCTGTCCGGTTAATTCAAAGCTGTTGAGATTGCCGTTGACCTTAACGTTAATTGGCAACGGTTCGCCAGCAGGTTTGGCTAACGGTGAAGGTAAGTGACTGCTCACATTCTTCAGATCGCCGTTCAGTTCAACGTTATACGTTGCGCCAGCTTGATAAGGTAGCTCAATGCCCACTTTACCATCCCATGCCATACTGCCGCTTAACGCTTCATTCAGCGCTTCAGGCAGAACGCCAGTTTTCGCTGGTTGCCAGTTGCCGTTGAGATTCACCGCAACCTGGTAGGCTTTCGCCCCTTCTTTGGTGGAAAAATCCACGTTCAGTGGCTGGTTAAACCAGTTTGCGGTTAGTGATTCGCTTTGTAGATCGCCATTGATAAAGCTGAATTTGCCGCTCAAATTTTTCAGAGTGCTATCAAGCGGTTTGATAAACAGACTGTTGTTACGCAGCGTCACTTCGCCTTTCGCTGTAACCAGCTCGCCGTCCAGCGGGATATCGAGATGTAAGCGAGCATTCACATCGCCGTCGAGCTGGAGTTCTTGCAGGGTCGCCCCCAGCGAATCCTTCAGCGGCGTCTCATCAAAATAAGGGCCAACAGCTTTGCCCGGACCTTTTATGTCAGCATCAATCAGCAACTTTTCTTTCGAGTAGTCAGGGATCACTGCGGTGAGATTGCTGGCACGCACGCCACCCAGATTAACGCCATCGGTTTTCATCCATAAACCGTCGTTAATAAAGTCCAGTTCAATATCGAGATTAGTTAATGCTGGCCAGTCCGGCTGGAAAGCAAACTTCGCATTACGCAGCGGCACCAACACCTCAAACTGACCTTCGTTGTGTTTGTATGGAAAAAGATGCGGATTGCCGCCATAAACCAGCGTCGCGTTCTCCGCCTCACCACCCTGAATCGCCCCACTTAAGTAATCAACCAGGTCTTTACCCATCAGGTTTTCCGGGAAATAGCGCCAGGCTTGCGAACCATCATCGGTACTGATGCCAGCCAGAATGCCCAGCCAGGGTTCATCATTAGCCGGTTGCAGGTAACGGAAACCACCACGCGCATGGACGGCTTTGGCTTTGACATCAATATTGCGGCCATCGAGCTGAAAACCCTTATCGTTATTCAGCCAGCTTAAGGCCGCCTTGCCGTCGACAATTTCCAGCGGCGCACGAAATACCGTTTCGTAAGGCATTTTCGCCTGCTTCGTGGAAGCGGTAAGCAAACCATTTTCTACGCTACCGGAAAGCGTCCCGGAGAAATGTTCCGCCCCCGGTAGTAATTTCCATTGCTTCCAGGCCAGATCGCTCCACGATGCCTGAAAGCGGGTCTTTTCTGCAGCCTGAAGCGGGATATCCAGCGCCAACGTGTTGATCTTGCCGCTCGGTTGCGTGGAACGCCAGATATCCCCCAAAGCAGGTGAAAGTTTCGCTGCCAACGGGCGTATGCCTTCCAGCCCAGCCAGTTCCAGATTGCTGGCGCGAATACGTAGTTCGTCACTGCGTTTATTATTTTTCCCACCAACGTCCTGTTCCGGTATCCAGGCCAGCGTCAATGCCCCGCTTGGCCAGGGTTTGCCGTCCATAGTGATACGAGTATCAGGAATAGAAAACTGCCAGCCCGGATTTTCACGCGTAATATGTGCGGTCAGATTATCCACCGACAGCGAATGCGTTTTCTTCTCACCCAACCAGCTTGCGCCGCCCTGTTTCAGCCAGACGTCGCCACCGGTCACATCGCCTTTGTCGATCGTCATCCAGCCTTCCAGCGAGAACTGCGCCGTTTCCAGCGCAATGTTGTCCTGCATCCATTTACCCAGCCACGGTTTCAGGTCGATATCATCAGCCTGTAGCCATACGCGACCGTTGCTTAACAACCCCTCGTCATCACGCAGATCCATCCGCACCTGCATCACGCCGTGCTGTCCGGTAAGACTGGAGAGACTTACCTGGCCTTCCGCACGGTGCCGACGCGGATCGTTAAGCCAGGTAAGTTGCGGGATCGCCAGTTCAGCACGCTGGCCTGATGGCGTCAGAAAGCTGACTTCGCTATCGCGGAGATCGAAGTGATCGAACTGGCGTAGAAAAAGATCGCTGATGTGGCTGGCTTCCAGGCTGTCATTACCGCTGTCGCTGGAAATTGGTGTATTGGTGCGAAAGCGCAGTTGCCAGAAAGTGAGATCGCGAAACTGCCAGCGCATATGCAGCAGGCTCTGCCAGACATCCAGCGCCAGGGTGACGCGTTTAACCGAAAACTCACCGCCATCTTTTAGCTCTGCACGAATGTCGCGTGCTTCAATCGTCGGGCCAAAATTCTGCCAACTGGCAGAGAGTTGACTGGCAGCCACCGGCATTCCGGTAGCAGATTCTATTTTGTTGAGGATTTCCGGACGCCAGGCGTCGAGGTACGGTAAAGCAATACGCAGGCCGCTGACCAGCAGCGCAGCGATCACAACGAGCGCGGCTCCAGTAAGCAGTAAAATCCCCGGCAATCGCCTCACCCGTCACTCCTTGTCTGCTAAAAATGTGACTCAAAAACCCTTTGCCGAATGGCGACCCAGCATCTGTTTACATCATAACGACATCAAACTGCTCCTGGTTATAGAGCGGTTCAATTTGTACTTTAACCTGTTTGCCAACGAAAATTTCCACTTCCGCCAGTGAGTGCGACTCTTCGCCTTTCAAGGCTTCGGCTACTGCCGGAGAAGCATAGACCAGGAAACGGTCAGAGTCGTAAGCATGGTGCACACGAACGATTTCTCGCATGATTTCATAACATACGGTTTCCACCGTTTTCACCGTTCCGCGACCGTGGCAGGTTGGGCATTCATTACACAGTACGTGCTCAATACTTTCGCGGGTTCGCTTACGCGTCATCTCCACCAGTCCCAGCGCCGAGAAACCGTTAACGCTGGTTTTTACCCGGTCTTTGCTCAACGCCTGTTCCAGTGAATGAAGCACGCGACGACGGTGATCTTCATTATTCATGTCAATGAAATCAATGATGATAATCCCGCCCAGGTTACGCAACCGTAACTGGCGAGCAATAGCCTGCGTCGCTTCAATATTGGTATTGAAAATGGTGTCGTCCAGATTGCGATGACCGACAAACGCCCCGGTATTAATATCCACAGTAGTCATTGCTTCGGTCTGATCGATAATCAGATAGCCACCGGACTTCAGCTCAACTTTGCGCTCCAGCGCCCGCTGAATTTCATTTTCTACATCAAAGAGATCGAAAATCGGCTGGCGGCCCGTGTAATGCTCCAGCTTGCTGGTCATCTCAGGAATGTATTCCGAGGTAAACTCCAGCAATGCTTCGTAAGTCAGACGCGAGTCAACGCGAATACGGTCCAGTTCGGCATCAGCAAAATCACGCAGGACACGCTGTGCCAGCGCCAGTTCGCCATACAGTTGATAACGAGTCTGTGGGCGCTTTTTACGCTCCATCACTTTAGTCCACACGCGCTTCAAATAAGCGGCATCGGAAGCCAGTTCTGCTTCGCCAACACCTTCCGCTGCGGTACGGATGATAAACCCACCCTGCTCGTCACAATACTCTGCGACCACTTTTTTCAGGCGTTCACGTTCGGATTCACTTTCAATGCGTTGGGAAACCCCAACGTGGGATGCGCCAGGCATAAACACCAGATAGCGAGACGGCAGCGTGATATCCGTAGTCAGGCGCGCGCCTTTGGTGCCCAGAGGGTCTTTCACCACCTGTACCATCAGATCTTGCCCCTGGCGGACCAGTTCCGAAATGTCGCGTACCGTGAACTGCTTTTGTTCCTCGCCCGCCACACATTCGGTGTGCGGCATAATGTCAGAAGCGTGTAGAAACGCGGCTTTCTCCAGCCCAATATCTACAAAAGCCGCCTGCATACCCGGAAGTACACGACTTACACGACCCTTGTAGATATTGCCTACGATTCCGCGTCGCGCCTCACGTTCAATATGAATTTCCTGCAGAATGCCGCCATCAATATACGCCACTCGCGTTTCCGAAGGCGTTACGTTTACCAACAATTCAGCCGTCATGTTTATCCCTTTTCTCACGCAGTGCGTTAAAATTACTTAATAATTCATACGTTTCAACCAGCGGTAAGCCGACTACGGCGTGATAGCTGCCATTTATCTTCCTGACAAAACAACCACCCAGCCCCTGAATACCGTATGCACCTGCTTTATCTAACGGTTCACCGCTGGCGACATAGCCCGCGATGTCTTCACCTGTTAACATTCTGAAAGTCACATCGGTAACCACCAGGCAATCGAGAATGTGCTGGCTGTCGGCCAGCGCCACTGCTGTCATTACCTGATGGGTCTGTCCCGATAATTTGCGTAACATCTGCGCCGCATGTTCTGCGTCGCGCGGTTTCTCTAACACTTCTCCGTTCAGGATCACGATAGTATCCGCCCCCAGCACCGGCAAATCCTGCGCTGCTTGCTCGACGCCCGCTTGCGCTTTTTCGCGCGCCAGACGCACAACATACTGCTGCGCGCTCTCCTGCGGATGACGCTGCTCCTCAATGCCCGTAACAATACGTTCGAAAGTGAGGCCAAGTTGCGCAAGTAACTCCTGACGACGTGGAGAACCGGAAGCTAAATACAGAGAAGTCATAGAAACCTTTATTGCACTGCAAACTGCTGACGGATTTTGCGCATCAGCAAGAAAATCCACGGCCAGAGCACACCATTGACTACACTACTCCAGAACACTTCGGGTCTGAAAGAGACGTTGATCACCAAAAACTCTGACCAGAAAACAATAATATCCACTACCAGCGAAAGCAACATGACGACCAGCGCCTGCTGCCATAATGCCAGGTTGCGGAAAAGCTGGAATTTCAGCGCTACCAGATAAGCAATGATACTCATCGACAACGCCCGTACACCGAGCGTAGAACCGCTGATCAGATCCAGTATGGCACCCATCACAAAACCTGTGCCCACATTTACGCGATGGGGCAAGGCCAGGATCCAATACAATAAAATGAGTAATACCCAGTTTGGCCGGAAAACGATGAGGTTATCCGGCCAGGGCATAATTTGTAGTAACAACGCGATGAGGAAAGAGAGCCAGATAACCCAGCGTCCCTGGCTACGATATCTCGCCACTATTGCCCTCCCGGCGCACGTGCAGGCGGTTGAGCACCACTTTGCGGCGGCGTAACCCCTTGTGGAGAGCGGTTAGTGGCAGTACCCGTTGCTGGTTGCTGCGGATCTGGCTGGGTAATTCCCGTTGCCGGTTCCGGAAGTTTTGGTCCCATTGCATCTGGCGAAGGCAACACCTGCGGCATCATTTGCATCAGGCGTTCATTAGCAACGCGATGCACTTCTTCCGGCGTCATTGGATTAGCGCCGTTACGATCCGCGCCCCACAGCAGCAACAGATAACGCAAACGTTGCAGACCCGCAGTCGGACGAGCCTGAATCACGGTATAAGCGCGCTGGGTATCGAGCTTCACGGAAGAGACGACCGCCACCGGATAACCTTCCGGGAAACGACCACCAAGACCAGATGTCACCAATACATCACCAACACGAATATCAGTATTCGCTGGCAGATGCTCAAGTTGTAAATCATCAGTACAACCGTTACCCGCTGCAATTACGCGGATATCGTTACGAAGTACCTGAATTGGCAGCGCATGGGTCGCGTCACAGATCAGCAGCACGCGGCTGGTCAGTTTTGCGACCGCTACCACCTGACCAACAACACCTTTATCGCTGATGACCGGCTGACCTTCATAAACCCCGTTAACGCTGCCTTTGTCGATAACAACCTGATCGCTGTACGGATCGTTAACCGTAGAGATAACCTGGGTCACCATCTTCTGCTCATCCTGACGCAGCGGAGAACCCAGCAGCTCGCGCAGACGCGCGTTCTCCTGTTTGTATTGTCCAAGCATCAGCAGCTCGCTGTTTTTCAACAGCAGTTCTTGACGTAACGCCCGGTTTTCAAGTTCTAGTTGATCGCGCGAGGCCAGCGTCTGCGATACGCCATCCAGCAATTCTCGAGGAGCATTAGAAATAAAGTAGAAAGGACTGACGGCGGTATCCATATAAGTACGGATTTGACTAAACGTCCCCAGGCGACTGTCGGCAATAATAACGCCGAGCGCCACCAGCACCGCCAGAATAAGGCGAATCTGTAGCGACGGGCCACGGCTAAAAATTGGCTTCATAAGTTATGCGTATTCTCGTATCAGATCAGGCAGGGTAAACAGACGCTTCCCCTGCCTGCATCCGATTACTCTTCGCTGAACAGGTCGCCGCCGTGCATGTCGATCATTTCCAGCGCCTTGCCGCCACCACGCGCCACACAGGTCAGCGGGTCTTCAGCAACAACAACTGGAATGCCGGTTTCTTCCATTAACAAACGGTCAAGGTTACGCAGCAACGCACCACCGCCAGTGAGCACCATTCCGCGCTCGGAGATGTCGGAAGCGAGTTCCGGCGGACACTGTTCCAGCGCAACCATCACCGCGCTAACGATGCCGGTCAGCGGCTCTTGCAGCGCTTCAAGGATTTCGTTGGAGTTCAACGTAAAGCCGCGTGGCACACCTTCTGCCAGGTTACGGCCACGAACTTCGATTTCACGGACTTCATCGCCCGGATAAGCAGAACCGATTTCGTGTTTGATACGTTCTGCGGTCGCTTCACCGATCAAAGAGCCATAGTTACGGCGAACGTAGTTGATGATCGCTTCGTCGAAGCGGTCACCACCGATACGTACAGAAGAGGAGTAAACCACGCCGTTCAGAGAAATAACGGCAACTTCAGTAGTACCGCCACCGATATCAACCACCATTGAACCGGTTGCTTCAGATACCGGCAAGCCTGCACCGATTGCTGCGGCCATCGGTTCTTCAATCAGGAAGACTTCGCGGGCACCTGCGCCCTGCGCGGATTCACGAATAGCACGGCGCTCAACCTGGGTAGCACCAACCGGCACACAAACCAGAACACGCGGGCTTGGACGCATAAAGCTGTTGCTGTGCACTTGTTTGATAAAGTGCTGGAGCATCTTTTCAGTCACAAAGAAGTCAGCGATAACGCCATCTTTCATTGGGCGAATGGCAGCGATATTGCCCGGCGTGCGGCCCAGCATCTGCTTCGCGTCATGACCTACTGCAGCTACGCTTTTCGGTGAACCGGCACGATCCTGACGAATGGCCACCACGGAAGGCTCATTCAATACGATGCCTTGTCCTTTTACATAAATAAGGGTATTCGCAGTACCCAGGTCAATGGACAAGTCATTGGAAAACATGCCACGAAATTTTTTCAACATACTAAGGGATAATCCTGAAAGCTGGGGCGGAAAAGAAAATCCGCTTACTTTACCAACCACACGCAGCAGCGACAAGGCGCAAAAATCATCTGCTGCGGTGAAAATTAGTGCAGTTTGTTTCCTTTGTTACAAATCTCTACCTGAGTCCAGAGAGGCTAAATGCATCAGTAGCATTCCTCGCCTGTTTGCAACTGCGTAAGGTCATTCATCTGCATATGTGCTGCAACAATCTGGCGAACAGACAAGCACGCTCCCGTGAAACGCAGCGCGCATTATTCTACGTGAAAACGGATCAAACGGCAGGTTAAACCGAGTATCTTTGTGAATATTTTTTCACGTTAGTATCAAGTGGCTGTGAGGACGCGAAAAAATCCCCCTGTCCACCTAAAACCCCGCGCTGAATCAGGGTCTGCCACTCGCTTCGCGAACGTACGCCCGTAGCGTAAACCTGAGTGTTGGTCCCGGAACACGCTTCTACCATGCTCTGAACCAACAATTGATTCTCTGTTCGCTTCTCAATGTTTCTTACCAGCCCCGGATGGAGCTTGAGTAATTCAACATTAAGTTCTTTGATCCAACGGGTACTTACCAGCGTCAATCCGGCCTGGTTGACGGCGACCCGAACCCCTAAAGCATTCACTAAACGAATAACAGGTTGCAAGCGACCGATATGTTGACCAACATCAGCCTCTGAAAGTTCAATAATTATGCGTTTTCGTTGCGATTTTTCACATTGCATCAACGTATCGCGTAGCCAACGCTGGAAACGTGGACGAATCAACGACTCAACGGTGACCTGAATCGCCAGATTTTCTTGCGGCCAATAGCGTAGCAGCGGGATGAGGCGACTGACTTACAGGCGGTCATACTCTTCCGATAAGCCAAACTGCAACACCATCGGCATATATTCCGCCGAGCTGACCTCTTCATTACCATCAAAGATGCGGCACATCAGCTCGCGGTGATGAACCTGCCCCTCACGGGTAACCGCCGGTTTCTGATAAAGACGCGGGCCGCCGCGGCTAAGCATTTGCTCAATGAGCGTACGCCAACGAACGTTACCGCGCCCTTTTTCAGGTAACGAGTCATCGTAAATGGCCCAACTGTTGCCGCCTTGTAATCCCGCATTGCGCGTAGCGGATTCAGCATGTTCCATCACCTGTTCGGTATCCTGCCCACTACGCCAGGCACAGATGCCGATGTGAATCATATCATCACGATCGAGCATTTTATTACTCGGTAAGGTATCAACCGCCTTGATCAATTGCCCGGCAATGCTCTCCGCCTCTTTTAATGTCCGGTGTGGCAACAGCACGGCAAAATCGCTACGGTGATAACGTGCCAGCAGCGACCCCGGATAGCGCATCATAAATGTCGATAACAAATTTGTCAGGGTAAAGAGTTGTTCTTCAACCTGACTGTGCCCCCAGGTGTCGCTCAACATATTGAAATCCGGCAGGCGGATCATCATCACGATCCCGTGAGTCCCTACTTTCTCCTGATCTTCCAGTAACGTTGCCAGTTGGTTGTCGAAAAAGAGGCGGTTATTGAGGCCAGTTTTAATATCCTGCGCAGCATAGGAACGAATCAGCGTATCGAGACGACTGTGCTGTTCGCGCGCATTCTGAATTTCGCAAAGCAGCGTATCCAGTGCACTGCTGGCCCCTGGCGGCCATTCATAGATGGTGCCCAGCACATTCGTGCCGCGCTCACCGTTTAAGATACGAGTGGCGCGGGTTTCCAGCAGTTCTTGCCCGGCAAGTTGCCGTTGCAACCAGCGTACAGCCAGGAAGAGCATAATAATGATAAATCCAATCGCACCAGTGAGCGGTGCAGTGGTCATCAGCGAGTGGAAATAGTTGCCCATCGGGTCCTGATACACCAAATGCAGAGACATCCCCGGATGTTTAATCAACGGTACAGTCAGCTCGCGAAACAGATCGCTAGTACCAACCGGACGGTAGCTGCCATTGCGGGACTGGGTATAAACCTGTTTTTTATCGTGCAAAAGATCCACGCGAACGATATCCGCCGACATCATCAGTTCGCTGATTTGTGGCCTCAATGTGCTGAAGTCATTCGACACAAGATGGGTATCGATCGCCGTCGCCACTGCCTGAACACGATGACTAAACTTATACTGAATGGCGTTGTAGAAACTAAGCGAGCAGCCCAGCAGAGTCACAAAAATTGTTAACCCGGTGAGCAGCGTGACAAAGGCCGAAAATTTCGTCGTTAATCTCATCCTTGTGTTAACTCCGATAGTGAGGACGCGGGCATACCAGCAAATCAGATTTATCTCGCAATTTATTGCGCTTCATCGGCTTTGCTTTTCCATTAGCGAGTATAGTCTTCAGAAATTATTTTCCAATCCATCATGCACATGAGGACCTCTTATGCAGGCGTTACTTTTAGAACAGCAGGACGGCAAAACCCTCGCATCTGTACAGACTCTGGACGCAAGTCGCCTGCCGGAAGGCGATGTGACGGTCGATGTCCACTGGTCGAGCCTGAATTATAAAGATGCGCTGGCGATTACCGGTAAAGGAAAAATCATCCGCAATTTTCCGATGATTCCTGGCATAGACTTCGCAGGAATCGTACGCGCCAGTGAAGATCCTCGTTTTCATGCCGGTCAGGAAGTGTTACTCACCGGTTGGGGCGTTGGTGAAAACCACTGGGGCGGGCTGGCACAGCAGGCGCGCGTGAAAGGTGACTGGCTGGTTGCCATGCCGCAAGGTCTGGACGCGCGTAAAGCGATGGTTATCGGTACTGCCGGGTTTACCGCCATGCTGTGCGTAATGGCGCTGGAAGATGCCGGTATTCATCCGCAGGATGGCGAAATTGTCGTTACGGGCGCCAGCGGCGGCGTCGGCAGTACGGCCGTAGCACTGTTGCATAAGTTGGGTTATCAGGTCGTTGCCGTTTCTGGTCGTGAAAGTACCCATGAATACCTGAAAAGGTTAGGTGCCAGCCGTATTTTGCCGCGCGATGAGTTTGCTGAATCCCGTCCACTGGAAAAACAGCTTTGGGCTGGCGCGATTGATACTGTTGGCGACAAAGTGCTGGCGAAAGTACTGGCACAAATGAACTACGGTGGCTGTGTGGCAGCCTGTGGTCTGGCGGGTGGCTTTGCCCTGCCAACCACGGTAATGCCGTTCATTCTGCGTAATGTCCGTTTACAAGGGGTGGATTCAGTCATGACGCCACCAGAACGCCGCGCGCAAGCCTGGCAGCGTCTGGTCGCAGATCTACCGGAATCATTCTATTCGCAGGCAGCAAAAGAAATTTCGCTGGCAGACGCTCCGAAGTTTGCTGAAGCCATTATTAATAACCAGGTGCAAGGGCGCACATTGGTAAAAATAAGCTAAGATTTCGCACAAAATAATTTACATATCGTTAACGAATTTTAGCAGCACTTTGACATTCTCCCTGCCATAGTAATCAGGAGCATACCGGGAGTCTGTTATGAAAAAAATTCGCCAACTTACAGAAGCCGATGTCACTGCCGAATCGGCTTTTTTTATGCAACGTCGGCAGATTCTGAAAACGTTAGGCATCAGCGCTGCTGCACTTTCTCTACCAACCACTACTCATGCCGACCTGCTTAGCTGGTTTAAGGGTAACGATCGCCCGCCCGCACCAGCCGGAAAGCCATTAGAATTCAGCAGGCCTGCCGCCTGGCAAAATAACCTGCCACTGACGCCGGAAGATAAAGTTTCCGGCTATAACAACTTCTATGAGTTCGGACTGGATAAAGCCGATCCAGCGGCAAATGCCGGCAGTCTGAAAACTGATCCGTGGACGTTGAAAATCAGCGGTGAAGTCGCTAAACCGTTAACCCTCGATCATGATGCACTGACCCGTCGTTTCCCGCTGGAAGAGCGGATTTATCGTATGCGTTGCGTAGAAGCATGGTCGATGGTGGTGCCGTGGATTGGTTTTCCGCTGCACAAATTGCTGGCACTGGCAGAACCGACCAGTAACGCGAAATACGTCGCCTTCGAAACCATTTATGCGCCGGAACAGATGC